>JBMDXA010000077.1:0-63359 GCA_048594725.1 Candidatus Kapaibacteriota bacterium
GGGGGATTTTAGATTTTCGATTGCCGATTTTCGATTTGGGAGGGAGAGGGAGGTGATCGTGTGGGGGGGGGTGGAAGGGGATTTCAGGAGCGGAAGGGAGCCGTAGCAAACCGAATATCACGCAAAGCCGCAGAGACGCCAAGAACGCGAAGACGAGAGGATAGTACCGTCATAGAACACTGGAAGGAGAAAGGGATGAACCTCTCTCCTCCATTCTGCCTTCTCCTCTCCATTCTGGCTTGTCTTCTTCTTTGCGTCCCTTTGCGCCTTCGCGGCTTTGCGTGATGCATTAACCCGCAGCTCGGATGATACTATCGCATCCCATCCCCCACTGCACCTTCCCCCCCAATCGAAAATCCGAAATCGAAAATCGAAAATCACCGGCACGGCTCCCGCACCAGCGTGGTGATGCGGCGGTTCTGCTTGCGGATCTGCTCCAGGAGCGAAGATGGCACATTCCCCTCGGTCGGTTCCGGAACGCGGGGGAGCGGGCTGCCGTAGCCGATGGTGCCGAGGATCTTCTCCGGCGCCACCCCGTTGGCAAGCAGCCACTGCCGCACGCGGCGGGCACGCAGTTCCGAGAGGCGCTGGTTCCAGGCAGAATTCCCCTCCGACGAGGTATGCCCCTCCACCACCACCCCGATATCCTCGCACTGGCGCAGATAGCTGAGCAGGCGGCTCAGGTTCTTGGAGGTCTCCGGACGGGAGAGATCGAAATCGTCGCTGTTGACCCGGAAATAGATCCCCGCGAAATCGGTTCTATCCCCTTCCATCGGGGTCTCGGGGAGGCCGCGCAGCGGGCCGCTCTGGCGGATACGCTCGCTGTAATCGGCCGGCGACATCCCGCTCGGGCATCCCTGGTTGGCGGGGTCTCCCTTCAGGTTCGGGCACTGGTCGATGCCGTCCGGCACGCCATCGCCGTCGCTGTCGGGATTGAGCGGATCGGTGAAGAGGCGGGTGACCTCCACGCCGTCGCTGAGATCATCGCTGTCGGTATCGGTATCGAGGGGATCGGTCTTGTAGAGCTTGATCTCCTGCCCGTCGCGCAGGCCATCGCCATCGCTGTCGGCGGCCAGCGGGTTGGTGTTGTAGACGATCACTTCGGCGCCGTCGGTAAGACCATCGCCATCGGTATCGGGGTTGTTCGGGCTGGTATTATAGCGGAAGATCTCATCGGCATCCCCCAGATTATCCCCGTCGCTGTCGGCACTGAGAGGATCGGTCATATAGCGGGAGCGCTCCTGCTCGTCGCTGAGGCCATCGCCATCGGTGTCGGGGGAGGTATTTCCCGGATCGGCCTCCGCCATCGGGGCGGCGGTATCGGCCGGAGGTTCCGACTGATACATGGAGGTATCGGGGGCCTGCTCCGGCGTACGGGGCGGCTCCGGCTGCTCCCCGGTGGCCGGGGGCTGCTGCTGGGGCTGTTGCGCGGCCGGCTGCTGCGGAGCGGGGGGCGGCGGAGGTTCCGGCCGGTTATCCTCCGGATAGCTGAGCGTTATCGAGGCGCCCAGCGAGAGGGTAGCGAAATAATCGGGCGGGGTCTCGGTGCTTCCCGGACCGGGGCTTCCCCCCTCCCCCGCCTCGAAATCGAGGAAGTGCGCATAACCATCCAGGTAATCGGTGGAATTCACATAGAAGAGACCCTGCAGATACATGCCGAAGCGGTCGCTGAAGTGATATTCCACCCCTCCTCCCAGCGGCATCACCATCACCAGATCGTCGTATTCGCCGGTGAGATTCCGGGGGAGGATCTGGTTGCTGTCGTTGGTGACGTCGAAGCTGATGAAGCCGAGTCCGAGCGTGAAATAGGGAACCAGACGGGATTCCGGGAAGAAATGGCTGCGCGCGAAGAGGATATAGCGGTTGATGCCGATGTTGTTCTCCTCGGTGATCGCCACATCGCTTCCGGGATAGGTGGCCGCTCCGGCCGGACCGAAGAAATTGGAGGCGTAGCGGGTGCGGTTGGCCTCGCTGATGCCGTAGGAGAGATTGGTGATTCCCACCGCGCCGACCAGAGAGAACGACGGGGCGATATTATACCGGAGGGTAACGCCGAAATCGGAACCGAAATGCGGCGAGAGGGAGCCCTGGTATTGCAGGCTGTTGAACTCTCCGAGGTACATGCCCGATCCTATCTCCACCCCCGCCACCACCGCATCGGCGATCACCTGGGCGCGGGCGGCCACAGGCAACAGAAGAAGAACGCTGAGAAGAGTACCGGCTGTAAACGCTGCTCGCATATGGATCAAGGATAGGGGTCCGGGGGATGGGAGACCGGGAGTCGTAACGCGCAGCGTGGGCGGTTCCATGCGCCGGCCACGTTCTTCTCCCTGCCACCAACGATCGGCTCTGTATCGAACGTTATATCTATCTGCCAGCTCCGCATCTCCCTCTCTCCCAGCTCCTCCACGCGCCACCCCGCTCGTGCATCGGCAATCGTCAATGCCTATGACCCCCGCCGGCATCACATGTTACGGTTTCGGGGCGACACAAAAAACGCCCGGCTGCGGTAGCACTCTGCAAACGCGGCCGGGCGGTTCTGATTTCGGTGTCGGCTCCCGGGGACCATGGGTTCGGCCGGGCCGTTACATCATGATCGAATTCTCTTCGTAGCTGGGGAGAATGCTCTCCAGATCGAGCGAGTCCCCCCCCGATCGCGATGGGGAATGGTTCTCGAACTCCGGAAGTTTCTCCTGCACCAGGCGCCAGATGGTGGAGAGCACCTCGGCGGGGGTGCGGCTGCCATCGATCACATAGAAGCGGCCGCGCTCCTGCTGCGCGAGCGTCATATAGCCGTTGATTACGCGCTCGTAGAATCGAACGCCGCTCTCCTCCATCCGGTCGCGGTCGGAGGCAAGGCGATCCTTGCAACGCTCGAAGGCGAGTTCCGGCGAGATATCGATGAAGAAGGTCATGTCCGGAACCAGATCCTGGGTTGCGATCCGGTTGATATGGGTGATATCCTCCAGCGGAAGCTGGCGCCCATAGCCCTGGTAGGCGACCGTGGAATCGTAGAAACGATCGCAGATGACTACCTTATTCTGTTCGAGCGCCGGCAGTATCACCTGCCCGACGAGCTGCGCGCGGCTTGCCGCGAACAGCAGAAGCTCGGTGCGCTCGTTCATCTCCATGAACTCCTTGTTCAGAAGGATCTCGCGGATATGCTCCGACAACCGGGTGTTCCCCGGCTCCCGCAACTGCAGTACGTCCCGTCCTGATTGTTCCAGACGTTCGGCCAGCAGGCGCACCTGCGTTGACTTGCCGCAGCAGTCGATCCCTTCAAATGTTATGAACATAGGCGCTGCTCCAATTTATTCAGTGAGACAAATAGTGGGAAGTTCTTAGCTTGTTTGTCGCTCCCTGGAGCGAGCAACACGAGGGGACGGAGATAGGAGGAGAGGGACGTGGCCGGTACCCGGGCCAATTGTTTCAACGGTGCCCGGCGGAGGGTTGTGAATCTGGTTAGCTGTGAACCTGTCATCGCTTGGGAAAATAGACTCCTTGCCGACCAAAGTCAAACGTTATCAACGCGTTATGCTGAATTCCGTTCGTAATAGTTCCTGGGCCTCCCCCATCCTGCTGCAGACGGCGCTGGTTGCCCTGATCCTCCCCCTGCTGCTGGCGCTCCCGATGGCCGGCTGCTCCGGCTCCCGGGGCTCATCCGAGCGAACCGAATCGAGAGAAATGGAACGGGAACGCGAGCGGGAACGGGAGGAAGAGGAGGAGGAGGATGAACGCCCGAAGCTGCCGGACCCGCCGCCGGCCTGGGGGGCCGCCAGAATCACTGTGGAGCCGGCCGAGGGGCGCTCCGATACGATCCGCTTCCATATCGGCTCCCCCTTCTTTCTCCGCCTGAAGATCGCCGACAGCCGCACCTGCGAGCCGTTCCAGGGGCAGCCATTCTTCTTCGATGCCCCCGGCGCGCAGCTCGGCTGGGGATTCCGCGAGGTTACCGACAGCATCCTCTTCCCCCGCACGGCCGGCTCCTGCGAGCGGATCGTGATGCTCTCCTCGGAGGGCTCCAACCGCGTGGCCGAGGGGGAATACAGCTTCAAGCTCCTGTTCTTCGTGGATGCGGCGGAGCGGATCTACTCCGATACGCTCGTGGTGCAGGCGGTGCGCTCGGCCTCCGGCGCCGATACCCTCTCGTATGCCCGGTTCCTCCAGGAACAGATCGTCAACAACAGCCCCCTCCTTTCCGACCCTGAAACGGTGCACGCCCTGTTCGCCGAGGGGACGCCCCGCAGCGCCGAATCGGAGATCTACCGCGCCATCATCCTCTTCCGTGGCGGCGATATCACCGGCGCCGATGAGGCCATCCGGATCTCGCACGAGCTGGAGACCAGGCGGAAGCGCCCCCTGAGCGGCACCGCCGCCGCCGCACGCGCGGCGATCGCACGGTCGATGGCGGGAAATTCCAGCAGGTAGTGCTTCGTTCATAGTGCTTAGATCTTAGCCCGCCGCCTGCGGCGGCTGTAGATAGTAGCGAGGAGCGCTCAGGTTTTAGAGCTTAAGCACCTGGGAGAACGTTTTCTAAGGTTCTTCTTCGGTGTTGTCGCGGAGTTTGACTCCGCGCCCCCTGCTGCTACGGTCGCGCACGGAGTAGAACTCCGCGCGAACAACCCTCAGAATCTCAGAAAACATATCTGTAGGTACTTGGTTCTTGGTCCGTGGTCGTTATACCTGAAGGTCCTGGTGGTTGTGGGCATCCGTTATAGCGACCACGGACGACTGACTACGGACGTTCTCCCCAATCGAAAATCCAACATCGTCAATCGAACATCCCTTGAGCTTTCGTTATGAGTTTTTCGCCGATGCGCGCGACGGGCGGATCGAGCTGCCGGAGGAGATAGCGTCGCGGCTGGCGCACAAGGGGATCACACGGCTACGCGTGGCGATCACCACGGCCGCCGACGAGGAGGCGCGGCTTGCGGTGCGGGGAATCGGCCCGGAAACGATAGACCGGGTGGCGGCGGCACAGCGCTTCGACCGGGATGTGGCAACCGTGGTGCTTGGCTCGGAGGGGAGCGCCGCAGAGGGGGAGCTTGCCGGCCGCCTGCGCGGGATTCTTCCTCCCCTCCTCCCGGAGCGAGCATGAACGGCATCCTCGTGGAAACGGACCTGATCGTGGAATATCTGGTCTCACCGCCGGGAGAACAGCCGCTGCTGCGCCGGCTGCTGCAGAGCGTTACATGTTACACGACCTTCCTTCATGCCGCCGAAATCTACGGGGCCGCCCGGGATGAGCCGGAGCGCCGCACGGTGGAACATGCGCTCTTCGGACTGAAGATTCTTGGGGCCAGCAGCCGCTATGCTAAAACAATAGGCGGAGTACTTACGTCACAAGGGGCTGTACGAGGTCATCGGACAGCTATCGTCGCAGCAATGGCAATAGAATCGAAATTGCCGCTGGTAACCGACGCATATCTCAAAGATTTTTCCGACATTCCCGGATTGCACCTGATTGCAGCAACGGCGATACGCCGCATTCCCGAGGGCGTCTCGATGAACGAGGCGCTTGTCGCGTTACGCTAAGTCTACCCTTGCAACGTCTCCGGGGTAACAACGCCCTGCCTGATGTGTGCAATAACAATGGAAGCCCCCGAGAGGGAGCCTGTGCAACCACAGGCTCCTGTTGCACGTTAGCAGAGCGCGTCCCCTGCACTGTGCGAGGTGGGATGGCCGGGGTAGGATGGCCGGTTTCCTCCCGGTACGTTGTTCCGATGAGTGCCCCCTGCACGGATCGCCCCCGATCCGGCCTGGCGCCGGCACCCGGAGCAGAGAAATTTTCGTTACCAGTTACTCTTGTGGAATCATTTGTTGAGGTGTTCCTGTGCGGATAACCAAGCAGTATACAAACCGTGAAAGCCAGTCCCTGGATCGCTATCTTCAGGAAATCGGCAAAGTCGAACTGCTGACTCCGGAGATGGAGATCGAGCTTGCCAAGCGGATCAAGCGGGGCGGAGCCGATGGCGAACGTGCTCTCGAGCAGTTGACCAAGGCCAACCTCCGATTTGTGGTGTCGGTGGCAAAGCAGTATCAGAATCAGGGACTGTCGCTCGGCGATCTCATCAACGAGGGGAACCTGGGCCTTATCAAGGCCGCCAAGCGTTTCGATGAAACGCGAGGATTCAAGTTCATCTCGTATGCTGTGTGGTGGATTCGCCAGTCGATCCTCCAGGCACTTGCGGAGCAGTCCCGTATCGTCCGCCTTCCGCTGAACCGCGTGGGCGCATTGAACAAGATCGGCAAGAAGTTCTCGGAGCTGGAGCAGCAGTTCGAGCGCGAGCCAACCGCAGCCGAGCTGGCCGAAGAGCTCGATATGACGATGTCGGAAGTGGCCGACACCATCAAGATCTCCGGGCGTCACCTGTCGGTGGATGCGCCGTTCGCCCAGGGAGAGGACAACCGCCTGCTGGACGTTCTGACCAACGAATCGCAGCCGGCCCCGGATACCGGGCTGATGTCCGAATCGCTGAAGATCGAGGTTCGCCGCGCCCTCTCCACCCTTTCGGAGCGCGAGGCCGAGGTGATCCGCCTGTATTTCGGTCTGGACCGCGAGCACTCCCTGACACTGGAGGAGATCGGCGAGCGCTTCCAGCTCACCCGCGAGCGCGTACGCCAGATCAAGGAAAAGGCGATCCGCCGCCTGCGCCATACCTCCCGCTCCAAGGCACTTCGCGCCTATCTGGGCTGATCCCGGATACAAGGAGCATGAAAAAGAATAAAGCCCCGGCGATATCTTCTCCGGGGCTTTGTTATGTCGGGGGAGGGCTGGTACGGCTTGAAACTCACGTACTTCGGCAAACGTTATCTGAGATTCCGTTGTTGTGATGTCGCGGAGTTCCACCCGGCGACTCCTGCTGCTACGGTCGCGCACGGAGTGGAACTCCGTGCGAAGGGTAGAACAGTACCGATAATCTCGGGGAACGTATCCGTAGGTACGTAGAGCGGATTTCAGTTGAGTATGACGTAACGCACGTCAGAGGAATGGGCCGCTCCTCCGGAGCTTCCGAAGAAAACACTGACACCATAGCTACAGACGGGTGCTCCCTACGGGAGCCATCACCACACAGCGAGTGGCTCCACTAAGTGAAATCCGCGGTAGTCATTAGCGAAGTTTTCCAAACTCCGGCGCCCATCACGAACCACGCCCCGGAACCATCCACCAGCGTTCGCAGCCACTCTCCCTATTTCATTGGCGAAGATTTCCACACTCCGACGCCTATCAGAAACCAACGCCCCGCAACCGCCCACCAAGATTCGCATAGATTCGCGGTACTCATTAGCGCAGATTTCAGGGCTCCGATACAGCATCACGAACCAACGCCCCGAAACCGTCCACCAAGATTCGCGTAGATTCGCGGTTACCTTGCTGAACCACTAACCAACCTGGCGGCAAGGTGTTACAGTAGGGTGAACGCAAATATCCAGGTCATCCTCCGTATTTTCGACGCGGCAAACGCCAGGGGAGCGGCCGCCTCGGAAGGCGCGGCATATCATACGGCCGGCATCTCTCCCCTTTTCAACAGCGAACTCTCTCTGATGACACTCTCCGAAACCCGAATCACCCAGATCCTCGACAATTTTCTGGGACGCCGTATCGCCGTTGTCGGCGACGTGATGCTCGATCGCTACTATCGTGGTACGGTCTCCCGTATTTCGCCGGAGGCACCGGTACCGATCGTGGATATCGAGGAGGAAACCGAATACCCCGGCGGCGCGGCCAATGTGGCCTACAACCTCGTGATGCTGGGCGCCTCTCCGCTGCTGCTCGGCGTGGTGGGCAACGACAGCTCCGGCCGCCAGCTCCGTGATCTCCTGGGAGGTCTCGGCATCAGCGACGAAGGGATGCTGGTGGACCCGATGCGCCCCACCACGGTGAAGACCCGCGTGATAGCATCGAGCCAGCATATCGTACGTGTGGACCGCGAACAGCGCCGCGAGATCATCGAGCAGGTGCGCCAGGGGCTGCTGGACCGGGTGGAGGAGAACATCCGGAACATCGACGCCCTGATCCTTCAGGATTACAACAAGGGGGTGGTCACGCGGGAGCTGATCGCCCATATGGTGCAGCTTGCGCGGCGCCACGATGT
The DNA here is from genome assembly GCA_048594725.1 of Candidatus Kapaibacteriota bacterium. Classification (GTDB taxonomy): domain Bacteria; phylum Bacteroidota; class Ignavibacteria; order OLB7; family OLB7; genus JAFDZV01. The sequence continues at coordinate 8,097 of JBMDXA010000077.1, forward strand.
GCCGGTCTATGTCGATCCGAAGTTCAACAACTTTTTCGAGTATACCGGCGTCACGGTCTTCAAGCCGAACCGCAAGGAGGCCGAGGACGCGCTCCAGCAGAAGCTGAAGAGCCCCGAGGAGCGGCAGGAAGGGGTGCGGGAGCTGCTGCGCCGTCTGGCCTGCGAGTATGTGATCCTCACGCTCGGCTCCGAGGGGATGATGCTGGCCCACCGGAACGAAGATCCGGTCCGCGTCCCCACCAAGGCCATCCAGGTGGCCGATGTCTCCGGTGCCGGCGATACGGTGATCGCCACGCTGGCTACCGCCTGCGCCGCCGGCGCCACCATGCAGGAGGCGGTGGTGATCGCCAATCATGCCGCCGGCATCGTCTGCGAACAGGTGGGCACCGTGCCGGTGCAGCACACCCAGCTGCTCGGCGCCCTGCTGAGCGACTGCGCCAAGAACGTGGAGGGAGTGGATCGTAGTTAGCGGCCCGCCGCCTGCGGCGGCTGTAGCCGGTAGTGATGGGTCCGTGGTCGTTGTTTCCGAAGCTGCACTCTCATCGTGCGGTTCGGCTCCAACGGCGACGGGCCATTGGCTACGGGCGGCCCCCCTCCCCAATCGAAAATCTACAATCGAAAATCGTAAATCCCGTGATTCTTTCCCGCGAAGACTGCATCCGGCGCTGCTCGGAACTCCGCGCCAGCGGAAAGCGTATCGTGTTCACCAACGGCTGCTTCGATATCCTGCATCATGGGCATGTGAGCTATCTGGAGGAGGCAGCAACATTCGGGGATATCCTTGTGGTGGGGGTCAACAGCGACAGCTCCATCAGCCGCCTGAAAGGGCCGCTTCGCCCGGTGGTGCCGGAGGATGACCGGGCATCGATCATCGCGGCGCTGCGGGCGGTATCCATCGCCACTATTTTTTCTGAAGACACACCGTTCGAACTGATACAAGCGATACGGCCGGATGTCTTGATTAAAGGGGGCGATTACGACCCCGAGGCCGCTGATGGCCCACGATATATAGTTGGCTCGGATGTTGTGCGATCAGCCGGGGGGGAAGTACGGGTGATCAACCTGATCGCGGGACGATCAACCACCGGCATCATCGAACGAGTCCTGGCCGCATATGCGGGAACAGCAGAACGCGCACGCCACTAGATGGCATCACGCGCCACTTCGGGGAACGAATCATCGCAGCATGCATCCGTTCCCCGCGTGCCGTTAAACCGGGACCGGCCTCTTCTATCTTTCTGGCATGGCCCAACGCTACATGATACGCTCCATCAATAAAGTTGTCCGGTTCGGCGCGCGCTTTCTGGTCTTCCTGGTCTCGGGAGTGGCCTTTCTCTGCGCGGTCGCCATCGTGCTCACGCAGTTCGATCCGGTACGCCGGTGGGGTATCGCAAAGGGACTGGAGCTCCTGAACAAGGAACTGCAGGGACGTGTGGAGGTGGGGGCGGTCTCCGGCGATATCATCACCGGCCTGTCGCTCCATGAGGTCAAGGTTCTGGCCGACAGCACCACGCTGGTGTATGCCCCCATGATCGATCTGCGCTACCAGCTTCGCCCCTTCTTCCGCGATAATCTCATCAGCGCCTCGGTGGTGCTCCACAACCCGGTCATCAATCTGGTGCGGAACCGGCGCGACAGCGTCTGGAACTTCGCAAGGCTCACCAAGCAGAGCCCCGTTACCGATTCGGTGAGCACCCCCTTCCCCTTCACCATCGACGTGCAATCGCTCGAGATCAGAAACGCCACGCTCTCGCTGGCCGATCTCACCGCCGAGCGGGTATTCGATACGGTGGCGCGGAGCGTGAACTATTCCTATATCGACGTCGAGAACTTCAACCTCTCGGCCAGGGCCATGATAGAGCCGGTGAACATGGGGTTCTGGATACAGAACCTCTCGTTCGATCTGCCCCGCCCCGATATCAGGATGATAGAGCTTGCAGGGCACTTCGCCATCGATACCACCGGCATCACCGTGGAGGATCTGCGTATCGAGACCGATCGTACGCTGCTTGACCTGGATGCGCGGATCGACTCGGCGAACTTCTTCGCCAACCAGGTGCGCGGCCCGGAGGAGTGGGGACGCTATCCGGTGAAGCTGGTGCTGGATGCCGAGCGCATCTCCACGCTGGAACTGAAGCGGTTCATGCCGGACCTGGCGTTCCTGGATGGCAGCCCGGCACTTGAGCTGGATGCCGAGGGCACCTACGGCGATATCGCCATCAATTCGCTTCAGCTCGGCCTTACCCATTCCGATATCGCCATCGACGGGCGGCTGCGCCATCTGGATAATCCCGACAGCCTCTTCATCGACGCGCGTATCCGGAACTCCGAGCTCACCTATGCCGATGTGCCCCTCTATGTTCCGGGACTCAGCATCCCCGATCTCTCCTATCTGGGCGAGGTGGAGATACGGCTGGCGGAGTTCTCCGGATTCCCGCAGCAGTTCAATACGGCGGTGGATCTTACCACGGCGGTGGGAACCGCGCGGGGCGGCGCCTGGATGGATGTGAGCGGGGATGTGATGCGCTACAATGCGAACATCTCCCTGACCGATGCCAACCTGGCGCCGGTGCTGAACGATCCCCAGTACAAGAGCAATTTCAACGGCAACGTGATGGCAAGCGGCCGTGGCGTGAGCCTGGACGAGCTGAACAGCGAGGTGCGGGTCTACTCCGAGGGAACCACCGTCGGGGAGCGGAGCTACCGCCGCCTGGTGGTGGATGCCTCGGTACGCGATAACGGGTTCATCATGGTGGATACGCTCCTTGCCGCGCTCGGCCCCGCCGGCGAGGCCGACAGGGGCGGCATCCTGGCGATGGCCCCCGGCACCGTGGAAGCATTCTCCGGCGAGAATGTGGCGGCCCTCCTCTCCCGCCCCATCCCCGCCTCGCAGGTGAGCAACCCGATCTTCGCCTCCAACCCGGTGCTGACGCTGGGGGGATGGCTGGATATGCGCAACCAGGATGTGCCCCGCTACAACATCATAGCCCAGGGACGCCGGTTCGCCCTCTCCGATGTGATGCCCGGCAGCTCCGATACCAGGATGACCTTCTATGTGGCCGGAAGCGGCGTGAGCTTCGATCCGGACCGGATGCAGGGAACCGCCACGATCAACGTGACCGAGGCGGATCTCCCCGGCAACAGGCCCTTCACCCCCATCAGCGCCGATGTGGCGCTGACGATAGACAGCGCGCAGAACCGCACGCTCCGGCTGAACTCCAACCTGGCCGATATCAATATGACCGGCCGCTGGGATTTCAGCACGGTGGTGAACGGCGTGGCAGAGGGTATCAACGGCATCGTGGAATATCTCGGCAAGAAGGCGGAGTATCGCGAGGAGGATCTCTTTGCGATAGGCGACCTGCCGTTCGGCAAACCTGTGCAGGCCACCTATGCGCTGAACATCAAGAACCTCGCGCCGCTGGCGATCTTCCTGGATGGCGCCGAGATAGAGGCCAAGGGGGAACTGCACGGGGATCTCAGCGGCACATCGCAGCTCTTCAGCCTTACGGCCAACGGTATGATGGAGAACTTCCTCTACCGCCAGGATTCCACCGAGATGCGGCTGCAGGCAACCGAGATCGCCATCGAACTGCGCAATATCGCGCCGGGACGGATCGAGGATATCTCCACCGCGCAGGTGGTGATCCGCTCCGATTCCACGGCCACCTTCAATGCCATCGCTCTGAACGCACCGCGCATCAGGGTGACGCTGGACGAAGGGGCGTTCCATGTGCGCGGGGCCACATCGGTGAACAACTCCATGTCCTTCGCGGTCAACGGCGTGGTGAACACCACCGACCCGGAGGGGTACCGCATCCGCCTGGATACGGTGCGCGTGGGTCTGCCGAACAGAATGCGCTGGCGGAACGTGGGCGTGGTGGAGGCGCTGGTGAGCGAGGATGTGGTGCGGATCGATTCGCTGGCGATGCGCCGCGACAACGCCGAGATCATCAGCGTGCGGGGAAGCCTTGTTGGGGGCGAACAGCTCCAGAACGTGCAGATCCGCGCGAGCGAGGGATATATCCGGGGATTCTCCCAGTTCATGGGAGGAGAAAGCCCGCTGGACCAGATGGGAGGATGGCTGCGCGAACTTGAAGTGAATGTGGACGGCACGCTCGCCAATCCGGTGATAGGGGCGTCGCTGGCGGTGGATTCGCTCAGCTATTCCGGCAACTTCATCGGCAATATCATGGCCGGAATCGATTACAAGGAGAAGAATCTCGCCGGCAACATCAGCATCTCCAACCTCCTCTTCCCGGTCAATGCCGAGGGAGTGGACCCCCGCCTGCTGGGAGATACCAACTATCTTACCGCGCGCGTGGATATCAACACCCTGCCGGTGGATCTCTCCCTTTCGTCGGTGGAGGAACGGCTCATCCCCGGCCGGCCGGTGGATATCAAGGCGCATACCGACAGCCTGCCGATAGCCTTCCTTGCCCCGTTCCTCTCCGGAGCACAGATACGGAGCGGTCTGGCGAGCCTGGATTTCAATGTGACCGGCGAGCTGCCGAAGCTGAACTATACCGGCCGTGGCGCGCTGCACCGGGCCAGCGCCCTGATAGAGGGGAACAACATCCTCTATTACGCCGATGCCCGCATCCGGTTCGAGAAGGATACGCTCTGGATCGACGATATGCTGATCCGCAACGACCCGCGCGAGCTCCCCGGAGGACGCGCCACGGTCAAGGGAAGCATCGATCTTGCCGGGTTCCAGCTCGGACAGATCGACCTGACGGTGAATACCAGCAGCCTGCTGGTGCTGAGCGATGCCACCCAGGCGGTGAACGAGACCGTCTACGGCGATCTGGTGATCGCAAGCGGCGTGCGCCCGGTGAAGTTCACCGGTACGCTGGACCGCCCGAAGATCTCCGGCGATATCTCCATCCTCAACGGCAACCTGCGGATGGAACGTGGCGGGGCCGAATCGGTGAGCAGCGAGGTGGTCAACTATGTGGATTACGCCGACTGGATGCGGCAGCTCGAAGCCGAAAGCTACGGCCCCCCCGCTCCGGAGGATGGCTCCGACCAGCCGTCGGAACCGGCAGCCGATACCATCGATACGGAGGCTCCTCCGGAATCGCTGGAGGAACGGTTCGCCGAGGCCCAGGAGCGCCTGCGCCGCGTGCCGGCCCGCTCCACCGGCGAGCGTGGCTCGTTCACCGATGCGCTCCAGCTTGATCTGAATATCACGATCGCCGAGCGTCTCTTCCTGACGATCGACTTCAGCCCGATCGAGCAGCTTCGCGCCGAGCTTACCAACGATGGCGATACCCTCCGGGTGCAGCGCAATCTGGCCGGCGAGATGAACCTGAGCGGCACGGTGTCGGTGCAGCCCGGCTCCAAGTACATCTTCCTGAAGACGCTGGACGCAACCGGCAGCCTTACCTTCAGCGGCCCGATCGACAATACCAAGCTGAGCATCAAGGCGGAGAACACCTCGCGGGCGCTCGGCACCAACAACTCGTTCCGCGAGTACCAGGTTATCATCTATATCACCGGGACGCTGGAGCAGCTGGAGATACGGCTGGATTACATGATCGACGGGCAGCCATCGACATCGGCCGACCAGGAGGCGAAAAACCGGAACGCGATATCGATACTGCTGTTCGGCCGCCCGGCCGACGAGATAGCCGGCAATGCGCTCCGCACCAGCGTGGGCACGCTCGGCAGCTCGCTGCTGGAATCGGGGACCTCATCGGTGGCAAGCCGCATCCTTACCGATATCCTGGCGGGCGGCACCGAGTTCATCCGAAGTCTTGATGTGGATATGAGCGGCTCGCCGGGGGATATCAGCCAGGCGAAGCTGAACGTGGTAAGCCAGTTCGGGCGGGTAATCATCCGTGCCGGCGGGCAGATATCCAACCCCACGGGGAATGGAACGGTGACCATCGATCTCCCCCTCTCGGTGCTGCTGGATCTGAAAGCTCTCCGGAGCTTCGTGCTGCAGCTTGAACGCGAGGCGCAATCGGCTGAAAGCGTGGGCCAGAGCTTCGCCGGACAGGATGGCGAACTGATCTACCGGATGCGATTGCAGTGGAGGCATATGTGGTAGGGACGGGAGCCGCAATAATCCGGAATTCGACGGGTAGCGCAGAGGTCTTCTCTGCGCTACTTTTTTTTTCTATGAACTGCCTGGCTTCGGGAGCGTGGGGTCCGGGAGTCCGGAGCGGGGTTCAGACCGGGGTTCAGGCCGGCCGGACCGGTATCTCTCCGCATCGATATCTATATCTATAATAATAGATACGCTCTCTATCGGCGATGCCGGCCCCCATCGCTACAGCATCATCACGACCTTCTCGCCATCATCCCCTACCATGGAGTACCGGCCGCTTAGCCTCTTCCTGAACGCTGCGATCCAAGATCTCCCCCCTCCCCCATATTTATATCGTATTTTCGCCCCGCCCGGATCTTTCTCCCGCTTCATAGTCATCGCACGGAGCATTCTCTCTGTATCCATGAGCATTACCATCTCTCCCGTCAGGAGCGCGGCCGATCTCCGCGCGTTCATCAAGATGGTCTGGTCCATCTACAAGGACGATCCCCACTGGGTCCCGCCTATCGTTGCCGACCGCAAGAAGCTCCTCGACCGGAAGCGCAACCCCTTCTACAAGCACGCGGAGATGGAGATGTTCCTGGCCCGCGACGGCGGCAAGGTGGTGGGGCGGATCGCGGCCATCGTCAACAATGCCCACAACAGGATTCATAACGACAAGATCGGCTTCTTCGGGTTCTTCGAGTCGGCCAATGACCGGCGCGTATCCGACGCCCTGTTCCAGGCGGCGGAACGCTGGCTGGCCGAGCGGGGGATGCGCGCGATGCGCGGCCCGGTGAACCCCTCCATCAACGATGAGGTGGGATTGCTGGTGGAGGGATTCGATGATCCCCCCCAGATTCTGATGACCTATAACCCCAAATATTACAGCGGGTTAATGGAAGCGTTTGCATTAACGAAAGTTAAAGATCTCTACGCCTACCGGCTTACCCGGGAGGGCTTCCTGAATCCGAAGCTGGAGCGCGTGCAGGGTCTGGTGCGAGAGCGGGAGGATCTGACCATCAGAACGGTCAAATTCAAAGAAAAAGAGGCATTCAAGCGGGACGTGGCGACGCTGAAGGAGATCTACAACATGGCATGGCAGCCGAACTGGGGGGCCGTGCAGATGACCGATGAGGAGTTCGACTTCCTGGCGGCCGACCTCAGGCAGGTGGCCGAGGAGGATCTGGTGATGATCGCCGAGCGCCAGGGGAAGCCGGTTGGGTTCGCCCTGGGCCTGCCCGATATCAACCAGGCGCTCATCGGAAATCGCGGGGGGACGCTCCTTGGGGCGCTCTGGGCGCTGCTCTTCCGCCGCAAGAAGATCACCCGCGGCAGAATCCTTGTATTGGGCGTAATTCCGGGGTTTCAGCGGCTTGGAATCGATGCGGTGCTCTACTACGAGATCGGCACAAGGATGACCCGGGGGCACGGTTACACCGAAGGAGAAGCCTCGTGGGTGCTGGAGGATAATACGATGATGAACCGGGCGGCGCAGATGATGAACGGGGAGATCTATAAACGCTACCGGATATACGAAAAGTCGATTAACAAGAATTAAGCCCCCCGCCCAGGTGTTCAACCTATCTTTGTCCGCTCTCGAAAGAGGACCTTGCGAGGGCAGATGATATGTTGAACATCAAGCGGAGGAAACTCTTGAAGTCGAATGACACGGTAATTCCAGGCATCAGTCGTAGCCGCAGGACCCTGCTGGCGATTGCCGCCGCCGGAATCATGAGCGCTGTCGGAGTTGGCTCGTACGCTGGTTGGACCGCCACTGCCGATGTTCGCCCCCCGGTATTCGATGATGCTTCGTCCCAGCTTACGATGAACATCGATTCGCTGTACACCGCCATCGCGGCGGAGGAACTGGAAACCGATTCTTCGTATATCGCGGAGCTTGGCCCCGAGAAGACGGTTTCCGGACGCGTGAGCTGGTACGGCCCCGGCTTTCATGGCCGCCGTACCGCAAGCGGAGAACGTTTCGACCGTAACGAGATGACCGCAGCGCACCGATCGCTTCCCTTCGGCTCTCTGATACGCGTCGTCGATGTCGCCACCGGCAAGGGTGTCCTGGTGCGCGTCAATGATCGCGGCCCCTTCTGCGGCGGCCGTGTGCTCGATCTCTCGGAGGAGGCCGCCGCACGCCTCGGTATCCGCGACAAGGGAACCGCCTCGGCCCGTATCGAGATTTATACAAAGCCGATGCCATACTCGGTCAGCGAGAGCGGCAATAAGAAATCCACCCTCACCTTCGATCTCACCGGCCGCGCGATTCGCCCCCACGGGTTTGCCGTGGAAACCGCCCGCACCGCCGATTTCGATGAGGCAACCGCCCTTCAGCAGCGCCTGCTGGAACAGGGCTTCGAGAACGTCTATCTTACCCAGGTAGCGGAGGAAAAAGGAAAGACGTCGTTCAGAATCACCATCGGCCTGTTCAGCTCCGAGCGCCTCTGCAAAAACCTCCTGACGGAGCTTGGCGATCAGTTCAAGAGCGCCGGTATGATGCGCTTCGACGAGGGAACCCCGGTTACCACCGGCATCCTCGCCACCGCCGACGCCAGCCACTCCGGGCTCTAGGCGGCCGAAGCGGAGAAAAGTATTGAATCCCTCTCGCGGTATCCGTGAGGGGGATTTTTTGTTGGGGTAGTGTTTAGTGCTTGGCTCTTGGTCCGCTGCCTGCGGTGGCTGTAGGTTGTAGGGAGAGAAGGTCAGTGGTCCGTTTGCGGGTGGTCCCGGCTGTCCGTGGGAAGATAGGACTGAGAGCGGATTTCTGTATTGGCTGGACCATTTGGGTATTGCAGCATGGGCCGCTCCTACAGAGCTTCCAAAGACACCAAAGGAGGGCCATTAGGCTACAGAGGGGTGCTCCCTACGGGAGCCGACAAGCGGCATACGTAGCGCAAAGCCGCTGTGGCCCAGCAGCCCGGCATACTCATCGGAAAACCGCTACGAGGCCGGCAGGCACGGCACACGCCATCTACAAGCCTCTATGCAACCCCAGCAGTACGCTCCCCACTCCCTCCTGCTCCCCCGACGCGATTTGGGTATTACGGCGCATGGGCCGCTCCTACGGAGCTTCCAAAGACAACAAAGGAGGGTCATCATGCCACAGAGGGGTGCTCCCTACGGGAGCCGACACGCGGCATACGTAGCGCAAAGCTGCAATGGCCCAGCAGCCCGGCACACTCATCGGGAAACCGCTACTAGGCTGGCAGGCACGGCATACTCATCAGAAAAGCCGTATGACCCAGCAGCCCGGCACACTCATCGGGAAACCGCTACGAGGGCGGCAGGCCCGGCACACACCATCTACAAGCCCCTATGCAACCCTAGCACTACGCTCCCCCCTCCTGCTCCCCCGACGCGATTCCAGCCCTTATACTCCCCTCGTCAATCGTATATCCCAAAACTATATACTCCAGCGACCCTGAGTGGGCACTTCCAGAAGAATCCCACGGGAAGCCGGGAAGGCGCAAAGAAAGACCTCTTCTTTGCGCCTTCGCGGCTTCCCGTGACGCATCTGGCATAGTTGGGTCTGGCAGGTATATAATCGCCAATCCCAAATCGTCAATCGTCAATCCATCCCTTTCCCCAATCGAAAATCCAAAATCGAAAATCCAAAATCAAAAAAGCCCCCACGGCAGATAACGCCATGAGGGCTTTCAACGACTATGCTGCTGTTGCGGCCTTGGAGCCGCCCGTTACTTGCTCAGCACCGGCAGCCACGAGCGGGTGGCGTAGTCGGTCATCGTGATGCCGAACATGATGATCAGCCAGACGAACCCGGCGCCGGCCACCACCCAGGTGAGATGGCTGCCGTAGCGCACATGCATGAAGTAGAGCACCACCAGAAGCGCCTTGATGATGGCGATCGTCATTGCCACATAGATGCCCCACGCACCCAGCGGCAGGTAGGCCACGCCGACGGTTGCGAACAGAAGGATCATCAGCGCCGCGAAGATGGCATAATACACCTTCTTCGGTATGATATGATGCTGGGTATGAGCGTGCTCGGACATATGAATGCGAACCGGTTTATGCTACGAGAGCGTTTGTTCTCAGTTGATGCCTCATCCCTTCTTCCGGAGCCCCCTTGTGGCGCTCCCGGCCGCCCTGCCGTGTTGGGCGGGCCCTTAGATCGTGCTGCGATCGATCAGATACAGCAGCGGGAAGAGGAAGATCCAGACGATATCGACGAAGTGCCAGTACAAACCGCATACCTCCACCGGGTTGTAGTACTCCGGCACGAAGGCTCCACGCCTGGCCTTGATAAGCAGCCAGGTCATGATCCCCAGACCGATAATCATGTGGAAGGCGTGCAGGCCGGTAAGCGCGAAGTAGACCGAGAAGAAGATCTCCGTGGCCCCTGGGTTCGCCAGCGGCTCGTGCGCGGCGCCATGCACCGGCTCGAAGTGGAACGACGAGCCCGGCACCAGATGATGCTTGATCTTGTCGGCATACTCGAAGCCCTTCACCACAAGGAACGCCGCGCCAAGGATCATCGTGACGATGATATTCATCACCAGTGCCTTCTGCCGCCCCTCCTGCGCCGCATGCACGGCCATCGCCATGGTAAGGCTGCTCACCAGCAGCACGCAGGTGTTGGCCGTCCCCATGAAGACATCCAGGTGATGGCTCGCCATCAGGAACTCATGCGGGTAGGTGCTCCGGTAGACGAAGTAGGCAAGCAGCAGGCCGCCGAAGAACATGATTTCGGTGACCAGGAAGACCCACATTCCTACGAATGACGATTCCTTCTGCTGGTCGGCGTCATCGAACTGATGCGCCACATATGAATGTGTCGAGTGATCAGACATTGAGCATTCCTTCCTTCTTTACGCTGTGCTCGTATTCTTCCTCCGTCTCCTCCGGCGAATACTCGTAGGGCTCCTCGGTAACGGTCGGCGTCTCGTAGAAATTCTCCACCGGAGGGGGCGAGGAGGTCTGCCATTCCAGACCGGTCGCGTTCCAGGGGTTGGAGCTGGCCTTGGTGCCGTACTTGAGCGACCAGATCAGGTAGATCAGCGGGATCAGATATCCGATGCCCAGCACCGAGGCGCCGGCCGAGGACATCACGTTCAGCACCTGGAACTCGTCCGGGTACACATAGTAGCGGCGGGGCATACCCAGATAACCTACCAGGAACTGCGGGAAGAAGGTCAGGTTGAACCCGATGAACACCACCAGCGCCGAGAAACGGCCCCAGGCATCAGGATAGTTCCGCCCGGTCATCTTCGGCCACCAGAAGTGGATGCCGGCCAGATAGCCCATCACCGCGCCGCCCACCATGATATAGTGGAAGTGCGCCACCACGAAGTAGGTGTCGTGCACGTGCACGTCCAGCCCCAGCGTGGCAAGGAACAGGCCCGTCATGCCGCCGATGATGAACAGCCCGATAAAGCCGAACACATACAGCATCGGCGTCTGGTAGGAAACCGAGCCCTTGTACATCGTCGCGGTCCAGTTGAACACCTTGATGGCCGACGGAATCGCCACCAGGAAGCTCAGGAAGGAGAAGACCATGCCGGCGTAGGAGGACTGTCCCGAGACGAACATATGGTGTCCCCACACCAGGAACCCGATCACCGCGATACCGACCGAAGCGTAGGCCACGAACTTGTAGCCGAAGATCCGGCGGCGCGAGAAGCAGGTCACCACCTCGCTGATAACCCCCATCGACGGCAGAATCATGATATACACGGCCGGATGCGAGTAGAACCAGAACAGGTGCTGGAACAGAACCGGGTCGCCGCCGAGCGCCGGGTTGAAGATACCCAGGCCGAACCCGCGCTCCAGCGCCAGCAACAGCACCGTGATCGCGATCACCGGCGTGCCCAGGATCATGATAAGGCTGGTTGCGTAGTTCGACCAGATGAACAGCGGCAGGCGGTACCAGGTAAGCCCCGGCGCGCGCATCTTATGGATGGTCACGATGAAGTTCAGCCCCGTCAGGATCGACGAGAACCCCGTGATGAAGATGCCGATGCCGGTAAGCACCACATAGGAGTTGGAGTAGACCGTGCTATACGGCGTATAGAAGGTCCAGCCGGTATCCACACCTCCCAGCACGATGGCCGTAAAGGTGATGATACCTCCCACGATGAACACGTACCAGCTCAGCAGGTTGATCTTCGGGAACGCCATATCCCGCGCGCCGATCATGATCGGCACCAGGAAGTTCCCCAGCACCGCCGGTATCGACGGCACAAGGAAGAAGAAGATCATCACGATGCCGTGCATCGTGAAAAGCTTGTTGTAGGTGTCCGGCCCCACCACATCCCCCTGCGGGGTGGCAAGCTCCAGACGGATCATCGAGGCGAAGAAACCGCCGATGAAGAAGAACAGGGTGATCGTGATCAAATACAGGATCGCGATCCGCTTATGATCGATCGTCAACAGCCACGACTTCAGGCCATAGTTGGCATTGAGATAATGCTCGCGTATGGTATCGGAGATGATCCGGGCCGGCGACGGCGTGTTTTCTTCTGGTAATGTGCTGCTATCCATCACTGATTTCCTGACGTTTCGTTAGATCCCGGAATCGGACGAGCGGTCGTGCCTCTTGCCTGTTCCTGCGTGGGGGTCCCCCCTTCGCTCTGCGACTGCACCGTGCCGGTGCCGCCCGTGCTTCCCTTCGCCTGGGTCTGATCGGCTCCGCCGAGCGACTTGATATAGGCGACCAACTGCTGCAGGTCGTCTTCGCTGATTCTTCCCTGATACACCGGCATCAGCGGCTGGTATCCGGCCACGATCTGCGCCTGCGAGCGGAGGATCGATTCGCGGATGTACTGCTCGTCGGCAACCACGGTCTGGCCGCTAGCCAGCTGTACCGGCTTGCCGTAGAGCCCCTTCAGCAGCGGAGCGCGGCTGGGATCGTTGTCGGCATGGCAGGTACGGCAGCCCTGCGCATCGAAGATCTGCTGGCCGGCGGAGGCCATCGTCTGGCCGGCCGAACCGCCGTTCCCCCGCTCCCCGCGCAGCCATGCCTCGTACTCGGTGGGCTCCATCGCGATCACCCGCCCGACCATGCCGGAGTGCTGGGTGCCGCAATACTCGGCGCAGAACAGATGATACGTTCCGGCCTTGCTGGCCTCGAACCACATCTGCGTGTAGCGCCCCGGGAGCACATCCTGCTTGACGCGGAATGCCGGGATATAGAAGCTGTGGATCACATCCTGCGAGGTCATGATAAGCTTGATCGGCTTGCCCACCGGCACATGCAGCTCGTTGATCTCGCGCTGGCCGCTCAGGTGCTGTACCTTCCACATCCACTGCTTGCCGGTAACATAGACGTCCTCGGCATGCTTCGGCGGTCGCACCACCGTGAAGTACACGCTGGTGCCCCAGTAGAAGATCACCAGCACGATCGCCAGCGGCACGCCGATCCAGACAGCCTCGAGCATGGCGCTTTCCGAGAGAGGGCGGCTTCTATCCACCCGGTTGCCGCGCCGGTACTTGATGGCGAAGTAGACCACGGCACCGGAAATCAGTATTCCGAAAAATGCCGTAAGCCCAACCAAGAAGTAGTAGAGCCCATCGACGCGCCCGGCGACGGTAGAAGCCTGTTCAGGAAATAAGGGGAAATCCCACATTGCTCGTAGTCCTATAGAGATCGCCGCCATCCGCAGGGCGCACTTGCGCGCCCGTCGCTGCGACCCCCTTCGATTGATAATACCTTATCTTCGTTCGATGTTTACATCGATCCGGCGCCGGTCTCCCCTGGGAGAGCCTCGCCGGCTAGACGACGCCGACTTCGGCATTCTTCCTGATCTGGTCGTTCTTCTTGCGCCGGTCGCGCCGTACCGAAACCAGAATGAAGGTGCCAAGGATACCGACCGTCAGAATACCACCGATCTGGAGCGCCCGCATGATTACCAGACCGTACTTGCCGGTGACCGGATCGTACTGGTAGCAGAGAAGCTTCATCTCATCGACCAGCGTTCCGATCTTGTTGTCGGATGCCTCCACCAGGCCAAGCCTCAGATCGGTGGGGGGATACTCGACACCGTAGAAATATTTCGAGATCCGTCCGGACGGCGTTACTACCATGATGCCGCCGCCGTGCGCGTACTGCCTGGTCTCCGGATCGTACAGATAGCGGAACCCGGTGGTCTCCGCCAGCTTCTTGATGGAGGCCTCCTCCCCGGTCAGGAAGTGCCATCCCATCGCCGCGCCCGGCCGCTTGTAGTCGGCCACATAGGTGGCCTTCTTCTCGCTGGCAAGCTGCGGCGTCTCTTCCGGATCGATGCTCACCGTAACGATATCGAACTCCTTGCCGATATCGAACGAGAGCGTGCGCAGCGCCTTGACCGTGCCGTTGAGCACCAGATTGCAGAGCATCGGGCAACGGTAGTAGGCCAGGATCAGGATCACCGGCTTCTCCTTGAAGTACCGCCCGAGCTGTACCTCGCGGCCGTTCTCGTCGCGGAACGGAAGCTCCAGCGGAAGCTGTGCGTTCAGCTTCTGGCTGATCCCGATCTCGTTGACAACCTCGGTAGCGCTCTTCTGGGCCGGGGCCGGAAGGGCCGCAAGCAGACCGAAGAGGAGCGTCAGCGCATATCGTGCGGCCCGTACCCGTGCCGCGGAGGAACTCGTCTGGGAACTAAACCTTTTCATCGCTTCTCAAGAGCGCTCCCCTCCTCCCGCACTTCGCTGGGGGGAGTTGGGAGCGGGGTGGTAATCCCGGATGTGTCACCACCCGCCTGCGGAGCCTGGCGCACTGCGCCTCGCACCTTCTCCAGACCTTCACGCGCGACGATTGAGATCGCGCTGTCGATCGGCATACGTGCGATGCCGGCGGGACGATCGACCCACCCGTAATTGTTGATGATGGAATCGTTATGCGCGCGGAACACCGCCATATCCTTTGCCGGCAGGGCCTGCAGTCGGGGCTGCGGCGGAACCGCGTTGGTGTCGGCCACCGGCGACGGCGGCACGTCCAGCGCCTCCTCGCGCGCTTCGAACATCGCGAACATTCCCCAGACGATCAGGCAGACCGCGCCAACGGTAAGGGCGATCGCTACCAGGCTCCAGAGGAGTGCGGGTATGTTGACGTCACGTTCCTCATGCTCATGGTCATGAGGCTGGGCCGATACCCCCATCGGGGTCGTCTCGGTGACGACCATCTTGTCTTTATCCTTAATGGCCATGATGTCCTCCCTGGTTCAAGGGTGCGTTTGCCGGCACAAGAGTAGGAACCTTCTTGAGCTGCCAGAAGAACACTGCCAGCCAGATGCCGCCGATACCGATCGGAGCGGCAAGATCGAGCCAGTGGAAGTGGAAATGACCATGATGCAGGCCCGGGTTCAGCGTCCAGAACAGATCCACCAGGCGCATCACCATCAGCAGCACCGCCACGCGGACGATGTTCTTCGCCTGGCGCTTGTTCTTGCGCATCAGCAGCAGGAAGAACGGCGCGGCGAAGTGGAACAGCAGAAGAATCGCGGAGAGCACCTGTCCCAGCCCGTTGATACGGGGCAGATACCAGATCACCTCTTCCGGCAGGTTCGCCGACCAGATGATCAGGTACTGCGAGATGGAGATGTAGGTCCAGAGCATCGTGAAGGCCAGCAGGAAGTTGCCGAGATCATGAAGATAGTTCGTCTTGATCATCGCCTTCAGCTCGGGATTGGCATTAGCCATCATCATCAGCACCAGCACCGAGAAGGCGAAGGTGGAGAGCACCTGCCCGACCACGAAGAGCATGCCGTAGACCGTGGAGAACCAGTGCGGCTCCAGCGACATCATCCAGTCGAACGCGGCGAAGGTCACCGTCAGGAAGAACAGCAGCAGCGACACGGCGCTGAAGTTCTGCACCCCGCGGGTGACTCCCACCCCGCCCAGGCCTTCCAGCCGGCGGAGCGAGCGGTTCAGCATAAATGCGATGCCGGTCCAGAGCACGAAGTAGATCACCGCGCGGAGGATGAAGCCCCCCTCGTTCAGGTAGAGCGACTTGTGCAGGAGGATGGGATCGGCCTTCACCACCTCGGTGTGGGTCCATTCATAGATGCTATGAAGGCCGAACACGATCGGGATGAACAGGACAGCCATCAGGAGCAGGTTCTTGGCGCCGGACTCCAGCGTACGGCGGATCAGCCATCCCCAGGGCCCTCCCACGAGGTTATGGAGCATCAGGACGCCGAGCGAACCGATCGACAGCCCCACCCAGAAGATATAGCCGAACAGATAGGAGCGGAAGAACTGCTCCGTGCTTCCAATGAAGGCTCCCACCACGCAGAGGGCCAGGCCCACCACACCGATGATGAGGGCTCTCTGCTGGAGGCGATCCAGCTTTGGACGTAGTGATTCAGTCTGATTCATTCTCCAGAACCTTGCAACTTAGTTCGTTCCTGAGGGGAGAGACTCTGCGCCGGAGCATTCTGGCTCAACTGCAGGGCCCGGATGTATGCCGCGATCGCCCACCGGTCATCCGGCGGAATGCGCGACGCGTAGCTGTACATTACGCCGAAACCGTTCGTGATCACATCGTAGAAATGTCCGTCGGCCACCTGGCGCAGACGGTCCTCATGGAAGCTCGGCGGAACCGGGAATCCGCGCTGCACGATCATCCCCTGCCCGTCTCCGGTAACCCCGTGGCACGGAGAGCAGTAGATGTTGTAGCGTTCCTTCCCCCGCACCAGCAACTGGTGGGTAACCGGCACCGGGACGTTGCCCTCGCGGTCGTACTGGCCGAAATCCGGATTGGAGGCACGCGCGGCAACGCCGCTGTCCACCTTCGGAATGATCCCCCCGCTCGACTCTCCGTAATAGGAGACATCTCCGGTGAAGGTGTGCGTGCGGGGAACCGTTCCCTGCACCTGCGGACGTGCCGACTGGCTGTCCGGGAAGAAGGTGCTCATCTCGAGCGGCTCGTGGCGCGGCTGGTCGTACATCTCCAGACGGCAGCCGGAGAGCACCGACAGGGATGCCAGCGCCGCGATCACCATCAGCCCGCGCGCGAGGGCACCGGTGCGGAACGACCCGCCACGGAGCGATCCGCCCGGCTTTCCGGCTCTGATCATATGTAGGGAGACTGAGTCTTTCACAATCACATCCTTGATTTCACCCTCCCCTCACCTTCCCTCGTCGGGGAACCGGGGAGCTACAACCTGTTGGAGGCGATGGCGGCACCTCGGCCGCCGGGGCACCGAACATCTCGGCACCGCATCTCGGGCACGGGGCACCGCAGTGGCGCCCCCGCATGGCATATCCTAGTGCGGCACCTCGGCCACGGAATCCGGATTCATGCTCTCCAGAAATCCGCGCGTGCGATCCATATCGAACTTCGGATCTTCCGCTTCGATGCAGATGAAGAACCGGTTGGTGGATGCCGCGGCGAAGCGCCTGACATTGAACACCGGGTGATAGGGCATCGGCAGCTTGTTCAGTGCCAGCATCCCGAACACCGCGGTAAACGCCGCGAACAGCACCGTAAGCTCGAAGGTCACCGGAATGAACGAGGGCCAGCTATAGTACGGGCGGCCGCCCACGTTCATCGGATAATAGATCACCGAGATATAGTACTGGAGCCCGAACCCGGTGAGCGCACCGACGATGCCACCGCCCAGTACCAGCAGCGGCAGGTACGGTCCGCGCGAGGGAACGATCTCATCGAGCGGCTCCACCGGAAACGGCGAGTACGCATCGAAGTGCTCGTATCCCGCGTCGCGCGCGCGCTCGGCGGCTACCACAAGATCCTCGGCAGTGTGGAACTCCGCCATCAACCCATAGATGGGAGGTCTTTCTTTCTTATTCATAGCAGATTAAACGCCTTGTCTCATGCTACGACGGCCGTTCTACGGACGCCCCACCTCTTAATGCTTTCCGTGCATCTCTTTCTCGTGCAGAAGCTCGCGCATCTCGAAGATGTTGATCGCCGGCAGGAACCGGAGGAACAGGAGCAGCAGGAAGAAGAAGAGACCGATCGTTCCAAGGTACATCGCCCAGTCCCACATCGTCGGGTAGTACATACCCCACGCGGCCGGGATGAAATCCCGGTGCAAACTGGTTGCGATGATCACGAAGCGCTCCAGCCACATCCCGATGTTCACCACGATCGAGATGATGAAGAGCATCACCATATTGACGCGCACCCGCTTCAGCCAGAGCAACTGCGGGATCGCCACGTTGCAGAGGATCAGCAGCCAGTAGCTCCACCAGTACGGGCCGGTCATGCGGTTCCAGATCATGAACCCTTCATACTCGTTGGCGCTGTACCAGGCGATGAACGCCTCCATGCTGTAGCCGTAGGCCACCACAAGGCCCATCGCCAGCATCACCTTCGCCATGTTGTTCATATGGCGGTCGGTGATGAAGTCCTTCCAGCCATAGATCGCC
This sequence comes from Candidatus Kapaibacteriota bacterium, assembly GCA_048594725.1. Classification (GTDB taxonomy): domain Bacteria; phylum Bacteroidota; class Ignavibacteria; order OLB7; family OLB7; genus JAFDZV01. The sequence continues at coordinate 26,470 of JBMDXA010000077.1, forward strand.
CGCATCGGGATCGCCAGGGTGAGCACCATGGCGAAACCGGAGTAGATGGCGCCGGCAACGAAGTACGGCGGGAAGATCGTGGCATGCCATCCCGGAATCACCGAGACCGCGAAGTCGAACGACACGATCGTGTGCACCGAGAGCACCAGCGGCGTGGAAAGGCCGGCCAGCAGCAGATAGGCGATCTTGTAACGGCGCCAGTGCTGCGCCGAACCGCGCCATCCCAGGGCGAACAGGCCGTAGACCACACGCCCCACCTTGCTGGTGGTGCGGTCGCGAAGGGTGGCAAGATCCGGGATCAGGCCGATAAACCAGAACAGCAGCGATACCGTGGCATACGTGGAGATAGCGAACACGTCCCACAACAGCGGGCTACGGAACTGCGGCTGAAGGCCCATCGTGTTGGGATAGGGAAACAGCCAGTAATCCAGCCACGGACGCCCCGTATGCAGTGCTGGGAACATACCGGCGCAGGCAACCGCGAACAGCGTCATCGCCTCGGCGAACCGGTTGATGGAGGTACGCCACTCCTGCTTCAGCAGCAGAAGAATCGCCGAGATAAGCGTTCCGGCATGGCCGATACCGACCCACCAGACGAAGTTGATGATATCGAACGCCCAGCCCACCGGAACGTTGTTGCCCCAGATACCCACACCGGTCATCACCAGATAACCGATCGTGTACAGAAGCACCATCAGCAGCAGGAACGCCACCGTAAAGCCGGCAAGCCAGAGCTTCCCCGGCTTGCGGTGAAGAACCACGTCGCTGATCTTGTCGGTGATCGTATCGAAGGTGTGCCCCGGCGCAAGCACCGGAGGGTTCACCATGATATCGCGTGCGTCGGGAGAGTTCAGTTTATGCTTCTCCATCAGGCAACTCCCTCGATTTCAGGATTCGGATTGCGGAGCCTTGCCAGATAGGTCGTACGCGGCTGTGTGCCGAGCTCCTGCAGTAGAGCGTAGTTGAGCGTGGACTTCTTCAACTGCGCGACCCGGCTGTTCGGATCGTTGATATCGCCGAAGACGATCCCGCCCGTGGGGCAGGCCTGCGCGCAGGCGGTGACGATCTCGCCATCCTGCACCTTGCGGTCTTCCTTCTTCGCATTGATACGGGCCGCGTTGATGCGCTGCACGCAGTAGGTGCACTTCTCCATCACGCCACGGCTGCGAACCGTCACGTCAGGATTGCGCATCAGCTTCAGGCTGGACGCGGTGTCGTCGTTATAACGCAGGTAGTTGAAGCGGCGCACCTTGTACGGGCAGTTGTTGGAGCAGTACCGCGTTCCAACACAACGGTTGTACACCATCTCGTTCAAGCCCTCGTCGCTGTGCACGGTGGCACCCACCGGGCAGACCGGCTCGCACGGCGCTTTCTCGCAGTGCATGCAGGGGCGCGGCTGGTAGACGACCTCGGGGTTGTCCAGGCTGCCGGAGTAGTAACGGTCCACCCTGATCCAGTGCATCTCGCGCTGGTTGCGGACCTGTTCCTTGCCGACGATCGGAATATTGTTCTCGGCCTGGCAGGCGATGGAGCAGGCGTTGCAGCCGATGCAGGAGTTCAGGTCGATCACCATCCCCCAGGCATATCCCTCGTACTTGTACTCGGGGTACAGCGTGGGAAGCTGCATCGTGTCCATCTTGTTTATCAGGCGGCCCGGGTTCTGGATGAAGTCCGCCAGCGTGGTCTCGCGCACCAGATCGCGCTCCTCCATGCTGAAGTGCGTCTGCACCGTGGCGAGCGGATAGGTCTCGCCGGCAACCGCAAGCTGTGCCCCGCCGCCGTACGACGGCGCCTCGGAGGTCCAGATCGTATAGGTGTTGAACCCGATCTTGTTGGCAACGCGCCCGGAACGGGTGCGGCCGTAGCCCAGGTAGACCGTGGCGCAGCCATCGGCATGCCCCGGCATCACCCATACCGCCATCCGGAGCTTGCGCCCCTGATAGGTGATATCGACCATATCCTCGCTCTGCAGGCCCATCGCCTCGGCCATCCTCGGGCTGATGAGCAGCGGGTTGTCCCAGGAAACCTTCGTAAGGGGCTTCGGCAGCTCCTGCAGCCAGCCGTTATTGGCAAACCGGCCGTCCAGCACCGTGGGGTCCAGACGGAAGATCAGCTCCACGCCGTTGGCCGAAGCCGCCGGCCTGGCCGCGCCGGCCATCCAGTCGCCGCGGAGCGCCACGGTACGGGGAGCGCGGGCGGTGCCGGGGATGATGCCACGATAGAGCGCCATCTGCCAGCCCTTCTCGAACCCTCCCTCCCAGGCGATGGCCCCCGCGTTGCGGGAAGCTGCCGGTGCCGCCGTCGGCGCCTGTGCATTCCCCGATGGGGAGGCCGTGCTCGATCCTCCCGGCGTTGCGGTTCCGCCGCCGGTGGCATCGCTGCCGGGGGTCTCGACGGTGACGCCGGTTCCCTGCTGCGTGGTGGTGGCCGGGCTTGCCGCGGCCCCGTTCACGTTGCCGGTCTGCCAGAAGGCGCGGATAAGATCGTACGAGGAGGTGGTCGCCTCCGACAGAAGCACCGCCATCAGTTCCTGGCCGGTCTTGCCGCCATACAGCGGGGCGATCAGCGGCTGGATGATGGAGACCGTTCCGTCGTGGGCGCGGGCGTCGCTCCAGCTCTCCAGGTAATGTGCCTCCGGCAGATGCCAGTGGGAGAGATAGGAGGTTTCGTCGTTATAAATGCTCTGATGAATCCGGAGCCTGACCTTCCCCATCTTCTGGGCGAAGTTCAGATCCGCCGGGGCATTGTAGGCCGGGTTTCCGCCGATGATAACCAGCGTATCGACCTGTCCGGCATCCATATCGCGCGCCAGTTCGGCGATGGAGGCCATCTGATCGATCGGGTTGGCCTCCACCGGATCGGTGTAGATCACCGTGGTACCCACGTTCCCGAGCGCTGCGTTCATCGCATGGGCCAGGGCATGGATTGCCGGGGACTGCTCGTCGCCGGCGATCACCAGCGAACGGCCGCGGGCACCCTGCAGGTCGCGCACCAGGGCATTGATCCACTTCGCGTCGATACCCTCGGTGCTTCCGGTGGCGCCGGCCACTCCGAGCGCTCCGGCGATGGCCCAGGCGGCGTTCTCCACCCGGCTCGGCGACATCGGCAGGCGATGATCGGCCATGCTGCCGGTGATGGTAGGGCTGCTCTCCAGGGCGTACAGGCGGTTCATCGTCTTCTGCCCGTTCAGCACGCTGCGGCGGTCGGTGAACTCGCGGGCGTAGCTTACGCTCCCCGGCATCGACGCGAGGAAATCGCTATCGAGGGAGAGGATGATATCGGCAGCCGCAATCTTATAGACCGTCTCCACATACTCGCCGAAGGCAAGGCGCGCCCCCTCCATCACATTGGTGCGGGAGGCGGGATCGAACTGATGCCAGCGTGCGGCCGGATACTTCGCCAGGAAGCGGCGGATCTGATCGGCCATCGACGGGGAGGAGATCGACGTGGTAAGGAGGCGAATCCCTCTTCCCTGCGTGCCGTTCCAGGCCCCCACTTCGCTTCCCATCGCGGCCGCAAAGGCGCTCCAGGTGCTGATATTGTCCCGATGCCGCACCGTCTGGGAACGATCCGGATCGTACAGATCGAGGATCGATGCCTGGGCGAAGGAATCGGTGCCGCCAAGGCTGGACGGATGATCCGGGTTCCCCTCCAGCTTCGTCGGGCGCCCCATATGGCTCTCGGCGAGCAGGCCGACGGCGTACCCGCGCAGGGGCATCGCCGTGGCGAAGTAGATCGGCTTGCCGGGGACGAACTCCTCGGTGGCCTTCACATAGGGGACGATCATCTCGTCCGGCTGCCGCGTACAGGCACCAACGCCCGCCAGTGCGAGCGAAGCTCCCATGAGCTTCAGGAAGTTGCGCCTGCTTACCGGATCGGACCACTCGGACGCGCCATCAGGATATTCCTGCTGGAGCATCTCCTGGAACTCTTCGGTCTCGGCGACCTCCTCCAGGCTCCGCCAGTACTGCTTGCCGGAGGCCGAGGTAAGGCGCTCGCGGATCGCCGGGAGGTCGAGAGACTTTCGACTAACGGTCTGGGAATCGTTTGACATTATCTATGGCAGATAGAGCAATTGGTAAGCTGTCGGACGTTTACGTTGTACTCCTTGACGAGCTTCGGGCCGAGCGTATGCTGGTCCTCGGCGGGCTGATAGCCCATCGTGAACACCTTCTCGCGCGGGCGGATGGAGCTCTCGGGACTGCGGTGGCAGTTGAGACACCACTCCATGTTCAGGGCGTTGGCCTGCCACATAAGCGGCATACGGTCAACCCGTCCATGGCAGCTCTCGCAGCCGATTCCCTTGTTCACATGGATGCTGTGATTGAAGTACACGAAATCTGGCAGGTCGTGGACCCTCGTCCATTTGATCGGCGTACCGGTCCGGAAGCTCTGCCTGACAGGCTCAAGCAGCTCGGCGTTGGTCCAGATTTGTGAGTGGCAGGTCATGCAGGTCTCCGTGGGGGGGATGCCCGCCATAGGAGATTGCTCGACAGAGGTATGACAGTATCGGCAATCGATGCCGAGCCCGGCAACATGGTGCTCGTGACTGAACTGGACCGGCTGTTCGCGAACCACCGTGGCTTGCGTTACATAAGGAGACCTGTTGATCTCCGCCAGCAGCCATAATCCCCCAGCCAACAGAATCAGCACCGCAAGGATGCTGATCTTTGAGAGGGCATTGGAACTAGGATGGAAAATTTGCATCAGCGAAGCTACTCGGAAGCGTTTCCACGGAGGCTCCTCTCTCCACTTTCCAGGGAATCAACAATGTTCCGTGAAAAGGATCGTCGAGCGGACGAAGGTGATGGAAGAGAGAAGGAACGAAACTAATTCAACACTCTGGCGTCTTCTCACATCAGATACAGCGGTCGAGTTGTACTCTATGCTCCCTGTGATAAGCCGCCCCGTTGATTAGTGAGGCCACGAAAATAGTGAAAGTTGCCGTCCTTGGTGAACGCTATGTTGCCGATATAAATGTTAAGCCGCTGTTACATTCTCGTAATAGGGGATTCCTGATGTGCACAGAGCGATAAAAACGGCGAAACTGCCAGACTCTGCGGCCGTTTACCTGGTTTTCCCCTCTGGAAAACAGCCCTGCAAGATAAATGTAAAGGAACGTTACTGACTAAACCTGGTCTTCGTCCGCCTTTTTTTGTTTGTTTTCGCGGTATCCACACTCCTCTTGCTATTGGGCCGGAGAGCTCTAAGAGGGGGTGAAATCCCCGGACGGGCCCGCTGAAGCCTCCTGTTTGCCTACCCTATCCTCCGGTACACTACAGCGCCTCTTCGTACACCTCATCTACCCTCTTGCGACACCTTCCTCTGCTAATCCATCTGCGGTCCACCAGCCTGATCTACGAACAGAGCGCAACCCTTCTATGACTCCGGAGGCGGATCGCATGCGCTGTTGAACGGCGACAGGGCGGAAGAATGCGCCCCGCTCCTGGAGCAGCGTCATCGCGAAAATGGCGGGCGGTATGGCATCGGCTCCAGCCTCCCTCCCATCAACATCAAAGCGGGCCCGGCCACTATCGGCCGGACCCGCAGACGGAGAACCATCATTCCCTTCAATCGCACCGGAGGCTAATCCTCCACCTCCTCCAGATCGGCGCTCGCCACGATTCTGGACTCCACATCCTTCGGCACCTCCTCGTAATGGCTGAACGCGCGGGTGTAGCTGCCGCGCCCCTGGGTAAGCCCGCGAAGCCGCGCCGCGTATCCGTACAGTTCCGAAAGGGGGATCTGCGCCTTGATGAGCTGCGCGGTCCCCTTGCTGTCCATCCCCTGGATACGCCCCCGGCGGCTGCTCAGATCGCTCATGATATCCCCCATGTTCTCGGTGGGGGCCACCACTTCGATATCCCAGATCGGCTCCATAAGCTGCGGGCGGCACTCCTTTACCCCCTGCCTGAAACAGATCCGGGCGGCCGTCTTGAAGGCGTTTTCGTTGGAATCCACCGGATGCATCTTTCCGTCGTGGAGGATCACCCGCACATTGGTCATCGGATATCCGGCAAACGCCCCCCGCTGGAGGGTCTCCAGCACCCCCTTCTTCACCGCCGGCACAAAACGCGCGTCGATAGAGCCCCCCACGATGGAGTTGACGAAATGGAACTTCCCGCCCCAGGGGAGATCATCCAGATCCTCGCCGCGTACCTGGTACGGTCCCGGCACCGGACGATGCTCCTCCCACGGCTCGATATGAAAATGCACCTCGCCGAACTGCCCGGCCCCGCCGGTCTGCTTCCGGTGGCGGTAGCTGGTGCTGGCCGCCCCCCGGATGGTCTCCCGGTAGGGGATGCGCGGGGGCTTCATCTCCACCTCCACCCCGTACTTGGCGTGGAGCCGCTTCATGATAACGTCCAGATGCAGCTCCCCGAGCCCGCTCACCACCGTCTGGTGGGTCTCCCCGTCCAGATAGACATTGAACGTGGGGTCCTCCTCGTGCATCATATGGAGCCCCTCGGCCACCTTGGCCTCATCCCCCTTCCCCTTCAGGGTCACCGCCGCATCGGCAATCGGGGCGGGGAACCAGATGGTGGGAATGGAGACATTGAAGCCCTTTGCAGCCAGGGTATTGTTGGTATGGCTGCTCTTGAGCTTCACCACCGCACCGATATCACCGAAATGAAGCGCCGTAAGCTCCTGCCGGTTCTTGCCGTTCATCATGTAGAGCTGGTTCAGCCGTTCTCCTCTGCTGTTGGATGTATTGATAAGCTCCATTCCGGGGGCCACCCTGCCGGAGAAGACCCGGAAGAAGGAGAGTTCTCCCACATGCGGTTCGCTGACGGTCTTGAAGATGAAGACCGCCGTATCGGTCCCCGGCGAAAGCTGGATGATCTGGTCGGTTCCGGGGGTGGTAGCGATGGGAGGGGGTACATCCAGAGGGCTGGGGGCGAAATCGGCGATAAAATCCATGAGCGGGGTGATGCCCACATTCTTGTTGCTGGAGGCCGCAAACAGAGGGAAGATCTTCCGGCGGGCCAGAGCGGTTTTCAGCCCCCGTTTCACCTCATCCTCCTCCAGCGTGCCGTTCTCGAAGTAGGTGCTCAGGAGCTCTTCATCCGATTCGGCCAGGCACTCCACCAGCGACGCCCGCAGTTCCTGGCAGCGGGCGGCCACCTCCGCCGGGATATTGGCGCTGTCGGAGTGCGAGCCGGTCCCATCCTCGGCGAACGTCATATACCGCATCGACAGGATATCCACCATGCCGGAGAGGTTCTTGTTCTCGTAGACGGGATATTCCAGGGGGGCGATGTCGCGCGAGAAATGCTCTCGCAGATACTGCAACGTCTCTTCGAAGTGGGCCTGTTCCACTCCGACCTTGGTGAGGACGAAGAGGACCGGGATATCGGATTCCCCGGCGAACTCCCATGCCGAATCGGCCCCGAAGCCGACGCCGGCCGATGCATCCACCGTCATCACCATCGTATCGGCCACCCGCACCGCCGACTTCGTTTCGCCTATGAAATCGGGATATCCGGGGGTGTCGAGGATGTTGATCTTGTGCCCTTTCCATTGCAGGTGCAGAACGGCAAGGGTGATAGAGATGCCGCGCTCGATTTCGTCCTGATGGTAATCGCTGACGGTAGACCCGTCGGTGACGCTTCCCATCCTGTTGGTCTCTTTTGCAGCAAAGAGCATCGCCTCGGCAAGCGTTGTCTTCCCGGAGCCACCGTGCCCGGCAAGTACAACGTTGCGGATCTTATCGGAAGTGAACTCTGGAGCCACGATAATACCTCCATACAGCTATTGTCAAAGCAACGGATAGCCTCTAGTTGGCGAGGAATCCCCCGATTCAGATGCCTGCGGGAGTATACGGAGCCTGCCAGATGTTAACAAGGGGGGTAGTGGTTAGAGCTTGGTTCTTGGTGATTAGTGTTTAGAACTTAGTTCTTGGTCTTTAGAGCGGATTTCAGTTGAGTGGATCGGTCGTGGCTCGCGGAGGGGGCACCTATATGGTGCGATATACATCACACTCCAGTGAAATCAGATCTCGTACTCCAGGGGGCATTTCATGTGGTCAGGGGTGGAGCACGGAAGCAACGGGCCGCTCCTGCGGAGCTACCTCGGGGAATGATCATCCAACAATAGACTTCTTCTACAGAAGGGTGCCCCCTGCGGGGGCCATCAGCAAGGGAAACCTAGCTCAACGAAGGCGCACTCCCTACAGGTTTCTGGGCTCCTATACCTTCTTATCATGCGCTCCAGCCCCCCACTCCCCTACCGCTACCGTCTCCCTCCCAATCCAAAATCGGAAGGCGATTATATACCCGCTAGACCCAACCATGCCAGATGCATCACGGGAAGCCGGGAAGGCGCAAAGAAGGACCTTCTCTTTGCGCCTTCCCGGCTTCCCGTGGGATTCTTTAAAGATTGGCTACTCAGGGTCGCTGGAGTATATAGTTGCCAATCGTAAATCGAAAATCTCTTCCCCCAATCGAAAATCCAAAATCCAAAATCCAAAATCGAAAATCCCCCAATCCTCACTCCTCCTTCACCAGCCGATACGTCAGCCGCACCGACGGATCGGCGGCGGAATTGTTCGAGCCGTAGAGCACCATGGTGTAGAGCGCTCCGGCTTCCAGCTGGCCGGCCACCGGAATCGTCATCAACGCTGTGGCGGAGTCGGCGGTCACAACCAGGCTTGCCGTGGAGGCCACCGGCAGATCCACGTAGGTGGTGGCGCTCCGGTAGCCCAGCGCAACCGGGGTGATTGCCGTGCCGGCCGCGGTATTGAGCAGCACACGAAGAGCCGGGGTTCCGCTGGAGGCGTGCACCACCCGCAGCCCCACATTTCCCGTCGCCGGAACGATCTTCGAGGTTCTGATCTGATAGGCATCGTGCTGCTGGGAGGTGCCGCTGAGGATCACCCAGACCGAGGCCGAGGAATCCGGCTGCATGCTGGCCGAGGCCAGTTGCGCGCCACTGGCTCCCCGCACGACTACTGTCGCGCTGGTATTGGGCACCACGGCCCGGCCGGTGGCACCGTAGCCGAGCGTTGCCAGCGCCGCGGTATCCCGGCGGAACTCCACGGTTCCCGGCTCCGAGGGATCGGCGTGCATCATCGTCACCGCCGAGAACCCCACCGGCTTCGGGGCCACGGGCTCATCGTCGCCGCAGGAACTAAGCCCGATACCGAGCAGCGCCGCTGCCATCGCCAGCTTCATCATCATTCTTATCTATATAGAAATACGGATGTGAACATACGGAGCGTGCCTCCGCCGCCACAGGCAGCAGGAGGCACACGAGATGTACAGTATCACGAGATGGAGAGTATTGTGCCAACACGATGCTGGTCCGTGGTCCATAGTCAGTAGTCCGTCTTCCGTGGCACGGATGCCGGAACCGACCGAACCCCATGTCCGGTAGCAGCTCTTATAGGTAGAGAGGTATCAAAGGAGGAGAAAAGGAAAACACGTTCCCTCTCCCCCAATCGAAAATCCTCCCTCCCTTCTCCCCAATCGAAAATCCAAAATCGAAAATCGAAAATCCCTACGGCTCCATCACCAGCTTGGCGGTGAGCTTGTTGGCCGTGGCAGTGGAGTTGGGGTTGCCGTACACGATCACGGTATAGCGCTGTCCGGCGGTAAGGGTCACCGGGAGGCTCACCAGCTCGGTATCATCTTCCTTGGTAATCACCAGGGTGGGGGTAGTGACGATCACCGGGGTGAACGCGGAGCTTCCCCTCTTGTACTCGATGGCCTCGCCCACCATTGCGCCATTGGCGGCAAGCTGGTGCAGTTCCACCTTCGGTGCTCCCGGCGATGCATGGATCACCCGTACACCGGCGGCTCCCGCCACGGCGGCTCCCTTCGGCGTGGCGACCGAGAACGCCTCGGAAGTGGTACCGGCACCGGTATACACGAACCAGGTGGCGGTATTGCTATCCACCTTGGCGCTGGTGCTCTTCAGTTCCGTTCCGGAAAGCCCCGTCACCTTCACATTGGTATTGCTTCCGATCTGAAGATCGGCAGTCTGGGGGATGCCATAGGCGACCGCGCTGGCGATCGTCTGGGCGGTGTACATGAAGTTCACCTGCGACGGATTTTCGTCGATCTGCGCATGCATTACGGTCACCTTTGCGGTCTTCCCCGCATTCGGGTCCGGCGCTACGGTGTCATCGCCGCAGGCGGAGAAACCGAGGCCGGCACCAGCCACCATGAGCCCCAGCAGAGCACGCCGGGATAATAACAAGACCTTCATTCTCGATCCTTAGTAGTTGTTATGGAATAAAGGGAAGAGGTGCCCCCTCGGATTCCCTCCTGCGTTACCGTTGCAATGGACGTACCAGTATAAGGTGAAGAGCAAACGTAAAAGGTGATGATCTGACCACCTTTCTCTTGCCCGCCATCCCTTTGCATCCGTAACTTGTCAGGTTACCATTGATGATAGCGTCCAAAACCCCCATCCGGGGCCTGAGTGCAAGTATGAAGCACGATAACCAGCAATCTCAGACTGAGACACCGAAGCCGGGCAAATCTAACATCGCCCCGTTGGAATCCAATGGTGCGGCGCTGCAAGAGGCCGCCACTACCGCGGCGTTCGACGGCGTGGTGGTGCATGGCGCCCGCGAACACAACCTCAAAGAGGTGAATGCGGAGATCCCCCGCGACTCGCTGACGGTGATCACCGGGCTTTCCGGCTCCGGCAAGTCGTCGCTGGCGTTCGATACCATCTTCGCCGAGGGGCAGCGCCGTTACGTGGAGAGCCTCTCCCCCTATGCGCGGCAGTTCCTGGGGCTGATGGAACGCCCCGATGTGGACCTGATCGAAGGGCTCTCCCCGGCGATCTCCATCGAGCAGAAAACCGTCTCCACCAACCCCCGCTCCACGGTCGGCACCGTCACGGAGATCTACGACTTCCTCCGCCTGCTGTTCGCCCGCGCCGGCATCCAGCACTGCGTCAACTGCGGCCAGCCGGTGGTGAAGCAGACGATCGACCAGATCGTGGACGGCATCTCCGAGCGCTTCAGGGGGCGCCGCATAGCCGTGCTGGCGCCGGTGGTGCGCCGCCGCAAGGGACACTACCAGGAACTGTTCGAGAAGATCCTTCGCGATGGGTTCACCCGCGTGCGGATCGATGGCTCCTACCAGGAGATCATCGCCGGCATGAAGGTGGACCGCTACAAGCTGCACGATATCGAGATCGTGGTGGACCGCCTGGAGGTGGGAGAAAGCACCCACACCCGCCTGCACGATTCCTCGGAAACCGCCCTGCGCTTCGGCGACGGCGCCATGACCATCGCCGACTGGGATCATCCGGAGGAGAACGCCCTCTACTCCGAGAAACTGGCCTGCCCCACCTGCAACATCAGCTACGAGGAGCCGGAGCCGAACTCCTTCTCCTTCAACTCCCCCTACGGCGCCTGCCCCAAGTGCGACGGATTGGGAGAATCCTACGATTTCGCGCTCGATCTTATCGTCCCGGACCGGTCGCTCTCCTTGAATGAAGAAGCGATTCGCCCGCTGGGCAAACCCCGCCGCAACTGGCAGTGGGCGCAGGTGCTGGCGGTGGCATCCCATTTCGGCTACACCGCCGATACCCCCCTCTCCAAGTACAGCAAGGAGGCGTTCGATACGCTGATGAAAGGGGGAGGCAAACAGAAGTTCGAGATCCCCTACAAGTACAGCAACGGCAAGACGGTGACCTACAATCACCGCTTCGAGGGGATCATCAAGAACCTGGAGAACAGCCTCACCGGCGCCAGCGCCGCCTCCACCCGCGAGTGGGCCGAGGCGTTCATGACCTCCACGGTCTGCCCCGCCTGCAACGGCGGCCGCCTGAAGCCGGAAAGCCTGGCCGTGCTGATCGACGACGCCACCATCAACGATGTGGTGACCCTCCCGATCGCCGATGCCATCGAGCGGCTGAACGCCCTGGGCATGAGCGAGCGGCAGTGGGCCATCGCCCACCTGATCCTGAAGGAGATCACCGACCGGATGAGCTTTCTGCTGGAGGTGGGACTTCACTATCTGACGCTGAACCGCTCGGCCCGCTCCCTTTCCGGCGGCGAGGCACAGCGTATCCGCCTTGCCACGCAGATCGGCTCGCAGCTCAGCGGCGTGCTCTATGTGCTGGACGAGCCCTCCATCGGCCTGCACCAGCACGATAACGTGAAGCTCATCAACTCGCTGAAACGGCTGCGCGATCTGGGCAATACCGTGATCGTGGTAGAGCACGACCGCGAGATGATAGAATCGGCCAATTATGTGATCGATCTGGGTCCGGGGGCAGGAGAGCTTGGAGGGGAGATCGTGGGATCGGCCCCGCCGGAGATGTTCCTGAACGATACCGGAAACGGCGCCATGCCGGCCGCCGCCCCGGCACCCGCCGCACCGGAGATCCCGGCACCGAAGAGCAAGGGACGGAAGAAGAAGGGAGAGGAACCGGCCGCACCGGCTCCCCTTCCCGCTGCCGGAAACGCCCTTTCCCTGGCGGGCGGGCCCGCACCGGGGGAGCGCTACTGGGTGGACATGGCCCGCAGCCTCACGTTCCAGTATCTCACCGGACGCCGCGAGATCGATCTTCCCCCGGCCCGCCGCGAGGGAAACGGGCTGGCGATCACCCTGCGCGGAGCCTACGGGCACAACCTGAAGAACGTCGATCTTACGCTGCCGCTCGGCAGGTTCATCTGCATCACCGGGCTCTCCGGATCGGGAAAATCGTCGCTGGTCAACCAGACGCTCTATCCCATCCTCTCGCAGTATTTCTTCCAGAGCCATACCCCGCCGCTCCCCTACCGTAAGGTGGAGGGACTGGATCATATCGACAAGGTGATCGATATCGACCAGTCCCCCATCGGGCGCACGCCGCGCTCCAACCCGGCCACCTATACCGGGCTCTTCACCTATATCCGCGATCTGTTCACGCAGCTTCCGGAGGCGAAGATCCGCGGTTATTCGGCAGGCCGCTTCAGCTTCAATGTGCAGGGGGGACGCTGCGAGGAGTGCCAGGGGGACGGACTGAAGAAGATCGAGATGAACTTCCTCCCCGATGTCTACGTGACCTGCGAGGTCTGCGACGGCAAGCGCTACAACCGGGAGACCCTGGAGGTGCGCTTCAAGGGGAAATCGATAGCCGATGTGCTGGATATGACCGTGGCCGAGGCGGTGGAGTTCTTCGAGGATATCCCCCGCATCAAGCGAAAACTGAAGACCCTGAACGATGTGGGGCTGGGCTATATCCGGCTCGGGCAGCAGGCCACCACCCTCTCCGGCGGCGAGGCGCAGCGGGTGAAGCTGGCAACGGAGCTCTCCAAGGTCGGCACCGGGCGCACCCTGTATCTGCTGGACGAGCCCACCACCGGGCTGCACTTCGAGGATGTGCGCATGCTGCTGCTGGTACTCCAGTCGCTGGTGGACAAGGGGAACACCGTGGTGGTGATCGAGCATAACCTCGACGTCATCAAATCGGCCGACTGGCTGGTGGATCTGGGACCCGAGGGAGGCAAGTACGGAGGGGAGATCGTGGCCGAGGGAACCCCGGAAGAAGTGATGCAGGAACCCCGCAGCTACACCGGGGTGTATCTGAAGCAGGAGCTTCAGCGGACTCTACGGGCCATGGGCAAGGGGTGAATTCCCCCCGCCAAACGCCCCGCAAGGGGCCAAAAGGGTGAACAAAGCGTAAAAACGCCCCAAAAAAGCCATTGTTTTTACAATATCCATGGTTGCGGCAATCACAGCTTTTGTATATTGATTCTCGTAATTCTTTCAAAAAACCGACATCGTGACCTCACGGGTCCAACAGGCTAGCCATCCGGAGCCACCGGGAGTCGGCCTCACTTAAATACGGGAGACTTCACCATGGATCGATTCAATCAACTGAAGAGTTTGGTTGAAAGCTTTGAGAAGGACTTCGAGAAGTTTTATCAAAAGGAGAACAAGGCCGCAGGCGTTCGCGTGCGCAAGCACATGCAGGAGCTCCGTGCCCTGGCGCAGGAGATCCGCGCCGAGGTGCAGACCAAGAAGAAGGATGAGGAAGAGCCGGAAGCCTCGGCCGCATAATGTACCGCAGGCTCAAAGCGGCGCACGGGCGGAGAACCTTCTTCTCCTCGTAGTTTTTGATAAGCCTCTCGGGCGATTGAGAGCAGCGTGACCTATCGCGGTGCGTTCAATCGCCCTGTCTTCTTTGTCCTCTACCGGAACCAGCCCCTTCATGAACAAGCAGCTCCTACGCATCTTTCAGGCGGCTGCCCTCCTCTTCGCCGTGATCCTGGCGGGATGCTCCCCTGACGAGGAACCACGGGGCGAGCCCGGGCCCGGCTCCGCCGATACCACCGTGACGCTCGATGGCATCTCCTTCCGTCCCCAGCTGCCCCAGGGACATGCGCTCGATACCATCATCAGAGCTGATCTCGATGGCGATGGCGGGGACGAGCTGATCGTCGCCAGCCTCCTGCGCGACAGCACGACCCCGGCCTCCGCACGCGCCAGCTATCTTCAGTTCTATACGCTCGATTCCGCAGCCCGGAACTACCGGCTCCTGTTCGCCGACAGCCTCCGCTGGGCCACCGGCATCGAGCTGGTGGATATGACCATCACCCCGGAACCCGAAGTGGTGGTGCGCACCGATGCCGGCGGCAACGATGAGATCGCCACGCGCGGTATGAGCATCTACGCCGGGGGACGAGGAAAAACGATAACACGGGTCTACCAGACCGGGCGGGGCAATCCCACGATCGAACCGGCGAGCGGGCACGGGCTCCCCCGGATCGTGCTGCACGGGCTCTACTGGCCGCCGTTTATGACCCACGCCCAGGCCATCCGCTATGTGGATGATTATCTGGTGCTCAGAAATGGTGCGGCCGCCAGCGTCAGAAAGGAGGAGCAGGACCGGTTCGTGGCCTCCGCCGAGGAGGCGCTGGGGGAATATGGAAGATTGCGCGAGCAGTACCGGGCCGATACGCTGGCCCCCTCCGATACCCTGGCCGTTGCCGCACCGGCCGACTCGGTGGATGAGCCCCATCCCCTGTTCGTGCCGGCCGCCCTGGCGATCATCCGGATGGGACGCGGCGGCGCCTATCCCGCGCTCCGCTCCTTCTGGGGCTCCGAACGCGAGTACCTGGAGCGCCGTCTCTCCGCCGGGGAATTCAAGGAGCTGGAGATGTTGTATGGGGGGATGGCGGATAGTTAATGCTTAGTGCTTAGTGCTTAGTGCTTAGTGCTTAGTGCTTAGTGCTTAGTGCTTAGTGAAAGATGAGCCTGCCTGCGGGCGGCGTCAAGAACTTTACTTCTTCAGTTCTTTTCTGAGAACGAAGCACTGTATTCGCTTGAAGCCTCGCAGGGGTGCAGCTAGCGACCTAAGCACTATCCTTGTAATTTCTCCAACTTCTTTTCTAAGAACTAAGTACTATAGCCGCCGAAGCCCCGCAGGGGCGTAGACGGCGTTCTAAGTACTATCCTCCATGAACCGCACGCAGCCACGCAGAGTGCGCGATCTGGCGCCTCCGAAACAACCAGCCCCGCCTCCCCCGGGAAAAGGGCGGCGGCCGGTCTATATCGCCCTGATCTCGCTGCTCGGGATCGTGGTGCTGGTGCTCGCGTACGGGTTTCTCCAGCATAGCGTCTTCCGTCCCAGAGTCGATGCCACGATCGAACGCACCGACCTGTATGTGAAGGCGGGGGAACATATCCAGGTGAATGTGGTCAATGCCTGTGGCGCGAGCGGTCTGGCGATGAAATTCACGGAGTTTCTCCGCGCCCGCAAGTTCGATGTCCCGGAATACAGCACATCCAAGACCCGCGAGCCCTATTCCAGGGTGATCGACCGGGTGGGCGATCCGGTCTCGGCACAGAAGGTGGCCTATGCGCTCGGAATCGCCGAGGAGAGGATCGAGGTGGAGATCGACAGCTCGCTCTACCTGCGGGCCACGGTCATCATCGGAGAGGACTATAAAACGCTCCGGCCGATGAAATAAGGAGATGGCATCCCCGGAACATGCAACCAGACGCGAAATTATAACGAATCGCACGCACGGTCCCTCCGGTACACGCAAGGGGCCGGATGATCGACATTATACTATCGACAACATGACCGCGCTGCGGTCCCGGAACCGGCACTGAACAGAACGTGGCCGGCCCCCGGAGGCCCATCGGACCCGGCAGAACGCCTCGCAATGAGCCCATGCCGGTCTCGCATGATGCCGCACGAAGGAATACAATGGCAAAAACGAAAACGAACACAGGTACGGCTACGAGCAAGAGAAAACCATCGCATCCGAAGACGCTGGCGCGCCGCTGCGCCGAGCTGATGCTCACAAAGAAAGCCAAGGATGTGGTCATCCTTGATCTGCGGCAGCTCACCGACATGAGCGATTTCTTCGTAGTCTGCAGCGCCGACAGTGATACCCAGGTTCACGCCATAGCCGATGCGGTGATGGATGGCCTGCTGGAGTACGAGATCAAACCGTACCGCACCGAGGGATGGCAGGGACAGCAGTGGATCATTCTCGATTTCGTCGAGGTGGTGGTGCATGTCTTCTACCGCGAGGCCCGCGACTTCTACAAGATCGAACGCCTCTGGTCCGATGCCAAGGTGGAGAAAGTGACCGATGAGGCCCCCGTTGCGGCCGTCGCCGAAGTGGAATAAGACGCAACCGGTTTCAAGATCCGCCGGATGAATTCGTTCGTTCGGCGGATCTTGGTATTTTCGATTTGCGATTTTAGATTTTCGATTGGAAGAGAAGGGATCGCATCGAGATTTGCGATTTTAGATTTTTGATTGGAAGAGAAGGGATCTCGACGTTCGGCTCGTGATGGTGGGTATGCGATTGGGAAAGGAATAGTGCCGATTGATCCTTGAAAGCTGATTCCCCCGTACCACCCCCGATCCGCTCCGTTCTCCTCTTCTTCCTACTACCTGACCCCGGACTCTCCAGACATCCAACTCCCGTGCTTTCCTCCATCCGCTCCCTGCTTCGCGATGCGCTCCGGGCTATCGGCGCCCCGGAGGATGCCGCCATCGTGCTGGAGGTTCCCAGGGACGGCTCGCATGGGGATCTGAGCACCCCGGTGGCGTTCTCCCTGGCAGCCCCGCTCGGCCGCTCCCCCCGATCGGTCGCGGAGCAGATCGTGCGCCACCTGCCGATGGCTCCGGAAGGGATAGCGGAGGCGACGATTGCGGGAGCCGGATTCATCAACATCCGCTGCACGCCGGAGTTCTACCGCCGCCGCTTTGAAAGCATCACCAGCCCCGGCACCACCTACGGCCGAAGCGATACCGGCAATGGTATCCGCGCGGTGATACGCTCCTGCGCCGCAGTTCCCCATCCCGCGCTCCCGCTCAACCAGTACCGCGATGCCGTTCTCTGCGATGCTATCACGGCCCTGCTGCGCCATACCGGCCACGCGGTGACACACGAAGATGCTCCCCCGCACTCTGGGCTGACGGTGGAGCTGTTCGATAGCCGTATCCCTGCCTCCACAGTTCGCACCGTCCCGCGCCAGAGCGTCATGGTTCTGAGTGAAGGCACACCCTTGCCGCGCACCTTCCCCCTGCTGCCGACCGAGGCTCTGCTGGCGGAGTTCGGCGCCGATATGCTCCGGTTCCACCTCCTCATGCGCCCGTCCGGCGTTCGCCCCGTCTTCGATCTCGATCTGGCCCGGCGGCATTCGGAGCGCAACCCTCTCCTGTATCTCCAGTATGCCGGCGCACGGATAGCCGGTCTTCTCCGTCACGCAGCCTCCGAATCGCTCCCGCTGGATCACCATGCCGATCTCTCCCCCCTGGTCCGCCCGGAGGAACTGGCGCTGGTCCGGCAGATCCTTTTCTTCCCGGAAGCCATCTCCCGCGCCGCCCGCGATCTGGAACCCGCAACCCTCGCCGAATCCCTGCGCCATCTCGTCCTGGCGTTCGGAACATTCCACCGGCAGTGCCGCATCATCGCCGAGCCCCCTCCCCTCCAGAGCGCCCGGCTACGCCTTCTGATGGCAACCGGAAGCACGCTCGCTGCCGGGCTGGGCCTGCTCGGCATCTCCGCCCCGGAGCGTATCTAGCCGATTTTCGTATGATATCGTAGAAGCCCCCTTGCTCAACTCGGGTCCGCTTGTGTATCTTGCCGGTTCAATACGCGCCCGTAGCTCAGGTGGATAGAGCAACAGCCTTCTAAGCTGTGGGTCACTGGTTCGAGTCCAGTCGGGCGTGCTGCGCTAAGCTTGTAGATTCCCCCATAGATACATTATCTATCTACCACTGCCCCCCTAATAGCATCCGTTCGTTCTCCTTCATTGCAGCGGTTCTCGTCGATTAATATCTTGACAGTGGCATAATTCCAGTACAAATACATCGTATGTCGAGGCTTTTTCCTGACAATTATCAGCGTGAGGCTTTGAATGCCAGAGACTGAAGAAAGGCCCGGAGAAGATAGTTATGCATGGTTAGCCTGTGATAAGAACGTACAATCGATATCAGATTCGGATGTATTGCCTCTTTGTCCATCAGGTAGCAGCATTGAGTACCAGAAGGCCACCAGTGAAATCACCATTAGGAATTCCGCAATAATTGCCGCCGGCTTATTGACGGTCTTGGCATTCATTAGCTCCATTCACAATTGCGGAACCCCTGAAGCTACTGTAGCGAACCTGATTATTGAAGCTCATATTCAAGCCATAAGGCTCCTTTACATAACTACTAAAAATCTCTTCCCTCAGACTAATATTGAGA
This sequence comes from Candidatus Kapaibacteriota bacterium, assembly GCA_048594725.1. Taxonomy (GTDB): domain Bacteria; phylum Bacteroidota; class Ignavibacteria; order OLB7; family OLB7; genus JAFDZV01. The sequence goes on from JBMDXA010000077.1 coordinate 45,136, forward strand.
GTTACAAAGCAAGAAAACACCAGAGGAACAACGATATAGAGACTATTAGAGCAGAGTGCTGCACTTACTTTAGTGGTTCACGTAAAATCATTTACCACCATGAACAATGCAAAATATCCCCTAACAAAGCCGATCTTAATGATGACAATCCTTGCCTTCCTCGCAGTGCGACCTATTCTATCTCAAGTGACGGATACCACCCTTACGGCCAAACATACCGAAGCTCAAATTCATCAATTGGAAGCACAGGCAGAATACTATAACACTCAGAATAGTGTATCGCATGTTTTATTGACATCGGTTGCAGGTGCTTTGGGCGCACTATTTGGCTCCTTAATCACGTTCTGGGGATTGCAGGTCCAAGCAAGGTTCCAAATGCGTAGGGAACAGAGCATATGGGAACGGACAAAGACCGAAGAAGAGGAAAAACGAAAGCAGGATAAAATATACGCGAAGCAGAGAGAAGTACAGATGGCCGCAGCAGATCTTGCGAAGAAAGTTGCTATGGGAATCAATTCAATGTCTTGGATGCTATGGATAGCGAAACACTCTCCTAGCCGCTTTCACCAGAGGTATGTTGATGATCATGACAAGTATATGAAAACCTTGTATGCAGATATTGTATCTGCTCAAGTTTCTCTGGCTGCTGTTGATGACCATCTTTACTCAGAAACCTTGCCTCTGGTCCGCAGACTCTATGCTCTTGACGGAGAAATAGCTCGCTGTGCCATCAACCTACCATCAAGCACCAGTGAACTTGGGACTCTTTGGGCAAAGGCTCATGCCTTTGAAAAAGATGTGCCATCAGCATTTTCAAAAGCGCTCGGCGAAAGGGCATCAGTCAAGCCTTTCTAGATCCAACGTTGGGCCGGAGTTTGACTCCGGCCCTGCCCCCACACCGCGCAGATCCCTTCCCCACCAGCCGCTCTCCCCTATCATACAGTACTGAATCACCCGTCCTATTATCCCTTGCATCCATTCGCGAAACCGCGTATCCTCCCAATAGCATAAAACCAGTTCCGGTCAGAATTATCCACCACAGCCCATGTCCCGCAAGTACCGTCACTACGCCGATGGAGAATATCTCTACTTCATCACCTCTACCATCGTGGAGTGGATTCCGCTGTTCCTGTCGCACCGCTATTTCACGGTTCTTACAGATGCGTTTACCTACTGCCGGAGCAACAAAGGACTCCTCCTCCATGCCTATGTACTGATGCCCAATCACGTTCATATCATCGCTTCCTCCGAACCACGCTCAGCTCTCCCGAATATCATTCGCGATCTTAAGCGCTATACGTCACGTGAGGTAACGAGACTCCTCGAGGAGGATGGATCACGATTTATGCTGGGATTGCTGGAGCAGGCGGCAACCTATGACGGACGCAACAATCATTACCAGGTCTGGCAGGAGGGATATCATCCCGAAGCTATTTTCACACAACGCTTCTTCAGGCAGAAATTGGCGTATCTGCATAACAACCCGGTACGAAAGGGATATGTTGCTGTGGCGGAACACTGGCTCTATTCAAGCGCGAGCCACTATCAGGGCGGATCAGTTGGAATGGTGGAGATAGACATGCTGCATCTCTAGCTGCGGCATTGGTGCGGAGTCAAACTCCGCACCAGCCTGCATAGCTCATCAGGGGATACCGGTCCGCCTTTAACGGATTGGCCTGACTCTACCTCGCTGAAGCAAATGAACTTGCCTGAAGCAGTTCCACAGCGGAAAAGCCCTTGGTTTTGCTGAAGTTCATGGTATGAACGAAGTTCTTCAGGGAATCCGAACAATCGATCGTATCGAAATTGAAGCGATCGAGTGTGAGCCGGGGAATGGCAACCGATACGATAGGCTGGGCCTCGATATGGCCCGTACCGGTGTTCAGCAGTTCCCCCATCGCATGAACGATCACGATCTCCACCGGAAGGAGCGCAAAGATCTCCCGGGCAACCCGTAGTACGCAGCCACAGACATAATCCTGATAGATTTCATTGCGGCGCCCGGCCGGAATGCTCTTGGTAGAAACCTTGCCGCTGGCCGTCAGAGATTTCTCCTGTGTCGGAATCACCTCGTCACCATTCACCTGAAGCGTGGCCTCGATATACCATGGCGCGGACAAGCTGAACGAAAGACGGGAACCGACGCTCTGAATATCACTGAAGGGATTTGTCCACTGGATAGCCGACCTGAATGCCTGGATATCGCCGGCAAGGATACCAGCGGCAAGCTCTTTACCGTACGTTTCATCCTCATACTGTTTCATCGCGGCATCGTACAGGTCCCGATCCATCTGGCGTGCAGCCTCTACTTTCTTTTCGAACATCCTCCTCATCTTCTTTTCCTGCCTGAAGATCTTATCCATAATCCCTGGCCGGTAGCTCGCAAGTATTGCAGCGGCTGCCCGTTCATTCGCATCCGAATATTCCGGTGCGGTTGGCTCCGGACCAGTATGCATCGCGCTCCAATCCCACGGCTCCGAGCACTCCTTGTGAACGGAACTGATCAGATCGATATAGTTCTCGTATACCGCAACTTCATAACGATTCCGTTGCTGTTCCTGCATTCTGGCAAGCTCTTTCTGCTGCTTCTGCAGTTCCCTTCGCCTGCGTTGCGCATTCCGCTCCATCCGCCGAAGAGATGCATTGATCGAGCGTGCCGCTGATTTGGATGTCATTGCAATGTTGATTGTTGGTGGATATCGCCTCTGGGCTATTATTTCTTCTTGTATGTCTTGTTTCCGTTCTTGTTGATGTAATACTGGCCTCCACGCTTCCCGGTCTGCCATGTATGGCCCGAACTGCTGGAACCACTATTCTTATCTTCTGCTGTGGGGTCGGCTTGTTCCTTCAGCTTATATTCATAATCCGCTGTGGTCAGTAGAGAAGCATAAGAAACTGGCAGGCTCTCCCCCTTATATTGAATTGTGTATTCAAGCCTGCGTCTGGCAGACGAGTAGGATTTTTCCCGCACAAGCACTGTATCACCTACTTTCAGGACGGCCAGAGTATCCTTTGATGGCACTGGATCAAGAAGGACAAGCAGGCTATCGCTGACGATATAAGGGGTTAGATGGAAGTAGTAGACTGCAGCATGTGGACGGGGTTCGGTATCCTCGTTCCCCCAGGTGCTATAGCCACTCCCTGGTAATGGGAACCCTCTACGATCAACATATCCCAGCTTCCCTTGAAACCGGATCAACCATTCCTCCTTAATCGACCATGCATGAGATCGATACTGGGAGGTGTGCATCATATCTCCCTTCATGATATAGCCGAGCACCGTTTCCTCCTCGGAGTCAGCCGAAATCACCGGCAGGCTATCCCGCAGAGCCTTATAAGCCCTTGGCGGAGAATCATAAGTCTTGACCGATGCACAGCCTGTCAAAAGGAGAAGCAGCAGGGTATACATATACCAGTTTCGCATAAGCACCTCAATAATGATGTTGTGAAAGAGCCCAATAGTAGGGCTGGAATTGAGATAGCTGCCTACGTACGATATACGTATACATGAGAGCCTCGTACTGCCATTGATTCGCTCAGAGTGCGATTCGATCATCAGCTTGAGCATCGTGATGGCATCGGAAGTCAGAACCCGGATATCTATCTTGAAGCAGTGAAAAAAATAAACGTAACTGCCGAGAACCTATCCAGGCACCGTATGGAATCAATCACCGGTCTTCCAAATGCCCAGCGTCCCAGGCTCTACCGCTGGGCACTTGGCACGGCCATATTCTCCTGTGCCAGCAACGCCGCACTCTATCTGCTTCCCTATATCGTCCCCCCGCCGGAGCCGCGAGGATATGCTCCCTATATGTTCGTGTATAATGTCACGTATGTATTCCCTCTGATGGGAGCTACGGCCGTTGGCTTTCTCGCGGCATTCTTCCTTTCCATGGCCTATCGCTCCCTCACGCGAAACAATGGTGATACGAGCCGGAAATGGAAATTGCTTGCGCTTCTTCTGCTGCTGATCCCGCCCGGCCTGCACATTCTCTATGTGGTTATCATCCTGGCCCGCATAGCGCTCCGGTAACATTGTTGGATTTCCGAACGTGATTCCACAGCTAGGAGGAATCAGGAGTATCGTTACCACGTCCCCCGGTTCAGGATGTGGATAAACCAGGAACCGGTCCGATAATCTGCCGCTCAGGGCCGATTTCTCTCACTACCGTCACATCGGTAATAATTTCCTTTTTCATTCTCGCTCATATTGCCGAGATTGGTACGCACCGGCAGAGGCCGCCGGTATATCACAGCCTTTTCACTACCTAATCCCCCTGTGACGACCGATCACCACGCCAGGATTGTCAACCGGAAATGGAGTGCTCGTCCGCATCTCCGTTTCCATATGCTTGTAGCAACCTCACCGTATCACCAACAGGCGGCAGGCATTCATCCCACATCACACCAGACAACACGGAACCAACTATGAAGATCGGCATTGCATGCAGGTACCGCTTTAAAAAGGACAAAAAAAGCCAGGAAATGGTGGACGCACGCAGCATGATCCACTCGGAACAACTGCTCGATCTATTCCGCACGCTGGTTATCGCCAAGGCTGCTCCGCAGACCGGCAACGGATCGATTGCCGAGCCATACCAGCCCAAGAGCGTCAGCGAGTGGTATTACCTGGCTATGCAGGAACCGGGCAAGGACCCGACGTTCGTAAACGTGGGCGGTCGCCTTATCGCCCGGTGGGGAACCGGCGGAGGGCAGTTCGTAAACTACTGCACGGACGTCACCACATGGGAGGAGGCGATAACCGCGAACTGTATCGGGAAACCCTCCTATGAGAATTTCATCCGCCACGATGTCGCCGACGCGTTCGAACGGTTCGATCGTTCCATAGGGATGGATGTGGACAACCTGAACTCGTACACACGCAAGGCGCTGCGTCTGGATTATACGCGCGCATCCTTGAGCCTGGGGCAGATGAGCGACCGCGAGGCAGCGATGCGCACGCGGGGCCTGCTCAACGGCATCGGCGACTGTGATGACTGCTTTGAACTTGCATCGAGCGTGTGCTCGCTGTTCCTTTCGGAGGCGGCGCGTCTGCCGGCCACGTTCCTGATAAGCCTGATGCTCCTGGATCTTGTGGAAACCTCCACCACCTACGGGAAAGGGGGCGCGAAGCGGTATACATGGCGCTCGATGCTGATGTACGGCAATCCGGTGGATGTTCCCGTGCCGGGGCGCGGCGGGGGGACGAAAGTACTGGGAAAACATCCGATGGCGGGCCAGGGCACGGTGATCCAGGGAAACGCGCTCACCCTTCTGGACCGCGGGGATAACCTTGTACGCGATCGCGTGATCTCCATCATGACGGTATGGCTTGCACATTACCTCGCGAAACTCTTCGGCCCCAAGGGCTTCGCCTATTATATCGTGGATGCACCAAAGCATACCCCCTGGACCGGCCCGCGTTCGCCTGAGCTGAACAAGGGGGACGAGGAACTGAAAAAAGCGTGCAGGGCCGCCGTGAGCGAGCGATGCAAGCATAACAATCTGCTTATCGGCGGTACAACGGTGCAGTACGAAAACACGGCGGGAAGCATGGTGTAGGAGGAAAAGAATAAATAAGGCAGGAGCAATGGCTATAGAGCATTCCACCGGTTTTGGAAGCGTTTGCGCCTGCTGAACTATTGTTCCACAAATAACAAGATTATGCTACTATGCACATTATCAATGCTCACTTCGAGAAGTTCACAACCGCACCTGTGTACTCCCTCCTGGGAAGTATCGGGGTATATATTTTATGGGACCGGCAAGCCAAAGCTCGTCCGACCTATATCGGCGAAGGGAATATTTTAAAGCGTCTTGTCGAGCATACGAATCGATTTGCGGCTCCTTTACATGGATATGTGGCAGTATTGGACACAGATCCCTGGCAACGGGCGAAAGCAGATGCCGAGATTGTCGAAGCACTTCTTCTGGCGGTTGCAAACAACACCGATCGCGCGCCGAGCACGAACGTGGCGCCCGGGAAACTGCGGCGTATAGAAGATATTTTCGCGGCACATGGGATCTTACGAGTGAATGTGCGTGGATTCGATCCCTTTAGCCACCCTGCAACCTCCCGCCCCCTTACCAGCACAAAGCAGATTATAGTCCGTCCTTGTGAAGACGGCTCCCTGTTATGTGACCATGATTGGCAGTGGCGCCGTCGGATGAAAACAGCGTAGCGCAAATCAAGTACACCAACCCCACTGGAGAATACTGCATGATGTTCAACTCTTTTAATGAATGGGTCGAAGCAACTGTTCTCCCCCTACAGGCAGAACACTCTGATTGGTTGCGGCTGGACGGACAGGTTTCCGGAGGGAATCGAAGCATAGCAGGAAGATTTCGCCACGCTGGACAAACCTGGAGAGTTCATGCTGATACGCATTTCGCTCCAATTATCAGGGCCTATGAAGCTATCAGGAACAATCAAAGCCAAGACCCATTCATCATTGAATGGGCTAAGACCCGTCATTGTCTAAACCTTACCCAGAACTTGCGTACCCGTTACAAGTACTTCTACGTTTATCAAGAATGATAATACGCATCTGTAAGGACAGAAAGGATGTGCCGGTACGGCGGAACACTGGCTCTATCCAAGCGCAAAACACTGTGAGGCCCGATCACCTGGAATGATGGAGCTGGACATGCTGCATCTATAGCTATGGCTTTGGTGCGGAGTTCAACTCCGCACCAGCCTGGAAATACCATCGGTCCCTCAAAGCCCTACCGGTACACAATGATGTACTCCCGGTACTCCGTCAATCCCGCTACTTTCCCCGCTGTTACCATCCAATTTCTTCCGGCATTTCATCAGGCGCCTGCTCTATGGCAGGGGCGGGGATTTTTATAGTGCCGGAGGATCACCAACTCACACCAACAGAGGAAAGTATGAACCTCCGATCTCTTCTTCATCCCACGCGTGCCGGGGCGCTTCTGATTTTGTTCGCGCTGCTCTTCCTCGCCTCGGCCAGGAGCCAGGCCCAGCTGGTCGATTGCACGGTCTGCGATCACTTCACCATCGGGGTCAGCACGAGCCTCAGCTGCCCGGTCACGATCTGCTATCTGCTCTCGCCGGTAGGCCAGCCGATCTGCACCACGGTCAATCCAGGGGACGAAATAAGGATACCCTGCCCGGTATACCAGGTATGGGTGAACACCTGCTCCGGCCCCTACTCCATCATCCCGGCAAGTTCCACGGCCACCTGCAGCCCGCTCCTGAAATTTGCTGTCGGCTGCTGCGCGAAGATCTGCAGCGTTGCGGGCCGCTGCCCCAGGCTGGAGATCACCCCGGAGCCATGCAGCTCGCTCGGCTGCCCCTGATACGGAATAACCGGTAGTACAACGACAAAGGAGAGCTGCACCACCAGCTCTCCTTTTTTCACGCTCGGAGCCGTAGTTGCACTCTTCGACTGGCTGGCGCTGGACGATCCACCAATCCATCCTGCAGAATTCTCCCTGCCGGTACGTAGAACATATGTAGCTCACCGGGCTATCTGATCCACTAGATTTCGAGCTCTGGGTGAATGCCGGCAGAAATCGTGCATCATATCAGAATTCAATTCCAGCCATTGGGAATGCCGGTAGCGGCATCTTCGGCGGGAACCACGACACCAATCAACAACTCCAATAACCAATCATGAAAGAGAACGATCGCATTGTTTATCAAAGAGAAGATGGCATGTGGGTGAACCAGAAAGTAAGCAGTGAGCGCGCATCCAGCGTTCATGAGACCCAGAAGGAAGCCCAGGATGCCGCACGGGAAATGCTCCGCAACTCAGGAGGAGGCGAGTTGATTACCAAGGGGGTAGATGGCAAGATTCGCAGCAAGGATACGATCTCTCCGGGGAATGATCCTCGAAATGTGAAAGGATAGGAAGAGAAAGTGACTCTTGAGAGCTACGATGGATATCGTGGCAGGGATCTGACGGATATGCAACACTGCGGGGCTGGAGAAAATCTCCGGCCTTTTTTTCATGGCCGTGATGTCAATGATACTTGACTCGTATCATCCGCCTTCAATGCCAACAGTTTGAAAATATTCAGCGGAGAAGAGCAGGAATATCGCTCTACAGATAGCCAAGGGCTATAGGTGATGGCCGGGCGCCATCACGCGCGGATATATCTCGCCAACGACGCTCCGATACACTGATGTGAGCGCTGCTCCACTACCGGTACACAATCATGTACTCCCGGCACACCGGCATTCCCTCTATTTTTTCCCTGCCATCCGATCTACTCCGGCATTCAGCCAGACCCGCTGCTCTAGGGCAGCGCCCGGCATTAACCTGGAATGACACGGGGTGATGGAGGCATTATTGAGGGGGACTCATGAATACTCGTTCCATGTTGTTTGCACGCGTTGCGGCTCTTCTCGTCATCTTTTCAGCGATGTTTTTTGCTCCGTCTGCCACGCAGGCTCAGGCTATCGATTGCAGCGTATGCGATCATTTTACCTTTGCGGTAAACTCGGGACTCAGCTGCCCGGTCACGATCTGCGGCAGCATTGGGGCAACGGAGATCTGCAGAACGGTTGCCCCCGGACAGAGCGTTAGCATCCCCTGCTCCGTCGATCGGGTGTGGGTGGTGACCTGCTCCGGCCCCTACACGATCCTGCCAAGCTCCAGCAGCTCCTGCACACCGGCCCTGAAATTCGATGCCGGCTGCTGCGGGCAGATCTGCACCACACCCAGCAAGGATTTCTGCAGCAGGATAGAAGTTCAGCCGCTGCCCTGTCTTACGCCCACTTGCCCCTGATCGCGGGATAAACGATCCGGAATAACAGGGAGGTCCGGAATACCGGCCTCCCTTCGCATATCGGGCTCTACCATAGTTTGCCCCGATATACTCTCGATATTATACAGTATATATATGGATGTAATTTCATCTGGGTTGAACGCTCATCGAGAAGCCGGATAGGCCGCTCCTCCGGAGCTTCCGGAAGAAATCCTTGGACATCTTCTGCTATAGACGGGTGACTCCTACGGAGGCCATCACCAAAGAACTTAATGAGGCCATCACCGGGGAATTCATAGGCTTCTTACGGAGGCCATCGCCGGGGAATTTATAGCGGCAACGACGATCCCCCTACCTGATGTGAAATTCTCTTTCATCACCGTTGCAACCGGCTACCACCACGGCCCTGGGTTCTCATCACAGATACCAACCAGTCACGCTGACAGCCAATCGAGAACACGTTCCTCTATCACCACCGCACACTGCGGTGCCGGCAGCAGGGGGAGATATCATCAGCTCCGGCGCATTTCATTGCGGCTTCATCCCTATCTTTGTTCCTCTATGGCCTTATAGCTATCCATGTAGAACAGGATTCATTATGCTCCCCCGGACTCTCTCGGCGCTTACGCTCTCTGTATTCCTTATGAGCGGCGGAACGCTCATGGCTCAGAAAGCTCTCATCAAATCGAAAGCCGAGCAGTGCATGCAGGCGATAGTGCGAGGCGATTTCGAGGAGCTGACCGATCTTACCTATCCTCCGCTCGTGCAACTGATGGGAGGAAAGGAACAGATGGTGCAGTTGCTCGGGAAGACATATGCGACCATGCAGGAGCAGGGATTTTCGTTCGACTCCGGCAATGTGGAGAACGTGGCACGCGTGGTGAAAACAAAGCATCGCAGCTTTGCCGTGGTTCCGTACACACTGTATATAACGACCTCGGAGGGAACGATCAGCCAGGAGGGATCGATGGTTGGAGTCTCGGAAAATAACGGTAAGAGCTGGACGTTCGTGGATCTCAGCAACGGCTCCCAGGCCCTGCTGCCGCAGCTTTTCCCGGATGAAAAGAATCTCGCCAAAGCCCTCTCCCTCCCGCCGGGAGAAGCCCCCGCTACCATACGAACGAAATAAATATTCCCGAAGATCCATTCAGGCCGGAATAGCGCCAGCGCCTGGAAAAAATATTGGCCGGATGATATCGGATTATAAACGGAAGAGCCGGCATGTAGCCGGCTCTTCTTATATCACTACCATCGGAACGTCAGGTCAATCATTGCGAGCATCCGGCACGGCGTGTTCGATGGTCTCCCTGTCCTGTACCAGCACCGGGCTGGGAGGAGTGCTGTGCTCGGCGGCAAGACGGTCCAGATCGTTCAGCTCCCGGAACTCCGCGATGATCTCATCGATCGTGCGCTGCCCCTTGTCCCCCTCGCCATGCACGCGAACCGAGGCGGAGCCGGCGGCCTGCTCCTTCTCTCCCACGATCAGCATATAGGGGATCTTCATCAGCTCCGCCTCGCGGATCTTGTAGCCGATCTTCTCGTTGCGCGTATCCACCTCCGTGCGGAACCCGGCCGCGCGCAGCATGGCATCCACCTTCTCGGCATATTCCAGATAATGCTCCGAAAGCGGAAGCACGATGGCCTGCGTGGGAGCCAGCCAGAAGGGGAAGTTCCCCGCGTAATGTTCGATCAGCACACCGATGAACCGCTCCATCGACCCGAACGGCGCGCGGTGGATCATCACCGGGCGATGCTTCTGCCCGTCGGCGCCGGTGTACTCCAGGTTGAAGCGGTTCGGCAGGTTGTAGTCCAGCTGCACCGTGCCGAGCTGCCACTGGCGGCCGATGGCATCGCGCACCATGAAGTCGATCTTCGGGCCGTAGAACGCGGCCTCGCCGATGCCGATCTCGTAATTGAGACCCTGCGCCTCGGCCACCTCCTGCAGCGAGCGCTCCGCGCTCTCCCACAGCTCCGGCGCACCGACGTATTTATCGGAGTTGTCGGGATCGCTCAGCGAAAGCCGCACCGTGAAGTTGCCGAAGCCGAGCACGCTCATCACGAACTTGATAAGATCGAGCACGCGCGTCAGCTCCTCTTTGACCTGGTCCGGACGGACGAACAGATGGGAGTCATCCACGGTAAAGCCGCGCACACGCGTAAGGCCGTTGAGCTGTCCGGACTTCTCATAGCGGTACACCGTGCCGAACTCCGCCAGGCGCAGCGGCAGATCACGGTAGCTGCGCGGCTTGCTGGCGTAGATATGGCAATGGTGCGGGCAGTTCATCGGCTTCAGCATATACTCCTCGTTCTCCTCCAGCGCAATCGGCGGGAACTGGCTCTCGGAGTAATAGGGATAATGCCCGCTGGTGCGGTACAGATCCAGGTTGCCGATATGCGGCGTCACCACCGGCTGGTAGCCGCGCTTGCGCTGTTCGCTGCGCAGGAAATTCTCCAGCGTCTCGCGCATCACCGTTCCCTTCGGCAGCCACAGGGGAAGCCCCAGCCCCACCGACGGGGTGATGAGGAACAGTTCCAGCTCGCGGCCGATCTTGCGATGGTCGCGCTTCTTGGCCTCCTCCAGCATCTTCAGGTGCTCGTCCAGCTGCGACTTCTTCGGAAACGTGATGCCGTAGACGCGCTGAAGCTGCTTCCGCTTTATATCGCCGCGCCAGTACGCGCTGGAGATCGACATCAGCTTGATGGCCTTGATGGCGCCGGTGGAGGGGATATGCGTTCCCCGGCACAGATCGGTGAACTTCCCCTGGCGGTAGAAGGTGATCTCGCGATCCTTGAACTCCTCGAGCAGCTCCAGCTTGTACTCGTCCCCCTTCTCGCGGAAGTATGCCACGGCCTCCTCCCAGGTGATCGGAACCCGCTCGAAACGGTTGTCCTGCTTGGCGAGCTCGGTCATCTTCTTTTCCACGGCTTCCAGATCTTCCGGGGTCAGCATGCGCCCATCGGCGATATCCATGTCGTAATAGAAACCGCTCTCGATAGGCGGCCCGATGCCGAACTTGCTGCCGGGATAGAGCGCCTCGATGGCCTCGGCCATCAGGTGGGCCGAGGAGTGCCAGAAGATCGCCTTCCCCTCCGGTTCCTCGAAGGTGACGATACGGATATGGGCGTCCTCGGTGATCGTACGGCTCAGATCGTACGGCTGGTCATTGACAAAAATGCCGACGGCATTGCGCGCCAGTCCCTGCGAGATCGACTGTGCGACCTCCATGCCCGTCACCCCATCGGGGAATTCACGGACGGACTGGTCCGGAAGCGTGATACGAATCATAAGGGTATAAAAATGACAAAGGGCATTGAGCGCACGCCTGGATAACAATCGCTCAATGCCCTTTTCGGGTTCATAGTTGTTCTCAGGTAGCCCTTACAACAGGCGTGCATATTTACTGGGGGATAAGATACTGGCGCCGGTGGTACAGATGCAAGAGGTGCAATGGAAAACAAATCCCGGAACGGATCTCCGTTGGGCTGCCCGGCACCAGCGGAAGAAAGGGCCGCTCCCGACGGAGCGTCATCAGAAAGGATGGTTGCCCCCTACAGACAGATGCCCTCTACAGGGGCCATGAAAACGCTGATTGTGGATCAACTCATTTACAATCCGCTCCAGGCAGCTACCGATACGGTTCGCCACCTTCATGAAAAAACGGCCGGCCGCCGCGCAGACGGGGCCGGGAGTATCCGAAGAGAGACCATTATGTAGTTTGCGCGCATACGATTTCCTTTATATTCGCTCCCGGCAACATCGAGTACAACTCAGACGATTTTTATCGTGCGCCTCTCCGGCTATGGTGGAGCTTCCTTCTTCTGGGTTCCAGCTTCACCGCTTTCCGGAGGGCGCATTGATTTTTCTCTCCCCATTGACCGCATGGCACGCAGCACCAACAACGCCATTTATTTCCGGCGGCGACGGAAACTGTATCTGTCGCCCGTACCTGGGGCCGCATCCCTTCCCCCGGAATATATCGCCACGCTTCTGCGAAATCTGGAATCGCTCGGCTACACCTTCAGCGCGCCCCTTATCGATATCTGCCGCACCCTTACCGAAGGGGATCTGGTAGCGCTCTACGAGGAACTGGTACCCATGCTGCAACGGGCGCGGGGAGCGCACAGAGAGTTTCAGCCGATGTACCCGAACTTCCCCTCGGAGGTGATGATGGCCGGCCAGGGAACGCTCTATCTCAATGCGGTCCTCCATTATATCACCGAGGGACGCTATCTCCCCGAGAGTGAACGCAAGGAGAGGATGCCGCTGCTGGACGAGGTGGAGCTTACCGTGCTGGAGCTGGGAACCGAGGAGGAATTCGAGCGGATATTCACCCGGATCGTTGCGTCGAACACCTCCATCTCCGATCAGGATAAAGCGGATGTTGCGTGGTTCGTGGAGCAGTACGCCTCCGATATCGAGCGGCTGCTCCCGGAATCTATCCCGCACAAGGAGAATATGGCGTTTGTGATGGCGCTCCTGATACGCCAGACGGATGCCGGGAGCCGGCTGATAGAGCGCTACTGCCGTACCGCCACCGATCTGCTGCGCGTGGCGGCCGCGCTCTGGCATGGCGATGTCTCGCTGGCGAAACCGGCACGGTTCGGCTCCTTCCCGCGGCGGCAGCGGCGGATGCTGCTCGATATTCTGGACCGGCAGCCGAATATCATCGAGGATATGCTCCGATGGAAAGACCGATGGGTACGGCTGGGGGAACGGCTGCATCCGGGGGAATTCCGGCATCGCTACCGCCGGGCGGCCGTGGCGTTCGATATCATCCGGAACGATCTCCCCTATACGACCTTCAACAGCATGGTGGAGGGGGCGCTGGCGGCCGGCAACGCCCGCGAGGCGCTGGAGCTTCTGGCAACCCGGCCGGGGGAACTGGCACGGCGGATGGACCATCTCCTCCGTCTCGGCCCGGAGCACCGGGAGGCCATCCTGGATGCGTTCGAAGCCGCCGCCCCCCATGTGGCAACGCCGCTGCTCCTTCAGCTCGGGGAATATTTCAGGCGACGCGGAGCGATGGCTGATCGGGAGGAGAAGCCGTTGCGGGTATTTTTTCCGAAAGGAAATCTGGCGCGCGCCTACGCTATCGAGAATACGCTTCCGGTGCTCCCGGCGGAGATCTGCGAACGGAGCGCATCGATCTGCCGGAAGGCTCTGCTGGAACGGTTCGGTCTGTTGCCGCCGCTGGGAAAATGTTATCTGGATGAAAAGCTCGCCGATTATATCGTCCCGTTTTCGCAACGCTCCGCATCCAAATCGCTCCGCACTCTGGTTCGCGGGAGCCGCCTTCCCCTGCCGGACGGCTGCCGCGTGCTCCGGTTTTTCATCTGGTGGAAAAACGGCATCGGCCGCACCGATATCGATCTGTCGGCGACGATGTTCGACGAGGAATTCGGCTACAGGGATATCATCTCCTACTACAACCTCCAGACATACGACGGCTGCCATAGCGGCGATATCGTGGATGCGCCGGAAGGGGCCAGCGAATTCATCGACATCACCCTGGAGACCGCGCTGGAGGCGGATGTACGGTATATCGTCATGACGCTCAACAGCTTCACCTCGCAATCGTACTGCGATCTCCCGGAATGTTTCGCCGGATGGATGTCGCGCACGGAGCCGGATTCCGGCGAGATCTATGATCCCCGGACGGTGCAGGACCGCGTGGATATCGCCGCCGACGCCCGCATCGCCCTTCCTCTCATTATCGATATCGTGGAGCGGGAAATCATCTGGTGCGATATTTCGCTCAACAGCATGCCCCCGTGGCCCAATACCGTGCACAATAACATGAAGGGGATCATCATGACGCTGCGCTCGATGAACGATCTGGGCAAGCCCACTCTTCACGATCTCTTCGCGCTTCATATCGCCGCCCGCGGAGAGCCGGCAGCAAACCCCGATACCGCCGATACGATATTCTCCGTGGAAGCCGGAACGACCTTCCGCCTGGAGGAGATCGCATCGGAATACCTTGCATAATTTCCGCTGGCAGCATATCGCCCCGCATAGTCGCGGAGTTCTTCCACAGCGATATTGACCCTCAGCCTCAGAACCGTACTCTCTCTTTATATCCTATATCGAATACTATGGACAGGACATATCGGACCGCGATAGCACAGGAGACCATGGAAATAATCGAGCAGGGCTCCTACAGGAACCGGGATGGGTCGGTGGCAACGATCGCCGGCCAGATGGCCCGGGCTCTGGCGGGAACACGGCTGTACCGCCCGGAGGATTTTCCGGAAGAAATTCCGCCATCGGCCAGGGGCAGGCAGACTATCGCCGAAGTTACCGGCGAGACCTCGCTGGAGGCCAGCGCCCGTCTGGTGCGGGATGAGTCACTGGCGGCGCTCTGCCTGAATTTCGCTTCTGCCAGAACTCCCGGAGGAGGATTTCTCAAGGGGAGCCAGGCGCAGGAGGAATCTCTGGCCCGGTCATCCGGACTGTATCCTACGCTGCTGCGGATGAAAGCCATGTACGACTATCACCGCTCGCACGACACCGCCCTTTATTCGGATCATATGATTTATTCCCCCGAGGTGCCGGTCTTCCGAAAGGATGCCGGCGAGCTTCTCGACGCCCCGTACCCCTTGTCCTTCCTGACATCCGCGGCGGTGAATGCGGGGGTCCTGTTGCAGAACGAACCGGAAAGTGCCGGACGTATCCGCGACGTAATGGCGCGGAGAATGCACCGTGCCCTCTGGGTGGCGCGGCAGCACGGACACGAAACACTGGTTCTGGGCGCATGGGGGTGCGGCGTGTTTCAAAATGATCCGGAGATGATCGCCGAACTGTTTTATGAGGCGCTGGGCCCCGGAGGGATATTCTCCGGCGATTTCTCCCGCATCGTCTACGCGGTGTACGATCCCTCGTCCGACAAGAGCATATTCAACACATTCGACAGAATTTTATCCCCCGCTCGGGATTCCGCGACGCTGTAGCCGGAGAGAATGCAAGAGGATTATCCCTTTCACAGTTCGCGGAAGGGATATTTTTTATTCCGCCCGGAAACATCCTCTGCAGATCGCCTATGGAGCCTATTACCGGCCTCTCCAGCCTGCAAAAAAATGCTTCTCCGGCAAGGTGCCGGCCAGCCCCCATTGAGCCGAGACAGGTACCCATAAAGGTACTTTTGATAGCAAGCCCATCCATCCTCGATTTTTCTTAGTACATTGGTCCACCCTCCCGTCACACTTCCGGCTCGTACCGGCATTAACCCATATTATTCAACCATCGATTGAGCCGCGCAGACCGGGCTCGAACACCATATTCCAATTGCGCAGGCATCTCACCAGACCGCACGCACTGCCTGTGAAAATCGGATCATCGCAACCAGTTCAGGTATCCACCCCCCGATTCTCCCCCCGCTGATATTCCGGATCCACGATCATGATCTATTCGTGACCGTAGCGCTGCGGTTGTGCATAGTGATGATATATCCTAACAACCACCTTCAATCGGAGTTAATTCCATGAGAATTTTCACCAGAGGCTGGGCGTTGCTTGCCATGCTCTGTAGTATCATGCTGGCCGCAACCATAGCACACGCCCAGGATGCACCGTATCAGTACCCGATCGGAACGGAAACGGATTTCACCGCTTCCGGAAATATGATGGTCGATCTCGACGGTCTTCTGCTCGGCATTAATCACGAAGGGGACGTCTCGCTTGAAACCATCAGCAATGATGACGAGGAAGGAATCGCCACTACATTCAGAATGCTGGCATTCAACGCCTCGGGCTATAATACCGAGCTTGGAGGAGTAACGCTGACCGTTGACGCGGCCCGGACCGACGCAGAAGGGCTGGTATCGAGGATCGGCTCCCGCGATGCGGCGGCCCCCTTCCCTGCCACCGGAGAATTGGCGTTCTACGCCCAGATCATTATCAAGGAGAACCCGGAGGATGTCTATCGCAGCGACAAGCCGCTCATCCTGAAGAACGATAATATCCAGACATGGGGAGGCGAGGAAGGAATTGAATTCCGCCAGGCATCTGACGTGACGTTCATCAATATCCATGACCCTTCGCGGCAATTCGTGGTAAGGGATCTGAAGTCGGTCCTGGTGATCGTACCGCCAATCAAGAACGATGTCTGCAAGGACCCCTGCTGCCACACCGACGCATTGTCGCTGAACACGGGATTCAACCACGCGGCGGGGACGGTCTATCCGATCAACGGTTTCGATAGCTACTGGACGATCATCGCCGACCAGAGCACCACCAGGATTGTCCCGCGCGCGCCGAACGTCATAACCAAGCTGTCGGGATGGGCCGCGCCGCAGCCGAATACGCAGTGGATCGGCGCCAACAAAACCGCGTTCGATGAATTCCTGGGACAGGTGACCTATCAGAAGTGCTTCTGTCTCTGCCAGGCATCCATGCTTACGTTCAGCATGAATATCCTCGTGGACGACCAGGCCGACATCTATCTGGATGGTGCCTACATCGGCAGCACTCCCGATCTGGCGTTCACCACGCCCACAAAGCTGAACTTCACCCGCGCGTTGAAGGCCGGCCAGCATTGCATCGAGGTGATCGTGCGCAACAACTATAAGAGCCATGCCGGCCTCAATATCCAGGGAACCATACAGGGTGCCGGGCTGCTCAAGTACACCTGCTGCGGGCCGACACCGCCACCGCTGCCGCCGTGCATGACCAACGACCTGACGATGGTGACCAACAACACCTGGACCCTCGTGAGCGGGCCAAAGGATGGCAAGCCGTACCCGCGTTGCTCCGATATCATCACCAACCCGCATCCGGCATGGGCAAAGCCGATCGCCGGAACCAACTGGATCGGGCCGAACAGCAGCGGCTCGTCGGCTCCGCCCCCTGCCGGCGGATCGCCGAACGTATATATCTACCGCAAGTGCTTCTGCGTGGAATTGCCGGGAACCTATGTCATCACCATCACCTCCATGGCCGATGATGCCGGAGAGGCATTCCTGAACGGCGTGCTGCTGGGCACTACCGGCGGGTTCGGCGGCCCGGTCACAAAGACCTATACGGTCGCACTCGGCAAGGGCTGCAACTGCTTCGACTTCAGGGTAAGGGATATCGGATTTGCCGTCACCGGCCTGGATGCGAAGATCAACATCAAGGGACCCCGTATGCTGGAAGAGAAATGCTGCTCCTGCTCCAGTTGCAGCACCACCCTGCAGCCGCCGACCGATACCCCTCTGGAACTGACCCTGCAGGGCGGCGGCGGACATGCGGATGCCGGCACGGCCGCACATCCGATGCTGTTTGGCATACCCGACGAAAAGAGCGGTCTGACCATGGTGCACTATATGCTCGACAGGGAGGCGCAGGCCGAGGTGGCGCTCTACAAGGTCACTGGAGAGCGGGTGATGGTGCTGGATGAAGGGAAGCGTGCCTACGGCGCACATCAGGTATCGCTCGCCACGAAGGAGCTTCCGGCCGGATCGTACCGTCTGGAGCTTGTCTACGGTGACGAGGAGGCACTGTCGGTGCCG
>JBMDXA010000078.1:0-14348 GCA_048594725.1 Candidatus Kapaibacteriota bacterium
GAGAACCCAAACTTAAACCAACCCCCACCAAACCCCTCTAAGGCCCAAACAACCCAACCTTCTTTCCCCCTTCGCGGCTTTGCGTGATGCATCGAGCATGGTTGGGTCTATCAGGTATATAATCGCCTTTTCGATTTGCGATTTTGGATTTTCGATTGGACGAAGAGGTGGAAGAGAGGAGAGATCAGTAACGGGGAGATGGGGCTACCACGTCGCTCTCCTCGTTCTCCAGATTCAGCATATCTCCATTCAGTTTCGCCCACATCCCAGTTCCCCACCCATCCCAGTTCCCCCCCATCCCAGTTCCGCGTACATCCGCAGCCCCCAGTATTCATTCGTGCAGATTTCAAACCGGCACTACGATCCCTGCGACGCTCCCACACTCCCCCCAACCAAGATTCGCGGACATTCGCGGTTTTTGGATATATTCCGCTCTTCGGCAACGCCGGGCGATCCGCCCCGCGGGCCGATCGATCCTGACCTCTCATCCATTCAGCAACAGCAACTCCTCGCCCGGTATGCCCGAGAATATCATCGTAACCAAGCACGACGGTTTCATCGCCACGGTACAGTTGAACCGCCCGAACGTGCTGAACGCGCTGAACCTGCAACTGATGATCGAACTGGTGGAGGCGCTCGAAACGCTCGACAACGACGCCGATGTCCGCTGCATCGTCATCCATGGCAGCCAGCGCGCCTTCGCCGCCGGAGCAGATATCACCGAAATGGCCGAGGCCAGCACCGTGGATATGCTCCTGCGCGATCAGTTCACCCGGTGGGACCGCATCAGGCGGGTAAAAACGCCCCTTATCGCCGCGGTGTCGGGGGTGGCGCTGGGAGGAGGCTGCGAGCTGACCATGATCTGCGATATGATCGTGGCGAGCGAGACCGCGCGGTTCGGACAGCCGGAGATCAACATCGGCGTGATGCCTGGAGCCGGCGGCACCCAGCGCCTTACCCGCGCCGTGGGGAAAGCGCTTGCCATGGAGATGGTGCTCACCGGCAGGATGATCACCGCCGAGGAGGCCAAGGCAGCCGGACTCATCAACCGGATCGTGCCGGTGGAGTTCTATCTGGAATCGGCGATGAAGCTGGCGCGCGAGGTGGCGGCACGTCCGCCGATCGCATCGCGGCTGGCAAAGGAATCGGTGCTGAAATCGTTCGATACCACCATCAACGATGGTCTGGAGTTCGAGCGGAAGAACTTCTACCTCCTCTTCTCCACAATGGATATGAAGGAGGGAATGGCGGCGTTCGTCCAGAAGCGGAAGCCGGAATGGTCCGGGAAATAATCCGTACCACCGGGCCCGGAGCATCGGGTCCGGACTAGCGGGCCGGCGGCACCTCTCGCGCATCTCTGCAATCCATGCTTTCTCACGTTTACAGACCCATGAACTTCGAAACGCTTCTCTACGAACTCGACGGCGGTGTCCTGACGATCACTCTGAACCGGCCGGAGAGCTACAACGCCTGCAACGAGCAGCTTACGGCCGATCTGCAGGGCGCTCTGCGCGAAGCCGAACGCAACCCCGCGGTGCGCGCCATCATTCTTACCGGGGCCGGCAAGGCGTTCTGCTCCGGACAGGATCTGAAGGAAGCGCCCGAGCCGGGCACACGCCGCTCGCTGGCCGACTCGCTCCAGCGCCGCTACAACCCGATCATCCGCAAGCTGACCACCATGCCGAAGCCGATCATCGCCGCGCTGAACGGCGTGGCGGCCGGCGCAGGGTGCTCCATCGCGCTGGCCTGCGATCTGCGCATCGCCGCCGAGGGGGCCACGCTCCTGCAGGCGTTCGTCAATATCGGCCTGGTGCCGGATTCCGGTTCCTCCTTCTTCCTGGCGCAGATGGTGGGATATTCCCGCGCGTTCGAGATCGCCACGCTGGGAGAGAAGATCCCGGCTGCCAAGGCGCTGGAGCTTGGCCTGGTCAACCGTGTGGTGCCGGCCGCCGAGCTGATGAGCGAAACCCGCGCGATTGCCGAGCGCTACGCCGTTGGCCCCACGCGGGCCTACGGGTATATCAAGAAGATGCTCCACCGCGCAGGCCATACCCCGCTTGACGAGGCCCTGGACTACGAGGTCTTCATGCAGGAAGCCGCCGGCCGCACCAGCGATTACGCCGAGGGAGTGAAGTCGTTCGTGGAAAAACGGAAGCCGGAATTCAAGGGAGAATAAATCGATTTTCGATTTTGGATTGACGATTTTCGATTGAAAAGAAGCGGGGGCGGCCGATAGTGGTTAAATACCCGAGAGAACGTTCCCTGACATTTGCTCGTGCAGCCGGCCCGTTCGCCCGGCAGTCGACTCCGCCCGCTTCAGTGTTTGCAGGGGTCGCCCAGTAGAACTCCGCGACAACGCATCTCAGAAAACGTATCCGCAGGTACGTAATAGCAGCAAGAGAACTACGAGGCATGCGAACAGAACACCCTTCGGTAGGTTCTTCTTCCCCAATCGAAAATCTAAAATCGCAAATCGAAAATCCCCAGACTCTTCAACCTATTATGTCTACTACATCTCTTTTCGGCGTCTGTGGCGCCGGCACGATGGGGGCCGGCATCGCCTACTCCGCCGCCCTTGCAGGATATACCGTCAGGCTCTATGATATCGGCGAAGAGGCGTTGCAGAAGGGCATGGCACAGATCGACAAGTTCATTCAGGGGAGCATCGATCGCGGCAAGCTGACGCAGGAGGCGGCCGATGAAATCCGGGGCAGGATGAAGGGAACCACCTCGCTGGAGGATTTCGCCGGAAGCACCATCGTGGTGGAGGCGATCGTGGAACGGATCGATATCAAGCAGTCGCTCTTCGCAAAGCTGGAGGCGATCGTCCCGGAGGATGCCATCCTGGCAAGCAATACCTCGTCGCTGCCGATCACCGAGATAGCCGCCAAGCTCCGGCATCCGGAGCGGGTGGTGGGGATGCATTTCTTCAACCCGGCTCATATCATGAAGCTGGTGGAGGTGATCCAGGGATATCGCACCTCCGAGGAGACCATGAAACGGACCGCCGATATCTCCAGAGAACTGGGCAAAACCCCGGTGCGCGCCAAGGATACGCCGGGATTTATCGTCAATCGCGTGGCCCGGAATTTCTACGGCGAATCGTTCAGGATCGTGGGAGAGGGATGCGCCTCGCACGAGCAGGTGGACCGCTGCATGAAGGCACTGGGATTCAAGATGGGACCGTTCGAGCTGATGGATCTTATCGGCATCGATGTGAATTTCGCCGTCACCGAATCGGTCTACGCCCAGTATTTCTACGAGGCACGGTTCCGCCCGCATCTTATCCAGCGGAAGATGGTGGAGTCCGGACTGCTCGGCAAAAAATCAGGAAAGGGATTTTATTAGTGGAGCACGAGCAGACTATCGTGGATGGAATTTCGGCGGAAGCCGAGAGGAAAATTCTGCGGGAGCTTGAAAAGCTGGGCGTGCTGGTAACCTGCGAAACCTGCGGCCAGTGCGATATCGAAGGCGCCCGCTGCCGTACCACCGTTCGCGGCAACGGCATCTGCGGAAAAAGCCTGGTGAGATAACAACAGGACGTAGTGTACTGCTCTGGAGGCGTCGGCGAACGGCGCCTCTTGTGTTTGAGGAAAAGCCACCACCCCTTTACAACAACCAGCGGAGAAAGAGGCAACAGCGGTATCAGGCCCGGGGCAACTGCATACACGGGATCCGGAATCACTCACCATGACCCATTAGCTCCCATTTCTATACAACTCGAAAGGAGACTGATATATCACAGCTTCCATGCAGGTCTCAAAGAAATATACCATGCCATATCACCATAGATCATAGGCACTGCAGATCTTGGCACTCCCATGCTAGAGAGGCTTTCAACATCAGACAAAAAGTCAAATCCCGTCGCTTTGTACAATTCGGCAGATCCTCTCGATTAACCAGTGACATTCTCAACAATCGAAACGTCAATAATTATAGATGTGCGGAATACATCCACTGGGCAAGTAACCACCACCGCACTCACGAACGGAATATTGCGGGTCCGGCATACCATGACACGTATCAGATCTTGCACTCTGCGGGATTACCATGCTTAACGGCACAATCGGATAGCATGATAAAATCAGCAGTTCATATTCAATGGACGTTTAGAGGTAAAGACTATGAAACCGCAAAGGATCGCCCCTCACCTTATGACGTTGATCGCCATATTTTTTTCTCTCTGCGTTATTTCATCGGCTCAAGCACAGGAAATTGCTTCTCGAAGCTTTTCCAACGGATTAATGTATATGGGTGCCGGCCCCACCGCTTCCTCTCTGAACAATGCTATCCTCCAACTTCTTCCCGGTGAAGCCGAAGATCCCGATTCTACTATGATAGCATTTGGCAATGCGGACCTGACAGACTCAGTGGAAGTAAGGGTGCTAGCTCGTACGACTGGAACAACCGATGTGAGAGTGATTATGGTCACCACCAATAACGAAGTATTAGCGAACGTGGCATATAGGAAGGTGTCAACCATCACGAACACATACAAGCTGAACCTCAGCACCATATCAACCGATACGGCCAGTATCACTCCGGTTGATTCTCTTACCAAGGAAACGCTGAAATGGGCAACGATCGCAGCTTATCACTCTACACTGCAATTATTTGCACACGAGGAAGAACCTCGCGAACCCGGCGGCTGCCAGACATGCATTAACCATGACATGGTATGCAGTCCGAGTTTTGTCAACCGTGTCCGCGTCTTCGCACTCTGTTATGGCACCACATGGGTGGATCTCCGCAACTGCTGTAGGAAGCATGATATCCAGTACTGGTGCGCCACCAATTACCTCGAAAAACTCTTTGCCGATGAGAATGTGGCAGCCTGCTTTCGTTACACCGTCAAGGAGCATATCGAGAACCTAGTCCCTTGGTACTGTGGTGGAAAGTTTGTAGGTGCCCTGTTAGGGGATATCCAGGGAGCCATTATCCAGCAGTTAACCCGTCTGGTGCTTCTGGCGATTCATCCCGGCGATGGACGTATCGGAGGAGGAGCGGAGGCAAACAGCTGTTTGTGCGATGGAACGGCAGCAACATTGAATTGCTTCACCGGAGAAATGCTCTGTGAGGGCACTCTCCCCTATCTAAGTCTAGGTGGTCCTTCAGGATGCGCATGTAATTCCAGCAACTATTTCCAATACGCTATTACCCCACATGTGCCGGGAGCAACCTACAGCTGGAGCGTGATCGGTGGCGGGTCAGTGAGTTTTACCGGCACAGATGGAACAGCTACGATATATGCCACCGCCGATGCAACAGTAAAGGTGACAGTCACGCTGCCATGTGGAACCGTGACGCTTTCCAAGAGCATCGTTGTAGGCAAGCCAGACAAACCGAAATTCTCTCTTCCTTGGATCTGCCGCAATAAAACCACGGCTATCCTCATCGAAAGCCCTGACTGCGTGGACTCATGGACGATCACCACCTCAGCCGGTGTTGTTATCGATCAGATTGGCAGCAAGGCCTTTTTCATGCACGTAACGGCTTTTTCTCCCAGCACCTACTCTATCACTATCGTTGCGACCCGTTGCGGAATCCAGTCCGATCCGGTCACCGTTTATGGGTTTGTACAGAACTGCCTTGTCGGAATGAATAAATCCTTGATATCGCAGGAAACCACGTCCGACGGCGAGCAAATGGAAATAGCCCAGATATTTCCTAATCCGGCAAGCAGCGTTTTACAGATTCTCCTCCCGGATGGAAGAAGTATCCAGGGAGTCAAACTCTATAATCCGCTCGGCAATCTGGTACGCGATCTCCCCATGGCAGGCGCACAGGCAGGCTTTATGGATGTGAGCGATCTGCCCGTAGGGCATTACATGGTGGAGATTCGGGAGGCGAACGGTGTTTCCACCTTCAGGAAGGTGAAATTGATCCGATAATCGTTGCTACCGCATGGATCAACCGGCCATGCGGCAGTCGAGAGTAACCCTGTAGTGGAATTAGGCGTACGGTACTCTACAAGCACTGTACGCCTACCCCCGAAAATGAATTTACAGTAGGAAGCTTATTGTTTACGCCCCTACCCCACTGGCCGCGCCACCATTATTCCCGTGTGCTTGCTCACGCGCGCCAGGTACTTGCTCAACTGGTCGTCCAGCGTCACCTCTTTTTTATCGAGCGAGGCATGCAGGAACCGGAGTAGGCCCTTTTCATCGCGGTAGCAAAGCCCGGTATGCGAGCAGTCGATGCCGTTGATGGTAGTGGTGATACCGATGATATCCCCGGTCCGGAGCTTCGGCTCGGCGGCGGCCACCTTATCCTTGGGGATGTAGTACATGGTGCGGGCGTTGAGCTGCCGCTCGGCCTCGGCGATGGCCGGCACCAGCTTCGGATTGGCCTTCAGCTGCTTGTAGCTGTCCGGGTGGTTGCTCATGAAATCGATCTTTCTGGTAAAGCGCTCCGAGCCCGGCAATTCCCTGGTGATAACCTCCACCACCCGCTTCTGCTGGTTGTCGTGGAACCAGTCGGTGGTGTAATGCAGGCGCGAGGTATAATCCCCCAGCTTTCCGTTGCGATAGCGCGTATAGGTCACATGCTCCAGCAGCGTCTCCGGCGAGAGGCCCTTCCCCTCCTTCACCATGCGCGCAAAATCGAGAGCGTTCTCGAAGAAGGTGACGCAATCGAGCCCCAGCAGGTTCACCGAGCAGACCTCGCGATCCTCGTACAGTTCCAGCGTGGCCCCCACGTAGGGGGTTCCCCGCAGCTCCAGCCCGATGGCACCCATCATCTCGCCGATCGGCATTTTCCTCCATCCCCGTTCGGCGGCCAGGCCGGCCAGACGTTTGAACACCCCTTCGCCGCTGAACTGGCGGGGGTCATCGACCGGGGAGAACGCACCGAGCGCCGAGGAGAACAGGGGCGATGGTGCAAGCCACGGAAGCACCGCCGTGGCACCTGCTGCCGCCGATGCGGCTCTCAGAAAATTTCTACGGTTCATCGTCATCGGAAACTGAAAAAAAGTATCGGGAAGATGCTGCAAACTACGGCCGGCTCCGGAGCGCTCACTCCAGGAATTTCAGGGTAACGATATTGCTCTCGGCAACTTTCTGCGTGGAGTTCAGGATCTCTCCCGGCTCCTCGGGAATGCCCACCATCACCTGCACGGTATCGCCGGAGGAGTTCACGTTCCGGCTGCTCACCGGCAGCGACTCCAGGTACCGGAGCGTGGTATAGGCCACATCGTAGCGCAACCCGATCGCCGCCGGCAGCTTCGGGTCGCGATGATACTCGGCCGCGCGCAATGCCCTGGCGCGATCGGAGTAGAAGACCGGGTTCAATTCCGCATTCAGGTACGGCGGGGCTATCTCGGTGGCCGGGGCGCAGAGCCAGCGCTGGGGGATCACCCCCTGAAGCACCACCTCGCGTCCGGACGGCAGCCGGAAGAACCGGAGGAGCGCATCGGTGCGTTCGATCACATCGTTGTACTGAAGCTGCCGCGCCAGCCGGAGCGGGGCGCCGCTGCTATCGTAGGACAGGCGCCAGGGATAGAGTTTAATTCTATCCCCCTCCATCTCGCGCGAGACAGGGATATAGATATCCTCGTCGCCGTTGTTGCTGATCGCCAGTCCTATCTCCGTATCCCCCCCGCACCGGGCCGCAACCGTATCGGCCAGAAGACGCACCACCACCCCATCGCCGCCCGCCGTGCTCCCCCTGGTGGTTGGAAACGTCCAGGTGGAATAACGGATTGTACGGCAGCACTGGTAGGTGCTCTGCGTGGTCACGATATGATAAACCGCCGGGCCCGGCGTGGCGCATGAGCCGAGCAGAAGCGCCCCCAGGAGCGCGGCCAGAGAGGAACGGATAGAGGAAACCATACATGAAAATACGAGAAGAGCGGATGCACACGACGGCGCATCCGCTCCTGAAGGCCGAATCGGGAGTTCTTCCGAACATCTCATGGATGATGAGAGTGGTGCCGGCTCGTTCAGACACAAAAAAAGGCGGGAGCTTCTTCAGCTCCCGCCTCTGGTTCCTGGATGGATTCCAGGGATTACTTACGGATGATACACGCGCGAGGTAGCACCAACCGGGGACGGAGTGCGTCCGGCGGCCTTGGCGTAGGCAAGGTTCGCAGTCGGCTGGTAGGAGATCTCCAGCTCAACGTAGCGGCCATTGGCGTCGTTCTGGAGCAGCTTGCCACCGGACTTCTTGATGAAGACGCGGGCATAGTGATAATCACCCGTGGCGCCGGTGCGGACGTAGAAGCCCTGGCCGGTGGTGCCGGTCTCGGTCACCGGGAACTTGAAGGCGCGGACGTTGCCGTTGGCCGGAACCGTGATCATGCCGGTGGAGTACCAGGTGTCCAGGCTCTGGGCCACGTAGGAGTTCTCCGAGACGAAGACGTTCTGGTCGAACTTGTCGGCGTTCTTATACTCGGGGAAGGCATAGGCCGGTCCGATCTCGAAGTTGGCCGGGTCGCTGGAGGTCGTGTAGATCGCCAGCTGCACGCTGTTCGGCGTGGTGTTCGAGGCGCCGACGCTCACGTTCTTCGGTCCGCCCTTGGACGGGTCGAGGGTCAGGCCCGAGCCCATGCTGGAAGCGGTCTCGTACATCTTGATCGTGGTCGTGGTCGAAGCGTTCGGGTAGCGGGTTGCAGCTGCCCAGTTGACCGTGGCGGCCGTGGAATTAAGGCCGCTACGCTTGGCGACGACGGAGAACTTGTACTCTCCAGCGGTCAGATTGGTGGCGGTTGCCGTGGTCGTGCCGGCGGCAACATCCACGCTGCCGGTGCTGGTGGTGCTGTTGATCGGGGCCCAGCTTACCGTGTAGGTGATCGTGCCGGTATCGGCCGATGCGGTCCACTTCAGGCCAACGGAATTGGCGCTGAGCGAGGTGGCCTGCACGTTGCTCGGTGCGCTCGGCGCGGTGCCGTCGCCAGGACCGGTGCCGGGATCATTCTCGTTGCAACCGATGGCCGTGAATCCCATGGCAGCCACAGCCAGGCCGCTCAGGAAAAGATTTGCGAGTTTCATTGTCTGGTTCTCCACTTCTGTTGTTTGGGAGAGCGGCCCCGCCGTTGGCCGGGCCATTCTCCGATATACTTACCTGTTCTGGTATTTACTTTTTCAATCGCCGGCGCCGGTAACGGCGTCCCTGGCGAAGTTGCTGTGTTAGTACAACCAGCCGGGGATCTGGTTTAGCCGCCGATACAGATTCTCTTGCAGAGAGCCTCTGGAGAGGCCGGTGCGAAGATGGCATGAAAGGCCCCAATACTACAAGCTTCATGCCGCATTTTCACTCATTCTTCCGGGGAACCCGCGCCGCCGGCCGATCGCGGCATCCAGGGATGTTCCGGCACCCCGGCGGCATGGTTCACCGCGCGCGCCAGGACGAAAAGAAGGTCGCTCAAGCGGTTCAGATAGGTAACCGGCAGAGGGCCGATCTCCGGCTCCTCGTGCCTCAGCATCACCACCAGGCGCTCGGCGCGGCGGCAGACCGTACGGGCCAGATGGAGAGCGGCTCCTGCGGGAGTTCCCCCCGGCAGTATGAAGTTCTTCAAGGCCGGCAATCCCTCCTCCAGAAGATCGATAGCTCGCTCAAGACACGTCACTTCCTCGGATGTAACACGGGGCAAGGGAAAATTTTTTCCCGCCCCGGTAGGGGTGGCAAGATCGGCACCCAGCACGAACAGATGCTCCTGAATGGTTCCCAGAAGCGCGTCGTGATCGGGTCCGGCACCATGAGCGCGCGCCAGGCCGATAACGCTGTTCAGCTCATCGACGGTGCCATAGCTCTGGATGCGGAGGGCATCCTTGGCGATCCGTTTCCCCCCGAACAACCCGGTGGTGCCGTCATCGCCGGTCTTCGTGTAAATCTTGGTGGACATGATCCTGTAGCTATTGGAGTGAACGGGCCGTCCCCGGCCGTGCCGGTGCCCCGTTGCCGGATGCGGCCGTGCCGGAGCATGCGGGATCGTGCAGACTTCATATCTTTCATCCCGAACATCCCGCCGGTGCAATCGACTGGCGCGCAAAAATACAATTGTCAGTGTAACGGCAAAGCTTTCCGCGAGGTTCCGGAGGGAGTGCCCGGGAACGGGTACCCCTTGCGTGCACCGGCAGGCGCTCACGCCAAGGACGTTGAAGAAGTACTACCTATGCCTCTCATACATGTGCTGATGGTCGGCGATATCGTCGGCGAACCCGGAATGAAGATGCTCCGGGAACATCTCCCCCCGCTCATCGAACGATATTCCGCGGATTTCGTGATCGTCAACGGGGAGAATTCCTATGAAGGGAAGGGGATACGCCCCTCCGATGCCGAATGGATCTTCGCCAGCGGCGCCCATGTCATCACCTCGGGAAATCATATCTGGGAACGATGGCAGTCCAAGGATGTTCTTACATCCAACCGCAATGTGCTCCGCCCTCTGAATTATCCCAGAGAGAACGTCGGCTACGGCTATGTGATCTATCCGCTGGGCAACGGCGTGAAGGTGGCGGTGATGAACCTTCAGGGGCGCACCTACATGCAGTCGATCGACTGCCCGTTCAAGGCGGCCGACTGGGCGCTGGGACGTATCGAGCAGGAAACCCGCACGGTGATCGTAGATTTCCATGCCGAGGCCACCGCCGAGAAGATGGCGATGGGATGGTATCTGGATGGCCGCGCCAGCGCCGTGGTGGGAACCCATACCCATGTGCAGACCAACGACGCCCGCATCCTGCCGGGGGGAACCGCGTTCCTGACCGATGTGGGGATGACCGGGCCGTACAACTCCGTGATCGGCATGAAGAAGGAAGTGGCGATACGCCGGTTCATCACCCAGACCCCGCACAAGTTCGAGATGGGAGAGGGGGACGGGCGGCTCTCGGCGGTCTACCTGCGGGTCGATACCTCCACCGGCCGGGCCGTCGCCATCGAGGCGATCTCCGTCCCGGAGTTCGTGCGGGAGACGAAGGGATGAGCCGGTAGCGGCGGGGATCAGCGCGATTTCCGCCGCCGGCATGGCGTGCTCTCCGGGGAATGGGTCCAGCACAACCGACATCATCATCGGCGGCGCATTCGGCGGCGAATATTTCCGCCAGGAGCGGGAGACGGGAGCTATCCGGTGATGGTAGCGCAAAACCTGCGGGCCGTTCGGATTTCCGGACGATTATCAGGATATTTGATAGTTCTCTTCCACTGGCACTAGCCCCGCTGGTCCGGCGTCTAGTAGCTTGCGATAGCCTGTCACAGCCCCACCATCAGAGCGGTCGCTCTTGATATGTGAAGATCTTCATCTCGAATACCCGATACCTACCTACACCTATATGCTCATGAGCAGAAGATACGTCCTGCCGGCTCTTGGAGCCTTGCTCCTGTTTCTCCAGACCCCCTCCTCCCTTCCCGCCCAGGAAGCCCGTACGCTGAGCGGTGTTGCCGCCAGCGCAAAGAACGAGGCGATTCTGGAATCCGGCCTGGTCCGGGTGCCGGGCAGCAGCAGCCAGATGGTTGCCCGCGGACTCTATGTGAAACTGCGGGAGGGATACGACGAGGGGAATCCCACGGCGGCGGCCGCCCGGATCGCCTCACGCGCAGGTCTCCGCCCCGAGGCAACCTCCCATCTCCCCTATATCAATGCCCCTCTCGAGGGGAAGCTCGCCGCCCGGATACAGTCGCTCCCGGGAGAGGAACTGATGCGGGTACGGAAGGCCGAGGAGAGCCTGGGGAGGATCGTGGAGCTGCATTACGGCGCGGCGATGTCGCCGCTGGATGCCGCGCGGGTGCTCTCGGGAATGCCGGAAGTGGAATATGCCGAGCCTATCTACCTTCCCAATACGCTGGGCGGATCGAGCGCTCCCCCGAACGACCCGATGGTACAGCAGCAGTTCCAGCTGAACCTGGTAAAGCTGCTCAATGCATGGGAGATATGGAAGGGGGACAGCAACATGGTGATCGCCATCGTGGATGCGGGGGTGGATATGTTCCATGAGGATCTGGCCCCGAACATCAAGGAGAATCCGGGAGAGGTGGGGGTTGATGCCAACGGGCAGGACAAGCGCACCAACAAGATCGACGACGACAACAACGGCGTGGTTGACGACTGGCGCGGCGCCAACCTGACCTACCAGCTCGACGGCACCCTGCCGGGAGATACCAAGGGGAGCTCCCACGGCACCGAGGTGGCGGGCCTTGCCGCCGCCAAGACCAACAACGGTCTCGGTATAGCCGGCGCCGGCTACAACAGCCGGTTCTTCCCGGTGAAGGCCGCCGCCAACAACGGAGGGCCGCTGGTGCGCGCCTACGAGGGGATCATCTACTCGGCGCGGCGCGGGTTCAAGGTCATCAACTGCAGCTTCGGCAGCGATCAGGTGTCGCAGGCGCTTCAGGATATCATCACCGGTCTTACCACCGCCTACGACTGCGCCATCGTGGCCGCAGCGGGGAACGATGCCATCTACAGCAATTTCTATCCGGCCGGCTACAAGAATGTGCTTGGCGTGGGAGGACTGGCCCCGGACAACGATTTCCGGACCACCTGGGGGGAACAGGTCGATGTCTCCTCCACCGCCGGATTCTCCACCGGCAACAACAACACCTACTACGAGCTGGGCCCGGCAACATCCTATGCCACCCCGATCGTAAGCGGCATCATGGCGCTGGTGCGGAGCAAGTATCCGGCGCTCTCGGCCGAACAGGCTATCGCCCATGTCCGCCTTACCGCCGATCCGATCTTCCCCCCCGTGCCGGATATGTCAAAGCTTACCGGCTTCGGCCGCGTCAATGCGCTCCGCGCGGTTTCCATCGATCCGTTCTCCCATCCGGCCATCGTGGTGGACAGCGCATGGATGACCGATGACCAGGGGAACATCCGCGAGCGTATCGCCGTGGGAGGAAAGGGACGGCTGATGGTGCGGCTGCGGAACCTGCTCGGGGGCGCATCCAATATCACCGTGCGCGCCATCGCCTACCGCGACGACAGCACCGTGGTCTCCATCAGCAAGACCAGCGTGCCGCTGGCATCGCTCGGACGCGGCGAGGTGAAGGATCTGGAGACCGGCATCCCGTTCGAGGTGCGGCAGCCGAACAGCAGCCGCGTACGTATCCGGTTCGAGATCCTGGCCGACGGCGGCTACACCGATTACCAGTACGACCGGATGCTCTTCTATCTGCCGTACATCACCGTCAGGACGCCCCGGGTCACCGCATCGCTCACCGACAAGGGACGCCTCGGCTTCGAGGATTTCCCGGAGAACTCCATCGGCGCCGGGGTGCGCTACGACGACGCATCCTTCCTCTCGGAAGGGGGCCTTATCATCGCCAGCAATCGCGGGCAGGTGCTGAGCAATATCCGTGGCTCCAGCGGCGATACGCCCGATAGCGACTTCGCCACGCTGAGCTATCCGGGAACCACCAACAATGGAACGCTCACGCTGAACGATGCCCCGGCCGGCACCCGCCGCATCGGCCTGGAGGTGAAGATGCGGATGATCGCCGTGGACTCCGTGCCGGAAGGTCTCGGCATCGAGGTGCGCACCAGAAACGTCTCGGCCGGCCCCATCGATACGCTCCGGCTGGCGCTCTTCACCGACTGGGATATCGACAGCATGACCGCCGAGCAGTCGGTGGGATATATGGAACGCCCCAGAAGCAACGTCCCCTTCTTCGGCCGCCTGCAGAGCAGCTCCGGCTACTATATCACGCAGGGAGTGGCCGCAAGCGGAACGCCCGATCCGCTGCCGGTCTTCTACGCCATCCGGAACGATGCCGCGCCGGTGAACATCTACGACGGCTTCACCACGGAGGAGAAGTGGACCACCGTGAGCAACGGCATCGGCTCGCGCACTGCGGATGCCGGGGATGACGGCGATATCAGCCTGGTGCTGGGCAAGCGCGTGGTGAACCTGGCGCGCGACGCCGAGGATACCACCCTCTTCGTGATCGGGTTCTCCTCCATCGGTTATGCCGATGCCGAGGCCACGATGAAAAGTCTGGCGCCGGAACGCCTGATCGGCGCCGCCGTTACCGGCGGCACGGCAATGCCGGGCATGCTGATGGGCACGCCGCTGCCGAACCCGTCGCGCGGGGCCGCGGTTATCGAGATCCACGCCCCGTTACGCGGCGCCACGCTCCGCGTCTTCGACGCGATGGGGCGCCAGGTGGCCGATCTTACAGGAGAGCTGGGGCCGGACGGCACCGCCTCGCGCGTGCGGTTCGACGGAAGCGCGCTGCCGAACGGAGTCTATCAGATCCAGCTCGTCTCCCCGGCGGGGAGCGAGACGCGCCAGCTGGTGCTGGCCCGCTAGCGGCGGCCTCGCATAACGTGCAGTTCCAGCAGGGGGCGCCTCGCGGGGGGTTGAGGCCCCCCCGGCGGGCCGCCCCAGCCGCCGGGTGCGGGCCCCCCCCGGGGG
>JBMDXA010000079.1:0-34548 GCA_048594725.1 Candidatus Kapaibacteriota bacterium
GGCGGGGGAGGGGATCTCGGTATCGACCTTGTCGGTCGAAATCTCGGCGATCACCTCGTCGCGCTCCACCTGATCGCC
Source organism: Candidatus Kapaibacteriota bacterium (assembly GCA_048594725.1). Taxonomy (GTDB): domain Bacteria; phylum Bacteroidota; class Ignavibacteria; order OLB7; family OLB7; genus JAFDZV01. The sequence continues at coordinate 79 of JBMDXA010000079.1, forward strand.
CGGCTGCTTCAGCCAGCGCAGTATCGTCCCTTCCTGCACCGACTCGCCCATCTTGGGCATCAGAACATCAATTGCCATTGTCTTGTGTTCTCCCTTGGGATAAACGTTCTATGGTAAAGATCTTGCTATCATCACTCCTAACGAGATGCCCCTGATGCAGGTGCCTTCTCGGCCGCCGCCGCTCCCCCGGAGACCGGCAGAAGCGTGTGAACGAACGGGTAATTTACAAAGCCTTCCCATCCGTTGTGCTCACGATCTTATTGCAATTAGAATCATCTCTCCTCTAAAGTACCCCAAACTCCCGTTCCGTAGAACTCCCTCCCCCCTTTTGTTGCGAGTTTCCCCTCCGGAACTACATCTGAACAGGCGCTCCGGAAGGCCACTCCGGCATAAGAACCGGGCTCTGCCGGAGAACATTTTCACCCTCGTTCCCCTCGGATCTCCCTTCCTGGGCTTGCAATCCCGCCGGACTCCTTCCCTGCTCTCCTATGGCACGGGATTCTCTGCCAGTGGTATCCTCGTGCCGATGACTCCCCCAGCAGAATATCACCGGCAGGGCGGGCAGGGTGAGAAGATCGGCCGGCAGCCGTGTTCATCATCTAGCCCTGGCGCCCACGAATATCATCATACGTACCGCTCCATGTACCAGAAACCTTACATCCTATGAAATCTCTTCTCTTCGGTCTTACCTCTCTTCTACTGCTGCAACCGGTTCGCGGGGCCCTGGCCCAGGCTCCGGCAGCTCCGGAATCTCTGATCCCCGGCATCACCATCAGAGCGGTGGCGACAGCCGGCGAAGGGGCCGTACGTATCGCGCGGCATCCTCTGACGAACGATCTGTACTTCATGAGGATGGATGGAAGGATATTCCGGATATCACCGCCGTTCGATCAGGATGTCCTGCTCCTGATACAGTCGGCCGCCGACCATGGCATGGCCTCCCCCAGGGGAATGGCGTTCGGTCCCGATGGAGCGCTCTATCTGGTGGGGAATCATACCGAAGGGGACAATAATGTCGCCACCATCATCAAGGGGGTGGAATCAGGCGACACGCTTCCCACGGTATGGACCTGGACGACGGTAGCCAGAACCGCCCCGTACCCGCTCAGCAACCGTAACGTGGATCATCTCTACAGCGCCATCACGGTAAGCCCCGACGGTCACCATCTGTTCATCAATGCCGGCTCCAGGACCGATCACGGCGAAGTGCAGTCCAACGACGGCAAGTTCCCCGGCGTCCGGGAGGTGCCGCTTACCTCGGCGATCATCCGGATCAGGACCGACGCCCGGGATCTGGTGCTGCCGAACGACGAGGCGGCCCTGAAAAGCGGGGGCTATCTCTATGCCGACGGAACCCGCAACACCTTCGATCTGGCGTTCTCGCCGGAAGGGGAACTGTTCGGCACCGAGAACTCCGGCGACCGCGACGACAACGAGGAGCTGAACTGGATTCGCGAAGGGCATCACTACGGCTTCCCCTGGCGGATGGGAACCAACAACACCCCGCAGCAGTACCCGGGCTACGATCCGGCCAAGGATACGCTCGTCAATAAAAACTCGTACGGCTATACCAACGGATTCTTCCACGACGACCCATCCTATCCCGCCCCTCCCTCCGGCGTAAGCTTCACCGAACCGCTGGGCAATACCGGCCCGGACGCCATCAACTATCGCGATTCGGCCACCGGAGATCTGGATACTCCTCCGCAGGGACGCCCGCTCGCCACCTTTACCTCTCATCGCTCGCCGCTCGGCCTGGTCTTCGATCCCGGCAACACGTTTCCGGGGGAGTTCAGGGGCTCCGGCTTCGTGATGAGCTGGACCGAAGGGACAACCGCCTCCAACGACCTGCTCACCCGGATGTACGATCCGGGACAGGATATGCTCCAGATCACGATAGCGAAGATCGAGGACCGCTATGAGATCACCTCGCGGCGGGTGGTGCGGGGCTTTGCCCAGCCCATCGATGCGGAGATCATCGGGACGAAGGTATATGTGCTGGAGTTCGGAGGAGAACACAAGATCTGGGAGGTCGATTTCTCCGCCGTCGGCTCGGCCCCTCTCAGGACATCGGCCGGGGCTACGCTCTCGAAGCCCTATCCCAACCCCTCCTCCGGCGTCTCGCAGCTTGCTCTGAGCGTTCCCCGTACCGGCCATATCCGCGCCGAGGTCCGGGATATGCTCGGCAATCGCATCGCCACACTGCACGACGGTATCGTGGCGGCCGGAGAAACCAGGTGGATGACGTTCGATGCCTCCTCTCTGCCCAACGGCATGTATATCATCACCGCCCAGGGGGAGAATATTCATCTCTCGGAAGAGGTGATGGTGGTACGATAATTCATACTGGGGACGGGGAGGTGGCCTCCTCCTCCCTGGTTCCATGCCGGCAGAAAATCACGCAACGCCGCAGAGAGCGCACAAGGAGAACGAGCACAGCTCATTTTTCCTTGCGATTCTTTGCGGCGTTGCACGATACAGGCCGCCCTTAATTGCAGGAAAATATATCCCGGTTATTTCCCCACGATTATTCCGCCGGCTGGGGCAGCGCCGGCACGCTTACCGGATTATTCTCCTCATCGAGCGCCACCATCACAAACGTTCCCTCGCACGCCAGGGTCCGCTCGGGACGGTTCATCGGTTCGAACCACATCTCCACCTGCACGGTCATGGAGCTTCGCCCCACCTTCTCCAGCCGCGCTATCAGCTCCACGATGGTTCCCACCGGCACGGAGATATGAAAATCGATGGCGCTGCTGTAGGCGGTCACCACCTTGCGGCGGCACCAGCGCGTGGCGCAGATAAATGCAACCTGGTCCATCCAGGCCATCGCCTGTCCGCCGAACAAGGTATCGTAATGGTTGGTGCTGCCGGGAAATATCGGATGGATCATCCGGGTTTCGGTTGGCGGGGGCTCGATATATATCCGCTTTTTTCCCGGAGCCGCTGGAATGTCCGAACCGGCTCCATCATCATCTGCTGCCATCGCTCTATTCTCCATACGAAAAATGCCCACCCCGGAAAGGATGAGCATCGACGATGCCGCGAGCATGATCGGTTCTCACCCCTGGATCGCGAAGGGCGCTGAATCGTGAATTCCAGCGGAGGGGCGGAATCGGACTATGACCGTTGCGCGACAGTGCCGGAATTCCACCGGACTTTCCCCCATGTTTTCAGCCCTCCCACGACAGGCGGGCTCCGCCAGGATGAATTATGTGCCCCGATATTACCTCGGCCGATGATGGCAGGGGGTTACAAACTGTGCGGGATTGATGGCTGGTGAAACGCCTGCAACAGAAGCATATCGGGATTCTTAGGTCCGCAGCACTGCGATACGAAACAAGGGGGGTCCGAACCTTCGTGAATGGTCCGCCCCGCCCTCATGCATTAATCCGCACTATCGCGTCCACCCCGAATTACCGCAGCTATTCCCGGATAATTACTTCCACCGGAAATGCACGAACAATCGCCCGAAATTCTTCGAATCCTTTTCCACGCGATGATACAGCGCCTTGATCTCCTTCTGCTCCAGGAACCGGATCACTTTCTTTTTCAACTGCCCGGACCCCTTGCCGGGGATGATCTCCACCAGAGGGGCCTTTTTCTCCACCGCCTCGCGGATGATACCGTTCAGCGCGCGGTCGATATCCTGCCCCTTGTTATAGATGTCGTGCAGATCGAGTTTGAGTTTCATGGGAGGATGGAAGGTAGTTCTTAGTTTTTAGAGCGTAGTTCACAGGAAGAGATTTTCCGGGAAGGGCCATGTAAGTCAATACGCGGGCTGCGCCCGCTGTCAGTGGTCCGTGGCCGTTATCTCCGGATGTGCCAGTGATATCATACGTTTCCGGTGTAGCAACCACGGGCAACGGACCACTGATATCTCCCCCAATCGAAAATCCAAAATCGTCAATCGAACATCGGCTTACCGGCTCATCTCCAGCATCCGCTCCAGCGAGCGGCGGGCACCGGCCATCACATCCTCCGGCAGAATAATTTCCGGGGCGCGGTTGCGCAGGCAAAGATAGATCTTCTCCAGCGTGTTCAGCTTCATATAGGGGCAGTTATTGCAGTTGCAGCTTTCCTCCTGCGGAGGTGCGGCGATAAAGGTCTTGTGCGGGGCCAGCTTCTGCATCTGGTGGATGATCCCGAACTCCGTAGCCACGATGAACGCCTCCGCCGGCGATTCCTGCGTGAACCTGAGGAGCGCGCTGGTGGAGCCGATATAATCGGCACGATTCAGAAGCGATTCCTCGCACTCCGGATGGGCTATCAGCAGAGCATCCGGATGCCGGTGCTGCAGCTCGATGATCTTCCGTTCGCTGAAGGTTTCGTGCACGATGCACGTTCCCTGCCACAGCACCATGTCCCGGCCGGTCTTCTTCATCAGATAGCGCCCCAGATTACGATCCGGGGAGAAGAGGATCTTCTGCTCCGGAGGAATCCGGCTGATGATCTTCTCGGCCGATGAGGAGGTGACGATGATATCGCTCAGCGCCTTTACCTCCGCCGAGCAGTTGATATAGGTGAGCGCCAGATGATCCGGGTACAGTTCCCGGAACTTCTTGAACGCCGGGGCGGGGCATCCCGAGGCCAGCGAGCAGCCGGCGGCCATATCGGGGATGAGCACCTGCCTGGCCGGGTTCAGAATCTTGGCGGTCTCGGCCATGAAGTGTACGCCGGCGAAGACGATCACATCGGCGCTGGTCTCCTGCGAGCGGCGGGCCAGCTCCAGGGAGTCCCCGATGAAATCGGCGATATCCTGGATCTCGGACTCCTGATAATAATGCGCCAGAAGGATGGCATTCTGTTCCTTCTTCAGCCGCGCTATCTCCTCTACCAGATCCAGCCTCATATCGATCTGCCCGACCGAGAGCAGGCCCGAACCCTGTGCCGGAAGAACCGCCGGCGCGGTGGTCTCAATCTCTATCATAACGGATCATCCTGATGACATTTGCCGGGGAGCGTGATCGCAATGTGGAGCCCGCCCGGCTACCACTGGGCCCTGCAACCACTCTGCCAGGAACATTCCGGCAGAGCCGGCAGGAGCCATCCGGAGCACCGGAATACCCCTATGACGAACCACCCGGCTCATCCTTGGATACCGGGCCGAAGCATACGAACGAATGATATAAAGGTGCGGAACGGGACGGTGAGAGCCATAGAAAAACCTACCATCCTGACAGGTTGACATGACCAGGAGGTATCACAACGGCCGAAACAGAATACAGGAGGAGATCGGTTGAAACGGGGTAAATCGGGAGAAAAAAGTGGATTCGAGGTGGTTATCGAGAGGTAAAAAAACAATCGACGGGCGGCGAGGGTGGCGCCCCACCGCCCGTGATTGGACTATGCCCGTCAAGCCTGACACATAGGGAGGTCCAGACCCATGTGTTTGAAGCCGTTGGCCCGCGATTATCTTTATGAGAGGTCCAGAATCATAAAAGCGTCGCGGCGACTCGGCAGACGTTGGTTTCCAACAAGAACTACATATGCGTCGTTGGAAATGCTTAGCCGGTACGAATATAAAGACTTTATGAGTACGAGAGCAACCCGCATCCAAAAAAAATTTCACTCCGGCTCTATTTCTCCCGCCCCCTCCCCGATTTGGAATTGCAGGCTCCGTTCGTACCTTTCATCAGTGGGCGCAGAAGACGATCTCCAGATATCCATTACCCCGACCTCTGTTCAGAGAACTATGCTCAACGACCGATCCGCCTTGAACTCTCCGAAGATCCTTCTTATCGATGACGACCGCAGTTTCCTGGATACCATCGCCGAATTGCTGAGACGCTCCGGTTATGATGTCATGACCGCCGAAGGAGGAGGACGGGGGCTTGAAACGCTCAGCGTCAGCTCCGCCGGCATCGCCCTGGTGCTCCTCGATATGAGGATGCCGGGGATGGATGGGCTCGAAGTGCTGGAACGGATCGTCCGGTTCCACCCGTCGATCCCGGTTATCATGCTGACCGGCGAAAACTCCATCGATCTGGTGGTACGCGCCATGAAAGGGGGCGCCACCAACTATATCTACAAGGGAGCCAGCCCCTACGAGCTTCTGGCAGCCGTACGCCCGGTGATGGAGCGGAGCGTCCGGGAACGAACCGCCGTGGACGAACGCTCCGAGCGCTACGGGATCGTGGGACGCAGCAGCGCCATCCAGCGCATCATGAACGATGCCGAGATGTGCGCAACCTCCATGATCTCGGTGCTCATCACAGGTGAAACCGGAGCCGGAAAGGATATTCTGGCCCGCGCCATCCACACTATGAGCGCCCGCAAGGCCAAACCGTTCGTGGTGCTTGATGTGCCGAACATCCCCGCAACCATGTTCGAGAGCGAGCTGTTCGGCCATACCAGAGGGGCCTTCACGGGGGCTACCGATGCCAAGACCGGCATGGTACAGGCCGCCGATGGCGGCACTCTCTTCCTTGACGAAATTGGGGAGTTCCCTATTGAACTGCAATCGAAATTTCTTCGTGTGCTCGATAGCCAGTCGGTACGGAAGCTGGGCTCGGTGACCGCCGAAACCGTCGATATCAGGATCATCTCCGCCACCAACCGCAACCTGCTGGAAGCGGTGCGGGAACGGCAGTTCCGCGAGGATCTGCTGTACCGGCTTCGGGGTATCGAGCTTCATATCCCCCCGCTGCGCGAACGGAAGGAGGATATCGGCCCGCTGGCCTCGCATTTCCTCCAGGAATTCGCCGCCAAGAACAATATGCCGGGCAGGCGCCTCTCCGATTCGGCGGTGGATATGCTGGAACGGCAGCGATGGCCGGGCAATATCCGCGAGCTGCGGCGCGCCATGGAGGCGGCGGCGGTGATGTCGCCGGGGGAAACGATAGAACATACCGATATCGCAAGGGTGATGGAACGTACCGATCCGTTCCGCCCGAGCGAGGTGACCGTGGTGCAGGATTACAACGACGTGCAGATGCTCGCCAAGCAGACCAAGAAGGATGAGCTGATAAAGATCCTGGACCGTAACGACTGGAACATCACGCGTGCTGCGGCCGAACTTGATATCGACCGCTCCACCCTCTCCAAGCAGATGAAGAATCTGGGGATCAACAAGCCGAAGCTCCGGCTCTAGAAGTTTCCCGGCCGCTCTATATACCGAACGGGCACTCTGCGGAGCGCCCGTTCCTGTTCTACGATCATTCCCATCTTTCTTCGCCATCCCCCCCGGTGTTCCCCTACCGGTCGCGGCGGAGGATACCGATACCCCGGAGCAGAAGGATCAGGAGCACCGCTCCTCCCAGGCTGATAAGGAACCCGACCAGGGAGAATTCGTCCTGAACCCTGTAGCCCAGCTTCAGCGAAAGCCAGCTTCCGAACGCCGCGCCCACGATACCGATCACGATGTTCCAGAGGCATCCCATCTGATCGTTTGTCTTCGCGATGATGCTCGCCAGCCATCCGATGATGGCCCCGACGATGATATTCACGATAAAACCCATGTATGCCTCCCGCGATTAAAAAGATGTACGTTTCCGGCCCGGACACGCAAAGAGCATTCCAACGTGCGCCTCCGGTTCAGAAGTTAGTTGTCCGCCGTGGCTGCGGAGTCCCCTGCGGCGAACTTCCGCACCATCGCCACCAGATCCTTGTTGCTGAACGGCTTAGCCAGCAGACCGTCGGCACAGGCCTCATCCACAAGCTCGGCCCCGTCCTGGTCGGCGGTCATCAGCACCACCGGAATACGGGTGGTGGCGGCATTCAGTTTCAACTGCATGCAGGCCTCGATGCCATCGAGCCGGGGAAGCCGTACGTCCATGAGAATAACCGACGGAATCCACTCCTCGGCGATGGTAAAGCACTGCTCATCCTCGGCCGAGCGAACCTGCATTCCCTCACGCTCCAGTATCAGCCGCGTTACCGTCACGATCGACGGGTTATCTTCCACGATCAGAACCTTCATATAAGCTTCCTATCCTTGTTCCTTCGTACAATGTATGATACGTCACCGATCATCGCAGATCAACCGTACGGCGGCAGATCGGCCGCCACGTGATGGTACGATGATGATCTCTATCGCCGATCGCGGTTCCTCCGGCATTCATGCGGCCGGCAGGGACCACAACCGTAGTTTTGCATCCAATGAACATACTCGTCATAAACTGGCAGGACTGGACGAACCCTCTTTCCGGAGGGGCGGAGGTTCATCTTCATGAAACCTTCAAGCGTGTTGCCGCCCTGGGGCACGCCGTCACGATCTTCTGCTCGGCGTTCCAGGGAGCACCGGCGGAGGAAGTGATCGACGGCATCAGGATCATCCGCAGAGGCTCGCGCAATACGTTCAACTTCATCGTCCCGTTCTACTACCTTACCAGGCTCCGTCATGAGAACTTCGACGTCGTGGTCGACGATCTCAACAAAATACCCTTCTATACGCCGTTATATGTGCGCCGACCGCTTGTGGGACTGAGCCACCATTTCTTCGGCACATCCATTTTTCTCGAGGCCGGAAAGCTTGCCGGAAGCTACGTCTACGCCGCCGAGAAGCTGGTCGATTATTTCTACAGGAACACCCCGTTCCTGGTAGTCTCCCAATCGACGCTCGACGAGTTCGTGGGCCGGGGATTCCGGCGGGAGAACTTTACGCTCGCGCTCAATTCGATCGACCATAATCGCCTCTACCCTACAGGGGTTCCGAAAACCGAACATCCGACAATCGGTTACTTCGGCAGGTTGAAGCGCTACAAGAGCGTGGATCATATTGTACGAGCGTTCGCCCGGATACAAAAACAAATACCTGAGGCAGAGCTGGTGATTATCGGGCGGGGGGATTTCCAGCCTGAACTGGAACGCCTGGCCCGCGACCTCGGGGTGGCTGGCTCCACCCGGTTTACCGGCTTCGTCTCCGAAGAGGAGAAATTACGACTCCTTCAGGAGTTATGGGTAGTGGTAAACCCGTCGATGAAAGAAGGATGGGGAATCGTCAACGTGGAGGCCAACGCCTGCGGCACCCCGGCGATCGCCGCCGACAGTCCCGGCCTGCGCGATTCGGTGCAGGATGGCATCACCGGATTTCTCTATCCCTACGGCGATATCGACAAGCTTACCGAACGGCTGCTGCTGGTGCTTCGGGATCATGATCTGCGCGAACGGCTGCGGGGCAAGGCGATGGAGTTCGCCCGGGGCATCACCTGGGATGATACCGCCCGCGCCACGGTCGAAGTGCTGGACAGAGCCGTGCGGGAGTCCCGGAGCCGCAGGTAACGCCGGACGCTCTCTGCGCTGGCGGTTTGCTGCTCCGGATGTGATGAATGCTGGGGCCCGGGAGGCTGGAGGAGAAGCAATACCCTGGCGGCATCTCCGGCGCCAGTACGTTGCTCTCGCGGCTGCCCGCTCCCAACTACAGCCGCCAGGGGCGGCGGACATCGAACTCCATATTTATTTACCTACATACTATTCCCGTGTTCCCTTCCCGCACTCTTCTTGAACGCCTTGCCAATGCCGGGCTAGTGGTGGCATTTACCGGGGCCGGTATTTCCGCCGAGAGCGGCATCGCCACGTTTCGGGCAAAGGATGGGCTCTGGTCGAAGTTCCGGCCGGAGGAGCTGGCGAACGTGGATGCGTTTCTGGCGAACCCGGAACTGGTCTGGCAGTGGTATCAGGCGCGGCGCGAGGTGATCCTCCAAGCCGAACCGAACGCCGGGCACCAGGCCATCGCCCGGCTGGAGGAACTGGTCCCGCAGGTGAGCGTGATAACCCAGAATGTGGATGGCCTCCACCGGGAGGCGGGATCGGGCGAGGTGATAGAACTGCATGGCAACATCAGGAAGAATTTCTGCCAGCGGTGCGGCATGCGCCACGACGACGAACGGCTGCTGGCCGAACCGGAGGTGCAGAGCTGCGAGTGCGGCGGCAAGATCCGCCCGGATGTGGTCTGGTTCGGCGAGATGCTTCCGGCCGATGCCATGCTTCTGGCCGAGAAGCGCACCCGCGATGCCGGCGTCTTCTTCTCGATCGGCACCTCCGCACAGGTCTATCCGGCCGCCGGGCTTCCGTTGCTGGCGCGGGAGATGGGAGCCTACACGGTGGAGATCAACCCCGAGGAGACCCCGGTAAGCCGCCATATGCATGAATCGATCCGGGAAGCCAGCGGGATGGTGATGCCGGCGATCGTCGCGGCGCTGCAAGCGATGCGCGCATCCCGATAACACGTCCCGCATTCCCCCGCTCATCTGTTTTACTCCTCTTCCGGCAGCAGCGTATGATGAAATCTCCTGCACCCATCCTCCCCTCTCTTCTCCTCTGTGCTATCGCCACGGCGGCGATGCTGGCAGGGGGCTGCGAGAAGGACCTGTACCTGCGGCCGGATGAGCAGTGGCCCAACCGCCCGGAGGTATCAATCGCCGCCGACTCCGCTCTGATGGAACTGTTGCAGGAGATCATGCCGGGGATCGATAACGTGGACTCCACACTCCGGCTTTCGGTCACGTTCCTGCCGCCGGAGGAACTGCTGCGGCAAGCCAGGGGGAACAATGGGTTCGGCATCATTCTGTACGCCGTGCTCCCCGGCGACAGCATCGGCACACTCCCCCCCGCCATGCGCCTGGAGGAGGTGGCCGGGGGCTCGCCGGTGCTCGTGGGAGGCGATCCTCTGGTGCTGCTGGCAGCCGCCGGCTCCCCGCCGCCCGCCGCTCCGGTGAACCTGGCGGATGGGCGTTTCGCAACCATCGCGACGATATCGCCGGAACGTCCCGAGGGGAGGCTCACCCTGATGACGCTCCGGAGGATGGGGCTGGCCGATACCCTCGCCGGGCGCCTGCGGCCGGCCGGGAGCGAACGCGATCTCATCGATATGCTGGCAGGGGGAGAAGCGGCCATCGGCATCATGGCCGGAAGCGATGCGCGCCGGTTCGAGGGGAGGGTCACGGTGGTCGATACGCTCTCGGCGCGCACGGCCGATTCAGGGATGCGGGAGATCCCGTCGATCCGCTACCACGCCCTGATGCTCAGGAGCGCGCCCGACAGCGGAGCGGCGGCGCGGATGATGGCATGGCTGGTCAACCCCGACATCCAGCGGGCGTTCCACCACTACGGCTTCCTCCGGCGCGATTCTCTTATGCTGTCCGACCGGGTGGGGAAAGGAACCGGCATGAATGCAACGAGGCGGGAAGATTGACTCTCCCCGCCCCATGATAGTACGGCCTGCTCTGGCGGGGCGTATCACCCCGCCGGCTGCACGTTGGTAACTCCGCCGAGCGCGTTCAGCCGGGGATACTCCGGCACCCGCTCGGCGAACGCATAGTTCAGCATCTTGTAGACCAGACGGGCGGCCAGCAGATTCGGATGCGAGAGCCCCTTCATCGGCGCCAGTTCCACCACATCGAACCCCACGATCCTCCGTCCGGACATCACCAGCGTTCTGAAGACATCCAGCGTCTCCGAATACAGGAAGCCATCCGGTTCCGGCGTTCCGGTGGCGGGCATGATGGCCGGATCGAAATAATCGACATCGAAGGTGACGTACACATCCTGGCCGAGCGTATCGACCACGGAGCGCTGCCAGTACTCGCCATGCACGCCTCGGCGGATGGCGTTCGCATAGAAGGTCTTCACCCCCCGCTCCCGTATGAACTCGGCCTCCTCGCGGCACTGCGCCCTGATCCCCACCTGCGTGATCTTCTCCGGGCTCAGCTTCTCGGCCACCCGCGCCGCAAACGACGCATGAGAATATCTGGACCCCTCGTAGCTATCGCGCAGATCGGAATGGGCGTCGAAGTGCAGGAGGCTCATCGACGGATACTTCTCCAGGTGTGCCAGGATAGGCGCGGTGGAGATGGTGTGCTCGCCGCCGAGCGTGACCACGAACTTCCCCATCCCGATCAGCGCCGACACTTCTTCGGCGATATGATCGAGCGCCCCCTGATCCACCTTCTTCTCGAACTCCAGCGGGCGGAGTGTGGCGATACCGGCATCGAAACAGAGTTCGCGGTTGAACTCGTCATCATAGAACTCCACATAGGCCGATGCCTCCAGGATGGCGGCCGGCCCCTTGGCGGCTCCGCCGCCGTAGCTCACCGTATGCTCGTACGGGGCCGATACGATCGCGATACGCGACTCCTGAAGCGAGGAGTATTCGTTCTCGATCGCCAGAAAATTCTTCTTGTGACCCAGCGTCTTCATGCTCACGTGCTATATCTCCGAGTGTATTGATTCATGGGGCGGAGCGCCCGCAGAACAGGTCTGAAAAAAAATTTCCCACCCGTTTAAACTCCCGATGGGAGGCCATGTCATAACCCACGAAAGTAACAAGAACGCCGCGCGGCAACGCGAATCCTGCAACCAGCGGCCATGCACAGATTCAGTTCACTCAAAATTGGAGTTAGGCTCGATATGACCAAGAATTTTGTAACCCGCGCCCTTATCCTCGCAGGCCTGATCGCTACCAGTGCAACCGCCAGCTTCGCGCAGAGCGCAGTGGCATCGAAGGTCCGTCGTGTCGATCACACCAAGCAGGCCGAGCAGCCGATCGCGGCCAGCAGCGTGATCATGAGCAAGAGCAGCACGATGAATCTGACGGCCGATCAGAAGACGAAGATCGCCGAGATGGACAGGGAAGTGTCGGCTCTTCAGGCCGAGCGCGATCGCCTGTGGTCGGAGTACAAGGCCTTCCAGGCACGCCCCGACTTCAGCGATGCGATGGCCGAGAAGGAAGCAGCTCCGCGTATGAAGCGCATCGTTGAAATCAACGCCCAGCTTGCTCCGCTTGCAGCCAATCAGGAGAGCCGTCTGGCCTCGATCCTGAACAACTCGCAGCGCACGCAGCTCGTTCAGATGATCTCGGCCACCCGCGCCAAGCTCTGAACCGCTCATCGGAATCCGCGACCGTAACGCTGAATATGCAAAGCTGACCATGTAGAGCAACCGGGCAATGTCCGGACAGACGCCCCGGCCTGAATAAAGGCCGGGGCGGATTGTTTTTGGGAAGATGGTAGTTATTTGGGCTTAGTTCATAGTCCGCCGCCTGCGGCGGCTGTACCTAGTAGCAGGAAGAGGGACAAGAAGAGGTTCAGTAGTCAGTACGCAGCCTTCGGCGGCTGTCAGCAGTCCGTTGTTGTTACTACTGGAATATCCGGAATAGCATGTAGTGCCGCCGGAACCGCCACGGACGATTGACTACTGACAGCGGCCGTTCTCTTCCAATCGAAAATCGGAAATCGTCAATCGAAAATCCCTCACTCCCTGGACTCCGCGAACTTTTTCCCCAGCAGCACCATCACCATCCGTTCCTCCGGACGAAGCGCGTAGCGATCGCTTCCATCGGACTCCGAAGTTCCGCATCGTTCGGTGGCCTGGTGGAAGTTTCCCTCCAGATAGGAATCGAGCACGGCCGGATGCACGTAGCTTTTCCGGCAGACCGCCGGCGTGTTGCCGAGCTGCCGCGATACGATTTCGATGGCCTGCACGATATTTTTTTTCGCCTGCGTATCCGATTCGTACGGCTCCAGATCGCGCAGGGCCATCACGGCGCAGACCGTGCCGTTCCAGGTGCGGAAGTCCTTTGCGGTGAAATCGTGGCCGCTGACCGCTTTCAGATAGTCGTTCACGGCACCGGAATCGATTGCATGGCGGTTGCCGTCGTCATCCAGATACTGGAACAGATCGTATCCCGGGATCTCGCGGCACTTCGCCACGGCCCGCGCCAGGCGGCGATCGACCAGATCAATGGAGTGCTGTACGCCGCTCTTCCCCTTGAACGCAAAATGCACGCGGGAGCCGAGCACGGTTACATGGCGGTTGCGCATGGTGGTAAGCCCTACCGAGCCGTTGGTGCGGGCGTACTCGGTGTTGCCGATCCGGATGGATGTGCGCTCCAGCAGTTGCACCACCGTTGCCAGCACCGTCTCGCGGGAAAGTCCGGGACGTGCAAGATCGCGGCTGGTCTGCTCTCGGATGCAGGGAAGAGTCTCTCCGAACAGGAGCATCCGGTGGTACTTGGTATCGTCACGGGTCTGGCGCCAGCGGGGATGATAGCGATACTGCTTCCGTCCCCTGGCATCGCGGCCGGTGGCCTGCAGATGCCCGTTGGCCGCTGGGCAGATCCATACATCGGTCCAGGCCGGGGGGATCGCCAGCGATCTGATCCGGTCCAGAATCTTCCGGTCGGTGATCTCCGAGCCGGAGGCATCGGTATAGCGGAACGCATCTCCATCGCGCTCCCGGCTGATGCCGGGGCGTGAATCGAGCACATAGCGGAGGCCCGCCGCCCTTGCCGAATCCACCGGATCGGTGATGATCTCCGGCTCCGGCTCTGCAATCGTTATCGTTCTTCCTCTTCCCATACCGAAGCTCAAGAGCAACGGCAGTGCCAGCGTTACGAACCGGGGGGGAGATTCACCCGCTTCATCTCTAGCCCAGCCTGATCTCCCCATCCCTGCCGATCGTCACTTCGGGGGCCTTGGTGCGGGGCTCGCCACCGGCGGGCTGCTGGTCGTCCGTATCACGGGCCGCCGCAACGGGGGCAGCATCGGGAACCGTACCGGCAACCGCCGCGACAGCAATCTTATCCTTATCCTCTTCCGATTCCTTTTGCCCGGCTTCGTTCTCCTTCTCCTTTTGCTCCTCCTCCCTTTTTTCCTCCTCCTTTTTTTCCTCTTCCTTATCGGCCTCCTCCTTGGCCTCTATCGCTTTTTTTGCGATCTGCATGGCGGAGGTTTTATCGCGCGCCACCCCTTCCACCGAGATGGCGTTGTCCTGCGGCGGGACCTCATCCTTGCAGTGCCGCCGGGCATAGACCTGGGTGAACTCGGCTCCGAACAGGAAGATCTGCGCCGAGTAATACACCCACACCAGAAGCACCACCAGCGAGCCGGCGGCACCGTAGGTGGAGGCGGTACTGCTGTTGCCCAGATAGAGTCCGATCAGAAATTTGCCGATGGTGAAGAGCACGGCGGTTACCGCTCCACCGATCCACACATGTTTCCACTCCAGTTTGACATCGGGAAGGAGCTTGTAAATCATGGCAAACAGAAAGGTGGTAACCGCAAAGGAGACCACGAAGTTCACGACCTGCCATATAAAGCCTGTTCCCGGCAGGAGCGAGCTGGCATAATTGCTCAGCGCCGTCAACCCGGCGCTGAGGATCAGCGACACCAGCAGCAGGAACCCGACGCCGAGCACCACACCGAACGAGAAGAGCCGGTCCTGCAGTATGCCCTTGATCCCCCGTCCCGGCTTCGGTATAACCTCCCAGACGGTGTTCAGCGAGTCCTGCAGTTCGATGAATACGCCCGTAGCGCCGATCATCAGCGTGACAAGCGCGATGGCGGTTGCCCAGATGCTATCGGAGGATTTGTATGCGTTCTCCAGCATCGTCTGCACCGCCTGGGCTCCCTCGTTGCCCACCAGCCCCTGGATCTGCGCCACGATCTGCCCCTGGGCAGCCTCCTGTCCGAAGATCAGCCCCGCGATGGCGATGGCGATGATAAGGATCGGCGCCAGAGAAAAGAGGGTATAGTAGGAGATGGCCGCACCCAGGCGCGGGCACTTGTCCTTGTCCCACTCCTCGGCGCTTTCGGTTATTAACGGCCAGATGTTCTTGACATTCATAGGGAATCACCTTGATAATCGATCGGACTTCCCTATCCGCTACAGCAATCTCCATACCGCCGGGGGCGCACCCGGCTCATCGGCACCGAGGCAGGGCTGTTTGTCTTGTCTCCCCTGCCGGGCTACATTTGCAGCCATTGCAGAGCAATCAATACCATATCAACCGTACCATACTGGAAGACAGCCGATTATGATCGAACGTATTCAGGAACTGCTCGGCAGCGACGCCGAGGATCTGCTGAACCACACCTGCACGACCATCCCCAAGGAGTCGCTCCACCTGCCGGGCCCTGACTTCATCGACCGGATCTTCATCCCCTCGGACCGGAACATCCGGGTGCTCAACAACCTTTCGCGGCTGTATTCCACCGGCCGCCTTGCCAATACCGGCTATCTCTCCATCCTTCCGGTGGATCAGGGTATCGAGCATTCGGCCGGAGCATCGTTTGCAAAGCACCCCGAGTATTTCGATCCGGAGAATATCATCCGTCTGGCGATCGAGGGTGGGTGCAACGCCGTGGCGTCCACCTTCGGCGTGCTGGGGATGACCGCGCGCAAGTACGCGCACAAGATCCCGTATATCGTCAAGATCAACCATAACCAGCTGCTGAGCTACCCGAACACGTTCGACCAGATCATGTTCGGCACCATCGATCAGGCGCACGAGATGGGAGCCACAGCCGTGGGGGCCACCATCTATTTCGGCTCGGAGGAATCGTCGCGGCAGATCGTGGAAGTGGCCGAGGCATTCGCCTACGCCCATGAGCTGGGACTTGCCACCATCCTCTGGTGCTACACCCGCAACACGGCGTTCAATGTGAAGGGAGATAAGGATTATCACGTCTCGGCCGATCTCACCGGGCAGGCCAATCATCTCGGCGTCACGCTCCAGGCCGATATCATCAAGCAGAAGCTCCCGGAGAACAACGGCGGATTCAACGCCATCAAGTTCGGCAAGACCTCTAAGGAAGTGTACGAGAAGCTGACGACCGATCATCCGATCGACCTTACCCGCTACCAGGTGGCGAACTGCTATATGGGCCGCGCCAGCCTCATCAATTCCGGCGGCGCCAGCGCCGGCGAAAGCGATACCGCCGAGGCAATCCGCACGGCCATCATCAACAAGCGCGCCGGCGGAGCGGGCCTTATCAGCGGCCGCAAGGCGTTCCAGCGCCCGGTGAAGGAAGGGGCGGCGCTCCTGCAGGCGATCCAGGATGTCTATCTGGATGAACGGATCACGGTGGCGTAAGCCATGGTCGATTGAGCATTCCGGATTGGCACCTCTATACTCACTCCGGTGACTCCCAGTAGGCACTCCCGGAAGAATCCCGTGATGCATCCGGCATGGTTGGGTTTATCAGGTCTATAATCGCTTCCGGATGTTCCATTGAAGGTCCGTGGTTGGTAGCCGGTTGTCCGTCGCTGTTCCAGCCGAACCAACGCGATATGCGCGGGGTTCCGGCAGCAACAGCCGCGGCCTACCGGCGGCGGGCGAACCCCGCGGGTCGACCACGGGCCTTCCCTGTTGCAGCCATTACCAGCCGCTATCCCCTGATAAACATCTTCCCCGCCAGTTGCCGCGCAAGCCCTTTGAACTCCAGCGCAAGGAGCATCACCAGCGCCTCGCTGGCGGGAAGCCCGGCGGCATCGCAGATGGCATCGATATGAGCCGGCTCGTGCGAGAGCGTCTCGTAGAGCTGCTGCTCGAACAGGGTAAGACCGGCCGATGTCGAGATATCTCCACCGGGAGCATCCGGCGCCAATGGCAGGGAATGGCCCAGCGCGGCGAGTACATCGTCGGGGTCCTGCGTCAGCCGGGCGCGATCGGTACGGATCAGCAGGTTCGGTCCCCGGCTCTTCGGCGAAGAGATCGGCCCCGGCACCGCGAACAGATCGCGATCCTGATCGAACGCAAAACCGGCGGTGATCATCGCTCCCCCCGACTCATCGCTCTCCACCACCACGGTGGCCGATGAGATCCCGCTGATGATCCTGTTGCGCTGCGGGAAATAGGGGCGCAGCGCCTTTACGCCGAACGGATACTCGCTTATCACCGCGCCATGCGCCGCGATCTTCCTCCCCAGTTCCGCAGCATAGGCCGGCTGGATCTGATCGAGCCCGGAGGCGATCACCGCGATTGTTCTTCCTCCGCCACCCAGTGCCGCCGCATGCGCATAGGTATCGATCCCCCGGGCCAGCCCGGACACCACGGTAACCCCGGCCCGCGCGAAACGCCCCGCGTAGCGCTCGGCGGCCAGCCGCCCGTACACCGAGGCTCCGCGCGTTCCGACGATGGCGATGGGATCTTCATCATCCGGCAGCAATGTCCCCTGCACGTAGAGCGTCACCGGCGCCGAGTAGATGGCGCGCAGCGGGGCGGGATATTCATCATCCCAGAATTGAACCACCGACGCACCATGGCTCTCCGCCAGGGCAAGCTGCGCATCGGCACGCTCCAGCAGTTCCCCGATGCCTGCCATGCCCGCAATCGCCCCGCGCCGTACGCCGAGCGCCGCCAGATCATCCGCCTCGGCATGCGCTATCTCATCGAACAATGCGCCGCTCTCGGCCAGCGCCCGCAGCGCCGCCGTGCTCATGCCGGGCAGAAATCCAAGGGCCAGTATGTGACGACGCGACAGCATGGTGATGGTGCTTAGGTCTTAGTTGGTAGTCCGCCGCCTGCGGCGGCTGTAGATGGTAGTGATTGCTCCGTGGTCCATGCGCGGGCACAGGAAAGGGTCAGTAGTCAGTCCGCGGGCTAAAGCCCGTTGTCAGTTGTCCGTAGTCGTTATCCCTCAAGTACTCGCTGGCCGTGCGCATCCCCTGTAACGGCGATGGACAACTGACCACGGACATTCCTGCCAATCGAAAATCCAGAATCGTCAATCGAAAATTCCCCCGATCCGTGCCAGGTACGCATCGGCCAGCGAGGCGGCTTCATCGTGGGTGGGGGCCTCGGCGATCACACGGATGATCGGTTCGGTGTTCGAGGCGCGCAGGTGCACCCAGGAGCGCTCGAAATCGAGCTTCAGGCCGTCATCGTCGGTGATGCGGGCGCCGCTGCCGGTCTCCTGCTGCCGGATACGCTGGAGCATCACCGGGGCATCCGAGGCGGCGGCCAGCACGGCCTTCCGCTTGACGATCTCGTAGGAGGGGAGAGCCGCGCGAAGCGAGGAGAGCGTTCCCCCATGCTCGGCGAGGTTCTGCAAGGTTATCATGATACCGGCCAGCGAGTCGCGCCCGTAATGCAGTTCCGAGAGGATCACCCCTCCCGACCCCTCGCCGCCGATCACCGCGCCGGCCTCTTTCATCCTGCGGGCCACATTGATCTCTCCCACCGGGGTACGGAGCACCCTGGCGCCATAGCGGGCGGCCACATCATCCACCGCGCGGGTGGTGGAAAGATTCACCACCGCTATCAGATCGCGTCCGGCACGCCGGGCAGACTCCCATCGGAGGATGTAATCGGCGGCGGCCGTGATGGTATACTCCTCGCCGATCGGCGTTCCGCGCTCATCGATCAGCACCAGACGGTCGGCATCCGGATCAACCGCTATCCCGAGATCGGCCCCTTCGGCCACCACCGCTGCGGCAAGCGCCGCCAGGTTCTCCGGCACCGGCTCCGGGGTATGGGGAAACACGCCGCTGCCATCGCAGAAAAGGGGGACCACCTGGCAGCCGCAGCTCTCCAGAAGCGCGGGTACCACGGCCGAACCGGAGGCGTTCACCGCATCCACCACCACCTTGAAGCGCCGCTCGCGCAGCCGCGCCAGGTCCACGAACGGAAGCTCCATCGCCAGCGTGGCATGGCGCATCAGATCCCCCTCGGCATCCTCCCTGCTGCCGGAACCGTTCCAGGAGGCAAAGGGCCCAGCCCCGCTATCGACGATCGCGAACAGGCGGGAGCACTCCTCCGGATCGAGGAATATCCCCTCATGATTCAGAAATTTCAAGCCATTCCACTCGGCCGGATTATGCGATGCGGTGATGGATATGCCCCCGGCGGCATCGCTTTTCTCCGTTGCAAGCTGCACGGTGGGGGTGGGGGCGGTGCCGATGGCCCGCACATTCACCCCGCATGCCCGCAGCGTCCCGGTCACCACCTCCTCGATCCATTCCCCTCCCACGCGCCCGTCGCGTCCCACCACGATAGTGCCATTCCCCCCGCAGAACGCCGCAAAAGCAGCGGTATACCGTGCAACGACTTCCGGTGTAAGGCTATCGCCGATGGTACCACGGAGTCCGGAAATAGAGCGTATAAGAGGCATGGTCCGAGATTGGATTGGGGGTAGGAAACGCCGTTATGATTATCGTATCCGGGGGGCGGGAAGGGGGCCGCGGCCGGGGGATCGGATGGCCCGATTTCCCCCTGCAGGGCCCTCTGCCCCAGGGGCACGACAACGCCAAGATAACTGTTACCGGTATTTCGGAGGGATTACCGGGGTGAAAAGAAGATCTTGGCAGGAGAATTTTCGTATGTTTGGCACCTCAGAATCCTAACCTTCGAGCGTTCCCGTATGCATATCTCTTCCATCCTCGAAGAACCGTTCATCGCGATCAACCTTCCTGCATCGAGCAAGGAGGAAGCGCTCAACCGCATGATCGATATGCTCGGCACTTCCCCCAAGGTGCTCGATCTCGAGCGCATCCGCGCTGCAATCCTTGAGCGCGAGAAGCTCATGAGCACCGGTGTCGGCCACGGCTTTGCGATCCCCCACGGTAAGACCGACGCGCTGCAGGATATCATCGCAGCCTTCGCGATCACCAGGGAGCCGATCGACTTCCAGGCGCTGGACAACCAGCCCGTCCAGCTTATCTTCATGCTGGTCGGGAAGGAAACCCACGTGGGCACCCATCTCAAACTCCTGAGCCGCATCAGCAGGCTTATGAACAACGAGGCGTTCCGCCAGCAGCTTCTTGCCGCCAAGAGTCCGGCCGAGGTGCTGCATCTGTTCGATCAGGAGGAACATCGCTACTTCGAGACGTAACGCTACTACGGCTCCCTGCGGCGGGTTTCTCCGGCGCCGGGAGCGCTCAGGCGCACACTTGCACCCGGCGCTCGCCCTTCCCATGAAGGGCGTTCTCATTCACATTCGGTGCTGTTTTCATGGCTTACCAATCTCTTAAAGGGTTCCGGGATCTTCTTCCGGAAGAATCCGCGCGCTGGCGCCGTCTGGAGCAGGTTATCCATTCGCTGGCCCGCCGCGGAGGCTACGGGGAGATCCGCCTGCCGATCGTGGAGGCGACCGAGCTGTTCGCCCGTGGCGTCGGCGAGGGAACCGATATCGTCGGCAAGGAGATGTATTCCTTCCTCGACAAGTCCGATCCCCCCGAATCGATCACGCTCCGGCCGGAGCTTACCGCCAGCGCGGCGCGCGCGTTCGTGCAGCATAGCATGGCGCAGAACCAGCCGCTGACCAAGTGGTATTACCTGGGGCCGATGTTCCGCTACGAACAGCCGCAGGCCGGACGCTACCGGCAGTTCCACCAGTTCGGGCTGGAACTGTACGGATCATCCCATCCGGAGGCCGATGCCGAGGTGATTATCCTCGGCGCTCAGCTTCTGGAGGAACTGGGCATCACCAATCAGAAGCTCCGGCTGAACTCCATCGGCACCGCCGAGGAACGCGCCGGATATCGCGCGGCGCTGCTGGAGTATCTCCGCGCCCGCACCGGCGAATTGAGCCCGGAAAGCGTCAGGCGGATGGAGGGGAACCCGCTGCGGGTGCTCGATTCCAAGCGCGAGGAGGATGTGCGCGCCACGGCCGATGCCCCCCATATCGCCGACTTCCTCCAGGATGAATCGCGAAGCCACTTCGAGCAGGTCCAGGATCTGCTGAACGCGGCCGGGATCGCATTTACGATCGATCACCGTCTGGTGCGCGGCCTGGATTATTATACCCGCACCGCATTCGAGTTCCAGGGCCTGGACCTCGGCGCCCAGGATGCCCTCGGCGGCGGCGGACGTTATGATATGCTGATCGAACAGATCGGCGGCAAGGCCACTCCGGCGGTCGGCTTCAGCTTCGGCATGGAGCGCCTGCTGATAGCCATGCAGAACGCCGGTACCGCCGCTGCGGCCGATCCGGATACCGATGTCTATGTGATAGGACTGGATGATGCCTCCCGGCGCTGGGCGCTTGGAGCAACGACGGAACTGCGCACTGCCGGGGTGGCCGCCGAGTGCGATCTGCTCCGCCGCTCGATGAAGGCCCAGATGCGCGAAGCCAACCGCAGAGGCGCCCGCGTGGCCGTGATCGTGGGAGGAAGCGAGCTGGAAGCCCGCCAGGCACAGGTCAAGAACCTCGCCAGCAGCGAACAGCAGAGCGTCGCGTTCGAAAATCTGGCCGGGGAGATCGGGAAGATCGTCAGAGGAGAGTAGGAAGCCCCTGGTGGTTAGAGCCTGGTTCTTAGTATTTAGGGCGTGAAGGGTTGGGGCTTCGTGTCGATGGGAGGAGGTGGTGGCTACCAGTCAGCAGCGAAGAAAGAAGGGGGCGATCGGGCAGCCCGGCGTTCTCTCTTTCTTCCGGCTCCGGACTCCCTGATTCCAGTGCCCGGACTTCCTCCCGTCATATCGTCAATCCAACTATCGTCAATCGCAAATCCCCTCTCCCCTTCCCATGCCAGCTCCCGCCGAGTTCACGCTGACGATTCTGCGCCGCCGCAACGAGGAGACCGGCCTTGTATCGACGGTGTTCCGCTTTGCCACGGTACGGGAGTTCCGGTCGTTCCGCTACCAGATACAGGTGGAGGATTCGTTCGACCCGGAGTCGCGGCGGATCGGGTTCAGGATCTTCGGTGTTCAGGCGCCGGCCCATCTGATGCCGGGCGCCGGGGCCGCCTACAAGGAGATCAGCTACCCCGGACTTCAGGGAGAATATCTGGTCTCCTACGCCGGAGCGAAAAAATCGGGGGGATTCCGCTTTCGCGTGGATGACGAGGAGATCGCCATCGTGGAGGCACCGGAGGAGGAGGGCCTTCGTATCGGCGTGGAAAAAGGTATCGAGAACATCCGGCAGTAACGCGAAGTTCGGGCTATGATCGTCGCAAGGAGAACCGATAGCCGTAACGCACGGCGGCAGCCCGGCCGCCAACACATTAGCCTCCGTTGAATGGCGAACCTCAAGACCATCAAGCTTCCTGTCTCCGCCAACATCAAGCTGGCGCTGGTAGTGCTCGCCTGCATCATCGTGGCCGGCACGCTGGTGTACACGCAGCGGCTCGCGCAGGAGTTGAAGGCTTCCGAGCGGCAGACCGTGCAGCTCTTTGCGAACATCTTCTCCCGCGCGGTGAGCGCCCCGCAGGTTCAGGAGGGGAACGATGGCACCAGCTCCACCGATCTGATCTCGGAGCTGGCGTTCGAGCTCGGCAACACCATCGATTTTCCGATCATCCTCACCAATGCCGACAAGGAGATCGAGGGGATGCGCGATCCCAAGACCAATGAGCTGGTCTCGTTCGCCCCCACGATGATCAAGAACATCGATTACGATACCACCGCAGCGCTGGAGGCACAGTATCTGGAGCTTACCCAGCGCCTGAACTCGATGGCCGGCACCTACGAGCCCCGCCCCATCTACTCGATCACCGACTCCGATACGCTGGTCTCCAACTGGATCTTCTACGACGATTCCGAAACCGTCAAGCAGATCCAGATGCTCCCGTATGTGGGAATGGTCATCAGCGGAATGTTTCTGCTGGTGGCCTATATCAGCTTCAGCCATATCAAACGCAACGAGCAGTCGAACATCTGGGTGGGCATGGCAAAGGAGACCGCGCACCAGCTCGGCACCCCGCTCAGCTCGCTGCTGGGCTGGATAGAGCTGCTCCGCTATACCCCTGACGACACCGATCAGGTGCTGGAGGCCGCCGACGAGATGCAGCGCGATGTGGAGCGGCTCAACAAGATCGCCCTCCGGTTCTCCAAGATCGGCTCGGCCGCCGAGCTGCGGAGCGTGGAACTGAACGAGGTGCTCCGGAACGTGGTGGTCTATTTCGAGCGCCGCCTCCCGCATCTCGGCAAGAAGATCACCCTGACGCTGGATGAGGCCAAGCCGGTGCATGTGGCGGTGAACGTTGATCTGCTGGAGTGGGTCTTCGAAAACCTGGTGCGCAATGCCGCCGATGCGATCGACCATCCCGACGGGGTGATCCGCCTTCAGATCCACGAGACCCGTGGCGCGGCCATCATCGACGTGTTAGATAACGGCCGGGGAATCGATCCGAAGGTGAAGAAGGATATCTTCCGCCCGGGATTCTCCACCAAGCAGCGTGGATGGGGCCTCGGCCTCTCCCTGGCAAAACGGATCGTGGAGGATTATCATGGCGGGAAAATCTTCGTCAAGCAGACCTCCTCCTCCGGAACGACCTTCCGCATACGGTTGCCGCTGGCGGAGCCTTCCGCGAACGGCCGCCCCTCCTCCCCGGTGGCAACGGGAGCCGCGGCTGCAACGATGAGTGGTAGATAATTAGAGCAGTTTTCAATTGACTTGATCGGTTCTGGCTCCCGTAGGGAGCACCCGTCTGTAGCTATGGTGTCAGTCTTTTCTTCTGAAGCTCCGGAGGAGTGACCCATTCTTCTGACGTGCGTTACGTCACACTCAACTGAAACCCGCTCTAGTATCTACGGATGATAGATTCCCTGATATCCCCGGTACTGTTCGCACGGAATTCGGCCCCGTGCGCGGTGGCAGCACCAGGGGGCCCGGAGTTGAACTCCGCGACAACAAATCTCCGGGAATATATCCGTACGTACTACGAACCGGCATGCGTGCCACTCTTTCCTGCCCGGACATCGATCACTAAAAAACTATACACTAGCTTCCGCCTGCTATGAGCGAATCAATCACCTACAAATCCGCCGGCGTCGATATCGAGGCCGGAGAAGAGACGGTCAGCAGAATAAAGCCGCTGGTCCGCTCCACATTCAACAGCAATGTCCTGGCCGACATCGGCGGGTTCGGCGGGTTGTACGATGTCACGTTCCTGAAGGAGTACGATCGCCCGGTGCTGGTCTCCTCGGTCGATGGCGTCGGCACGAAACTGAAGGTTGCGTTCATGGCCGGGCGGTACGATACCGTGGGGCAGGATCTGGTGAACCACTGCGTCAACGATATCGCCGTCTGCGGCGCAAAGCCGATCTATTTTCTCGATTATTTCGCCACCGGAAAACTGGAGCCGGATGTGGCCGAAAAGGTGATCGAGGGATTTGCGATTGCCTGCCGCCAGAACCAGTGCGCGCTGATCGGCGGGGAGACCGCCGAGATGCCCTCGATGTATCAGGCCGGCGAGTTCGATCTGGCCGGCACCGTGGTGGGGGTTGTGGATCGCTCGCGGATGGTGACCGGCGAGCACGCCGCCGCCGGGGATGTGCTTATCGGCCTCCCCTCCACCGGACTGCATACGAACGGATTTTCGCTGGCGCGCGCGGTGCTCTTCCCGAAGCATACGCTCGATGAGATCGTGCCCGGCGGCGATCAGACGATCGGCGATGCGCTGCTGGCCGTACACCGCTCGTACCTGGGAGCCATCCAGGGAACGATGGATATCGAAGGGGTGCACGCCTACTCCCATATCACCGGCGGCGGACTTGTGGGGAACACCTCGCGCGTTGTGCGCTCGCCGCTCCAACTGAAGATCGACTGGAACGCCTGGGAGCGGCCGGCGATCTTCAGGATGATCCAGGAGGAGGGAAATGTGCCGGAGGAGGATATCCGCGAAGCGCTCAACCTGGGCATCGGGCTGGTGATCGTGGTGGCAAAGGATGCCGCCGATACGGTAATGGCGAAGCTGCGCGAGCTGGGGGAGACTCCGGTGGTGATAGGCGAAGTGGCGTAAATCACCCGCCGGATATATCTGCTATAACAATGCCCGGAAGGAATATTCCGGGCATTGTTCGTTTATACTCTCCGGCATTGAAACGCGATGATATCCTCCACTACCGATAGGGAAAATCCACCCTTCCCCAATCGAAAATCCAAAATCGAAAATCGGCAATCGCAAATCCCCTCATCCCATCATTTTGCGTTTGTGCAGATACTCCACCAGGGCGACGTCGTACGGCACGGAGGTATCCAGCAGCAGATAATCGATATTATGCTGGCGGCATTCCCGTTTTATGCGCTCGGTGAATTCGGTCATGGCCTCGGCGTAGGCTTTCCGGATCTGATACGGCTGGGTGGTCATCTCCTCGCCGGTTTCCATATCCCGGAAGGTGGCATCGTTGCCGAAATTGAAGTTCCGCTCCATGGGGTCCAGCACCTGCATGACGAGCACCTCGTTCTGCTTGTGGCGGAAATGTTTCAGCGCGGTAATGACCTCCTGGGGCTCATCGAAGAAATCGCTGACCACCACCACAAGCCCGCGCCGCTTGATCCGCTCGGCGATACGATTCAGCGAGAGCGCGGTACCGGTGCCGCTGGAGGGCTTCGAGGCGGTAAGCAGCCGGAGGATCTCCTGGATATATCCGGCGCGCGACCTGGGGGGGAGGAACCCGCGCAGCTCCGTATCGTACACGGCCGCCCCCACAGCATCCTGCTGGCGGATCATCAGCAGCGAGAGCGCAGCGGCCAGCGAGACGGAGTAATCGAACTTCGAGATGTTTCCCTGCGAGCGGTACGCCATCGATGCGGAGGCATCCAGGATGACATAGCACTTCAGGTTGGTCTCCTCCTCGTACTGCTTGATGTAGTACCGGTTGGTGCGGCCGTAGACCTTCCAGTCGATATAGCGAATCTCATCCCCTGGCATATACTGCCGGTGCTCGGCGAACTCCACGGAGAAGCCGTGATAGGGGGATTTATGGAGGCCGGTGATGAACCCTTCCACCACCATCCGGGCACGCAGTTCCAGCGAGGAGATCCGGGAGATCACTTCCGGATTGAGATATTCACGGTAATCGTTCATGGGAGGAAGATACGGGAGAGGATATCCATAGTGCAGGGAGGAAGACGTACCGGAAGGAGATTTTCATGCCGGGGGATGCACCGGGAGAGAGAGTTCGATGGCGGCACCGGATGATGGCCCCACAAAATACCATGGGCGCCCCGGTAGCTCCGAAGCGCCCAAAGTGAGTCCTTTGACGGACTCCTCTCGCTACGATGGTGAACAACAAAACAAATCGGGATGCCAAGCGCTTCTTTCCAGACCATCGTACGCGGTGGTGATCATACTATGCCTGAGAGCCGTCTGGTGGTGTTGGGAAAGAAGGTTGCGCACACGGTTGCAACATAGCATCGCCCCTCCGGGATAGGTAGTACATCATTTGGTACCCCCCTGGATGGGTACCGGGCAATCGCACGGAATCTCCTCCCCCATCTACTCTGGAAGCTCCGTCAGATGCGGCCCCTTCCTCCGGTCTATCGACGGTTACCCCAGATGCAATCCGCTCCAGGAACCAGGGCGTAGAGCGGATTTCACTATGGTTACTCTGTTGTGGCCCCCAGAGCCAACACCTATAGGTGTTGCCTGTTTATAGCATGGGCCCTCCCTTCTCCCCACTCCGGAAGGTCCGTAGGAGCGGCCCATTCTCTCTGGTCTGAAAAGGCGTAACCTACTCTACCGTTCGCACGGAGTTCGACTCCGTGCGCGGTGGCAGCAGCAGGGGCCGCGGAGTCACACCCCGTGACAGCACAACAACGGAATCTCAGATAACTTTTGCCGAAGTACGTACGATCCCTTACGTGATAATCCCCTGCTGCTGCGCCCAGCGCACGGCTTCGCGGCGGTTGCCGAGGCCGAGCTTGCTGTAGATGCTGGTGATGTGGTTCTTCACGGTGCTCTCGGAGATGTTGAGCTGGCGGGCGATATCCACGTTCGTCAGCTCGATATAACGCATCAGGTTCAGCTCCGCCCTGGTAAGCTGGGCGCGCTCCATGCCGGCCTCCCCCCTGGTCAGATCCTCGGCGGCGGCGGGGCTTATCCAGAATCCCTTCCCCCCTGCGGCGGCCCAGCGCACCGCCTCCACGATCACCTCCCGCTTCTCCTCCTTGGTCAGATAGCCGCAGGCGCCGCTTTCAAGGGCCACGCGCGCCCCCTTGTTATCGAACCCGGTGATCGCCAGCACGCGTGTGGACGAGCCTTCGGCCTGGAGCTGCCGGATGACATCGATACCACCGAGCCCCGGAAGCTGGAGATCCTGCAACAGAACATCCGGGCGCAGGGCGCGCACCAGTTGCAATGCCTCCTCGCCGTCGCGTGCCTCCCCCAGTACCACGATATCCTCCTCCCGCTCCAGCCAGCCGCGAAGCCCGGCACGTACCACGTTATGGTCATCGGCGATGACCACGACGATCTCCTTCCTGCTGCTGTTCTTCTGGTTCATGATCTCCCTGGTTCACTCGGAAAAATTCTGATCGCTCCGGCGGCGCCACAAACGGAGCCCGCGCAGACTGAACGGACCGGAACGCTGCCGCTCAACCTCTACCACGAGGGTGGTTCCCTCCCCCGGCGCCGATATTATCTCCAGCGTTCCCCCCATCGCCCTGGCATGAGCATCGGCCAGGAGGAGGCCATACTGCCGCCCCTGCATGAGATCGGATAGGGTCTGCGGCGGCTTGAATCCCCGGCCGTCATCCTGCACCAGCATCCGCACCGATCGCCCGTCCACCATGATCTCCACCCGCACGTTTCTGGCCGAGGCATGTTTCATCACATTGGCGATCGCCGTGCGGTAGATGCGGAAAAGATTCTGGCTGAGAAGACCGGGAAGATGCCGGTCATCCCCCTCCACCCGCACCTGAATCTCGATGGAATCCCCCGCGCCGGGAACGCGCCGCGCGTGCGACCGGATGGCCTCTCCCAGCCCGCTCTCGAACCCCGGCAGCTGCAGGTCGCCGCAGACGTTCTGAAGGGCGGCTCTGACCCCGCGCAGGATGTCGTCGATCTGCTCCAGATCGCGCCGCCCTGCCGATGCGGTAACGGCATCGGAGAGGGAGTCCAGCACAAAGCGCGCGCCGTACAGATCCTGCAGGGGGCCATCGTGAAGCTCGGCGGCGATGCCGCGCCTCTCCCTCTCTCGCGCCTCCTCCAGGGCGGTCTCCCGCTCCCGTTTCCGCAGGCGGCGCCCCCGGTAGGCGATGCCGGCCAGGGCCGCAGCGGCCGCCGCCAGAAGCGCCTGGAACTCCCAGGTCTCCCAGAACGCCGGCAGCACCCGCACGGTGACGGCGATCCCCTCATCGTTCCATCCCCCTTCGCTGCTGCTCCCCTTCACCCGGAAGGTATAGACTCCCGGGCCCAGATTGGTATAGGCGGCATAGCGCCGGGCGCCGGAGTAGATCCATTCCTCGTCGAACCCCTCCAGTCTGTAGGCATACCGCTTTCTGCCGGTGGCATCGTAATCGAGCATGGCGAACTCGAACGACCAGTAATTCTCGTGCGGGAGTATCTCCACGGTGGCGCCATCGAACAGCTCGGAGGAGACAAGAGAATCGAGCTTCCGGAACGCGGTTATCACCATCGGCGAGGCGGCTCCCCTGGTGTTGCCGAAATGGCCGGGATGAACGCTATTGAGACCGTTCTCGCCGCCGAACAGGATCTCCCCGCTTCTCAGCCGCCAGCAGGCATTGGGGTTGAACTCGTTCCCCTGCAGGCCATCCCCCGCATCGAAATTCAGGATGGTGCCCCGTACCGGATCGAACCTTGAGAGCCCGCCGCCGCTGCTGGCCCAGAGGTTACCGGCATCGTCCTCCTGGATGCCGTGGATCACATTGCTGGGAAGTCCCTGCTCCATCATGTAGTGGGTGAACCGGCCGCTGCGGCGGTCGAGCCGGCTGAGCCCCCCTCCCCAGCTTCCCACCCAGAGATCTCCCCGGCGGTCCTGGTAGATGGTCCAGGCCTCGTCGTGGCTCAGGCTGGCCGGATCATCGGGATTGTGACGGTAGCGGAGGAACCTCCCACGACGGCGATCGTAGCAGTGAACACCTCCGGGTGTCGCCACCCAGATATCCCCGGCGCGATCCTCGTAGACCTTCCATACGCTGTTGTAGGAGAGGCTGCCGGGATCGGCCGGATCGTTGACGAACCACCGGTCATTCCCGGGTCCGGGTCCCAGCGCCAGCAATCCCCGCTGGGTTCCCACCCACAACGTCCCGCCGCGATCCTCCAGAATCGACCAGATGTTCCAGAGGAGCGAATCGATCACGGCGTTGCCGTTGCGATAGAGGCGGCTTACCTGCCCGGCCCGGTCGTAGCGATACAGCCCGTGCCGGGTGCCAAGCCAGACCATGCCATGGCTATCCTGATAGATCGTATTGACGAAATCGGCCGCAGCAGAGGTTGCGGCTATGCGCATCTGCCGCAGCCGGCCGCTGGAACGGTCGAAAAGCCAGGCACCACTTCCTCCCGTGCCTATCCAGAGCGCTCCGGAACGATCCTCGATGATGGAACGCACACCCCGCAGATCCCACAACTCGGAGAGCGGGGAGACCCCCTCCAGCGTTCTGAAGCGGGCGCTGCTGCGGTCGATGCGGTTTATCCCCTTGTCGGTTCCCACCCATCCCCGCCCCTTGCTGTCGAACAGTATGGAGATTACCCTGTTGCTGCTGATCGACCGGGGATCGGCCGGATCGTGGAGGAATCCCGTGATGGCTCCGGTTACCGGATCGAGGGCGCAGAGATGCCTGCCGGTGGAGAACCAGAGAACACCTGCCGGATCTATCGCCAGCGCCAGAATCTGCTGGCCGGGCCCATAGCGCCGCGCCTCTCCGGTTGCGGGAGTGAAGCGGCAGAGACCTCCATCCGTCCCTATCCAGATATTTCCCGAGCTATCCTGGCAGAACGCCCTGACCACCCCTCGCGCGATGCTGGCCGGGCCACCCGGAGGAACCGCCGTATCGTAGCGGTAGCGTGTAACCCGCCCGGTGGAGCGATCGAACAGGCAGAGATAATTCTCCATCCCCAGCCATAACCGTCCCTCCCGATCCTCGAAGATGGAGATGATCGCCCCGGGCGGAATGGATGCCGCACTGGAGGGAACGTTGCGATAGCGGATGAACCGGACCTTCCCATCCCCGTTCCTCGCCGGGGCAGGCACGGCCCTGTTGAGTGTTCCCTGCCCGGTTCCCGCCCATACCGTGCCGCCGCGATCGATGAGAAGCGCTGTGATATCCTCATCGCTCAGACTCGCCGTATCGGCGGGATCATGCCGGTAGATTGCGAACTGGCCCGCCCTGCGATCGTACCGCACCAGCCCTCCCCTGAACGCACCTATCCAGAGCGCGCCGTCCGGATGCTCGCATACCGCGCGGATGACGCTGGAGGGAATGCCGTTCCGATCGAACGGGTGATGTTTGTAGTGGATAAAACCGTAGCCATCGTATTTGTTCAGGCCATCGCGGGTGCCGAACCAGAGAAATCCTCTGCTGTCCTCCAGAATGGAATAGATGATGCTCTGCGAGAGCCCCTGCTCCACGGAGATGCGCTGGAATCGCACATCCTCCAGGGTGCGCTGCGCCATCGCCGGCATCCCGCACAGCACCGCGACGGCGGCAACCACCAGAGAGCACGCACGTAGCTGGATGAAAAGTGTCCGCGAGGGGGTGCACATCAACGCTTGAAAAGCTGAAGAGTTGCCGGAGAAAAGATGGCGCTCATAATAGCTGTTTATCGGCACATGGGGCAACGAGGGGGTTTTCGATTTGCGATTTTGGATTTTCGATTGGGGAAGAAGAATTGAAGGGGGATGGATTGTTGTGCGTTTGCGCTCTCCCTGTGCTGCCGGGACGGGTTTCGGGTGAAGGGGCCCACGTGATGCCCCCCGGAGCCAGCACCTGCAGGGGTTGCCTATTTGTAGGAGAGGATATCCCATGATTTTTCCGGAAGCTCCGTCAGGAGCGGCCCCTTCATCTGCTGATACTGGAGCGGCGCAGATGAAACCGATCCAGGGACGCGAGGGAATGGGGGCGATGAGGCGGGAGGCTGGCTAGCGATGCATTCTGGCGGCATCCCTATCTTTACGTTCTTTCCGAGATCGTTCCGGCCGCTGCCGGAACGGCTGTTGCCCCGTATACACCTTGAACGCTCAAGAATACATATGGCCTACGAAACCATTCTTATCGATCACAAGCCGGAAGGCTACGTCGTCATCACGCTCAACCGCCCGGACAAACTCAACGCGCTCAACATCCAGCTTCTCGATGAGCTTCGCGAGGCTATCGCCGCCATCGGCAACGATGAAACCGTGGGGGGTGTGATCGTCACCGGAGCCGGGGAGAAAGCCTTTGCCGCCGGTGCCGATATCGCGGAACTGAACCAGCTGAACGGCCATACCGGACAGGAATATTCCGAGCGCGGGCAGATCGTATTCTCCATGATCGAACAACTGAAGGTTCCGGTGATCGCCGCAGTGAACGGGTTTGCCCTCGGTGGCGGATGCGAGCTTGCGATGGCCTGCCATATCCGCCTTGCAAGCGAGAAGGCGCGGTTCGGCCAGCCGGAAGTGAACCTGGGGATCATCCCCGGTTTCGGCGGCACCCAGCGCCTTACCCGCCTGGTGGGGCCGGCCCGCTCGGTGGAGTACAACCTGACGGGCGATATGATCGATGCGGCAACCGCCGAGCGTATAGGGCTTGCCAATCATGTGCATCCCCCCGCCGAGCTGATGGCGAAGGCCGAGGAGATGATGCGAAAGATGCTGGCAAAGGGGCCGGTGGCGCTCCGCAAGACCCTGCAGGCGGTGGTCGCCTCGGTGGATCTGCCGATTGATGAGGGTCTGGCACTGGAGGCACGCCTGTTCGGCGAATGCTGCGGCACGGAGGATTTCAAGGAGGGGACCGGGGCGTTTCTGGAGAAGCGCCCGGCCGCATTCACCGGCAGATAACCCTCCGGCAATGAACGCACCATGGTGCCATGCAGCAGATGTGAAATGGCGCGGGGAGATGAATCTTCCCGCGTCACTCGTTTTCTGCCCGCACCGTGGCGCACAAACGGTACAGCCGGCACCATGCTCTTGTGTTCATGGGCCGGCTGCAACGCTTTCGGGTCCTGACCGATGTATTCCGTGGTCGTAAATACGCTGCGAACATACGATCCCAAGGTCTCGAAAATGTGCTCAGGCGCAGATACCTTCCCGGCGATCCCGTTATTTTTTTCACTCGCCGCCGGCCCGATGCTATAATCCGTGAAAAGAATGAATCGCTTCTGGCGGAGTTCCCGAAGAGCTCGATGAATAATTCCATGCCACAACCGGGCTCCTCCTGCCGGGCACATCACCACCGAAAGCATACTGGCAACCGCGATCCGCTTGCCTGATATGAAATCCGCTCCAGCAACATACAGACGGAACGCAACCCATCCGGTATCCCACATCCGGTCCCGCATTCCAGAACCTCCCTTCTCCCCGCACTCCACAATCCTCTTCTCTCCGGCTCCGAATCCCGGACTCCAGGCCCCGGACATCCTCGATAGAAAATTCAATATCGCGAGCCGAAAATCGAAATAACAACGGGCGCCCTCCATCCGGAAATCCGGCTGGAGGGACGCCTGCTGCATGGCCCGTATCGTGCGAGTGCCGTGTATGTGATCGCCTGACTCACCGCCTGCACGCACGAACCAGCATCTGGTTTCAGGGAGAGGTTATACCCGCCTGAGATTCGGCACCGTATCCACCGACCGCACATCCCGGATATCGACTCCGATGCGATCGCCGTAATTATGGAACCGGTAGGTATTTCCGGTGGCGGCTCCGCGCACGGTCATCGATGTGGTACCGACATATTCGTAATGGACGGTTCCGCTGCCGGAGACATCGCTGGTACTCCCCGGCGCACCGGCGGAATCTCCCGCTGCCGGGGCCGCAGCCGCCTGCGGATTGGTCCCCTGCGTTCTGCGGGCATCCTGGTCGGCAGTATGGAACTGCCGTCTACTGCTTCCGCAACATCCCATGATTATTTCTCCTTTTCTTCTAGGTACAATGCAGGTGGTGTGATTCGTTGAATTGTGGTACTGCGTTCCAGCAGAATTGCTCCTGCGGATGCCGCCAGCCAGAGGAATATCGTTTCGATCCATCCCTCCCCCAGCAGAAGCCCCACCGGCACAGCGATCCAGATGCTCAGACAATAGAAGCAGTCCAGAAGAGTTCCGATAAAGCTTGTCCCCACCCATCTTCGTAACGACACGAAGATATTCCAGGGGCCATCTTCGCCATACAGCATATGGGTTACGCGCCAGACGGCAAGAACCCCGAGCGTCAGCCAGTATAATTCCATCGTTGTGTGGTGTAGTTCTATGAACTATGGTGAATCATCGCAGCGCACGAAGAACAGAGCAATCGTGCATATATCCGAATAAAAAAATCGCCGCCTAAAATATATCCCCCGCCGGAGCGCTCCGGCCATTGAAAAAATTACCGGCGAAGCAGGTACGAGACAATCACGGTACAACGCGAGCGTGTGGTGCGTTACTGGTGCACGATATCCCCGAAATAATAACCGACAGAGAAATTCTGATGCTGGCCGGTGATGAATTCAACTCCTGCTAATCTAAAATACCGGAGGGCCAATAGCAACTAAAAAAAAATAGCGGGCGAGGAGCGCGGCAGGTGGATATCGCGCCGGGCCCGGAATCGGTTTGCGGTCTCTGTGATGGAACCTGGTTCTGCGGGCATGGGAGGGAAAGATCACGCAAAGACGCGAAGGCGCAAAGAAACGCCAGCAGGAGAGCGGGGAATCAGGAAACATCTCTTCCCTTTGCGTGATGCACGTGTCTGATGCATGCGGCCCGGCCGGGGGGGGGTACGGCATCATCGCCGCTCGCCGAGCACCCCCTCCGCCTCGGTGACGCCGATGATCTCCTGCTTCAGCCGGAGGGTTTCGCTTTCCGGCTCCACGCCGAACTCCCGCTTGATAAGCTTGCGGCATTTTTCGAACTGCTTCAATGCCGCCGAGCGATTGCCGCTTTCGTTGTAGAGCC
>JBMDXA010000008.1:0-2190 GCA_048594725.1 Candidatus Kapaibacteriota bacterium
GCACATCGCGAACGGCGCCTCGGCCACCTGCATCCACGTGGTCCACGCCTCCCAGGTCAACAGCTCCGCGGCCCGCGGGTCCACCGCCAGACAGACCTGGGCTTCCAAAGCGATGTTGTCCAAGGCCATACCCGCCATCGAGGGAGCGGTGACCAGCCACGACACCTGCTCCTCGATCTCCTCCGGGAAGCTCTCCATCAGCTTCCGGAAGTGCGGCATGCTCACATTGTGTTTAGGGATATCGGAAATCATCTGTCCAGACGTTGCATGTGGTGCATAAATGACCTGGTTAAGCGGGAGCTGTCTTTGTTGTGCGGCAGCGGATGGTGGAATGGGCTCAGGTGCAGTTGGGTCGCGAGTGGTCAGAGGCTCCGTCGTCCGACACGTGGTCAGGTGGGCCGAGGAAATGAAAACCGATGATTAATTGATCGACTCAGTCGATCTTAACCCCTTCGGTGGGATTTTTCATCAAGTTCGCATAAACCTTTGCCTCCTCTTCGCTGAAACCGGCCTTCAGGTACTTATGAATCAACTTATCCAGGGTTTAGTTCTCTGGATCGTTGACCACCATAAAAATTCAAAGCTCCCAGCCTTCCCGGAAGATCGTATCCAACGCCTCGCCGATGGGGGAGAAGTTGCCCCTGCACGTAACGACCTGAGGCTTTCACGATTTCTTCGAGAACTGAGTTCCAGTCTTCAAGCCCTTCCGTTCCAGGCTCGCATCCAGCACTCCACCGTTTCGATTCTCTGGGCGACCCTTCGAAATTCATTCCCCCCTCGCGGCCTTCTTTATCTCCTTTTGTAGCCATTCTGGAATTCTGTCGGGATGGCGAGGGTATTTCTTCATTTCCTCTGCGTGGTCCTGTGGGGTTGGGGGGAATGTGAAGTCAGGTCTCTCGTCATAATTGAAATCAACGCTGTATTTCCCGGGGGGAGTGATGGTGTATTTAAGTGAGAACCAGGTTCCCTGGCCTTCGGTGTACATCCCGTGCCGCAGGTTCCTTGAATGGCTGAATGCCTCCTTGGGGGATCCGAAAGGCTCGGCTGTTCCGTCTTCTCGAAACACGACGATGCCACCCGTTGCGGCTCCGCCGACCTTCTTGTAAGTGAACTCTATTCTGGACCACCCTTCTGGGTGCTGCTCCAAGATGGAACGCCCCACGGAGTTCAGTGCTTCCTGCTGCTCCAGAGGGCTCATTCCGCCAGGCTGGTGAAACATCATTCCTCCCATTTCGGGTGGTTGTCGTACTCCAGAAGATCCTGGCGCACTCCGTTGATTGACCATTCAATGTGGACTATGGCGGGCGGTGGATAGAATACTTCACCTGTTGTCGGATCGCTGATAGGCTTCATGGTGGAGTCATCTTCCAGGGATATTTCTACACGCACTTTCGGTGGGTTGGGTCCTGCTGAAAGGATGGGTTTCCATGCCGCCATCTGGGTGTCGGGATTTCGGGTGTTGCGACTCCAGTCGCACTTCAACGATATCACCGTGTGAATTTGTTCGATATGTACTTTGAAGTATGCCGGCCGAATCGAACAAACGATACGTTGTGTCCGGTTGTAGCGCTAGGCCATTGTCTCCGAAGCGTTCCTTGGGGCCCGTGTATCCGTCCTGTCCCGGTTCGATCCTTGATTGGTCTGGCCCCTGTTGCAAGGGAAGGCGGGTTCGGCCCATTTCCTTCATTGCTCCCTCTGGAGGGGGCGCCAGAAGAGGCTTCGCTGTCGGGACCAAAGCTGATCGTTCCGCCGCGGTTGGTGAAACCCGAGTGCGGATCGGTGACGGTGGTGGTGCCGCGGGGGGTGTCACGGGGGTTGGAGCCGTCGCCGGTGCTGTTGGTGACCGTGGGAGTCTCGTGTCGGGCGGTGATCTCGTTGCCCGCGCTGTCGACCTCGATCCGCTGCCCGTTCTGAGCCTCGATACGGGACGGGTCGGTCTCGTAGCGCTGGACCGGGGTGTCGTGGACCGCGGACGCGTCGTCGGGGACCTGGGAGGTGACCCAGGCATCCTCCGCGTCGCGCAGGCCCTCCTCCAGTTCGGCGCGGGATCGCGGGTCCACGCCGTCCAGGAACTCCCGGCCCGCGGCCAACCCGGCGGCGGTCGGGTCGGCGGGCCGCTCCGGGGCGGCGCCGTCGCCGGAGGGGGAACGGGTGTCCTGCTCGCGCAGGCCCTCCAGGCCGGTGAGCAGG
>JBMDXA010000080.1:0-65988 GCA_048594725.1 Candidatus Kapaibacteriota bacterium
TCACCGAACCATCGGCGAGCTTCGCGGTGGTCACCGAGTTGGCGGTGAGGTCAGCGGTCTGGATGCTGTTGGTCAGCGCCAGCTTCGAGTAGGCGATAGCCGCGGTCTGGCTCACGTCGTCGTTGACGATGGAACCATCGGCGATCTTCGCACTGTTGACCGAGCCATCGACCAGGTCGGCCGTCTGGATGCTGTTGGTCAGCGCCAGCTTCGAGTAGGCAACCGCGGCGTTGGCGGCAACATCGGCATTGACGATCGAGCCATCGATGATCTTCGCGCTGTTGACCGAGCCATCGGCCAGCTTCGGCGTCGTCACCGAGCCATCGGTAAGATCGGTCGTGACGATACGGTTGGTCAGCGAGAGCTTCGAATAATCGATCCCGGCGGTGGGAGCGATATCGGCATTGGTGATCGTGCTGTCGGCGATCTTCGCGTTGGTAACCGCGTTGTCACCCAGCTTCGGCGTGGTCACCGAACCATCGGCCAGCGCGGCGGTACCCACGGCACCGTTGGCGAGCTTCGCGGCAGTGACTGCGCTGTTGGCGATATGATTGGTGTTGACGGCGTTGGTGCCGAGCTTCAGGCTCGTCACGGCGCTATCGGCCAGCTTCGGCGTGGTCACCGAGCCATTGGTCAGATCGCTGGTAACGACGCTGTTGTTCAGGTTCAGCTTTCCGTAGGCGATGGCCGCAGTGGGGCTGACATCGGCGTTCACAATGGAGCCGTCGGCGATCTTTGGGCTTGTCACCGAACCGTCAGCAATGTGAGGCGTGTTAACAGCGTTGGTACCGAGCTTCAGTCCCGAGACGGCGCTGTCGGCCAGCTTGCCGGTGGTCACCGAGCCGACGTTGATCTTCGGCGTGGTCACGGAGAAATCGGCCAGCTTCGGGGTGGTCACCGAACTATCGGCGAGCTTCGGGGTGGTCACCGAACCATTGACCAGCTTCGGCGTGGTCACCGAGCCATCGGCCAGCTTTGCGGTATTGACCGCGCTGTTTGCGATGGTCGGGTTCGGATAGGTTCCGGTCAGGTCACCACCGGCGGGGCCGCTCGGCGGCAGCGTGGTGGGAGCACCGACGATCTTGCTGTAGCTGATGCCACCGGCGATCTTCGCGTCGGTGACCGCACCATTGGCGAGCTTCTGGGTGGTCACGGCATCATCGGCGATCTTCGCGGTAGTGATACCGAGTTCGCTGACACCGATCTGCGGCATCGGTCCCAGACCGTGCGTGATGGAGATCGACGGGTCCAGCGCGACGATGCCCTGGATGGAGCCGGTCCCGTTGCTGGTGGAGATCGTGATACGATTTCCGTTGCGGGTGACCGTAGCGCCGCCCGCGCCCACGATCTCCACATCTCCGCCCGTTCCGTTCAGCGTCGAGACGCCGTCGCTGTTGACGGTGATGGTATTGCCGGACTGGGTGATGGTAGTGCCACCGGTACCAACCACATTCACCGCACCGGAGAGGCCGTTAACGCTCGTGACCGCTCCGCGCGCATTCGGCGAGAGCGAATCGGCGACGCCGGCAACGCTTGCCACATCAGCGTAGGCCGCGCGCATCGCATAGGCGCCGGTGGTAAAGGGAGTGCGGGGGGAGAACTCGGTGTTGGTCTCGACGGTAAGGCCGAGATAATACGGACGATCGAACCGCAGCGAGTTCGGCAGCGGAGTCACCGAGCCGATACCGACATTGAACACGCCGCGCACAAAGCGAACGGTCTGCGTTTCGGTATACAGCGGGACGCCGCCGGTGGGGGTGTCGTAGATGCTCAGCGTCATCGTGCGCTCGCCATCCGCGACCGGGCTACCACCGAGATCGGTAAAGACCCCCTGGTAGGTAATGATTTTGGGAACCTGGGCCAGCGCGTCGGTTGCCACCGAGAAGGTGAGCAGCGCCAGAGCAGGTATGAGGGACCTCTTCAACATAGGATAGTCTTGAGTTAGGATTGGAATAATGAAACTCAACCTCGGGGAAAAGCCGCAATCTCTGGGTTGATGCGGCGATCACCGTAACGGCAGCTACCGGACAACCACCATCGTGATCGTTCTGGTAACTCCATGGGCCACAAGCCGGGCGGTATAGTATCCCGACTCCAGCTTATCGCCGCTGAGTGCCATCGTAACACGGCCGGCATCTCGAACTTCATCGACCAGGGTGCGCACTTCGCGTCCCACCAGATCATAGAGCTTCAGCGATACCGCTCCGCCTGCGGGGAGGTCGAAGGATATCTGCGTGGTCGTTGAAAAGGGATTGGGAACGTTCTGGTGCAGTACTACGGCCGACCCGGCCATGCCAGGATCATACTCCACACCGGTGGTTGAAAGGGCTGGCAGCATGTACCAGAACCCCTGTCCCATCGCATTGGAGCTGTTGGTTACCGGTCCGATGATCGTCTGAGCAATCGTACCGGCTATTACCGAGCTTCCACTCACGGTGACGCCGCCGCCACCGCCTATGACGCTCGACTGCAATGTCATCTGCGCAAACGCAGGAGTACACATCAAAGCAAGCCAGCAACCGGCCATGAGGGAGGACCGTCTGGAAATTCTCACGAAACAACCTCCATGAGTTTATATATGGATCTGAGCATGTATATCGTTCAGGGTATGCGGCATGCCCGCGCGGCATATGCCACGGAGCAACTGGAAGAATGGCATTGTGCTGGCAGAACAATGCCGGATCTACTGCTGGAAGCGTAGGGAAACGCTTATATCTGGGATGACTTAGGGGTTGTGTACGGTAAGGAGATGGACCTCAGAACCGTTGAAAAGCCCGGATTCTTCCGATCCGGTTTTTTGCTTTTCCACTATAAACGAGCACCGATTTTGCCTTGCCCTATCGCAACTGCTAACCCTGATGGGTTACCCTTCTCCGGTGCCGAGTTCTGACACGGTCAGGGCCAAGGCGGTGCGAATATACAAATTCGCAGCACATCATGTCAAGCATTGGAGCGCCGCCGGGAGATTGTGTTACCAACAGGATGCACCAATGGTACATTTGGGGCGGGCAGGCATCGGCAGAGATCACCACACGAACATCTACCACATTTTCGCATCGGCGACGAGCATCGGACGAACATGAGCATCAGGAATTGTCCGGCCGTAAACAGGGCTCCCCCTCCGGCAGGCTCCCCATCCCGTCCGGGCCGGACCCGGAACCGTTTGCGGTCCCCATGCGGGCGGAGAGCCCCAGCAGAAAGAGCGCGGCGGAACCTTGAAAATCGAAGGAGGGATTCAGCGATTTGAGAATCCCCTCGAACAGCAGCAGCGATATGATCGTCATCATGAACGCCGTCGATCCGCGCACCCCGAAACGGTGTTGCAGGGCAAACAGAGCGGTGACGAAGCCGGTCACTTCGAACTCTCCTGCGCTCCGCCCGGAAAAGCGGGCAACCAGATCCTTCATCGCAAGGATAAAGGCGGCGCGATCCAGCGAGGCCGGGAGCGTGCTTGCGGTCTCCAGCACGATCGCCGCGCAGGTCTCGCCGTTATTGGTGGACATCGCCAGGAAAAACTCGCCGAACCGCCGGCGCTCCCGGTCGTCCAGCTCCGCCACCAGGCCGAAGTCGAACATGACGATAGTGCCATCCTCCTGTACGAACACATTGCCGGGATGCAGATCGGCATGGATGAAGCCATGCACGAAGATCATGGAGCAGAGCGCCTCCATCCCCCGCACCGACGCGGCTTCCCGGTAGAGCTGCGGAAGCTCTATCATATCCACCGGGGTCAGGCCGCCGATATATTCCATGACGATCAGATCCTCCGTGCAGAGTTCCGGCAACGTCCGGGGGATCACGATCTGCGGGCGGCCCGCGAGGTTGCGGCGGAAGCGTTCGTTGTTGCTCCTCTCCCGCCGGAAATCGAGCTGCCCCATCACGGTCCCCTCTATCTCGGCCACCACCTCCTTCAGAGGAACGTTCCGGAACCAGGGGGTGCGTTCAAGCAGCCAGGCCATCCCGCGCAGCACCGCGAAGTCCCGCACCATCACCTTTCCCAGACCGGGACGCCGCACCTTCACCGCGGCCCGCTCCCCGCTCTCCAGCAGGGCCACATGCACCTGGGCGATGCTCCCGGCAGCGACGGGAACCGGATCGAATCGGGCGAAGCACCGGCTCAGAGGCGCCCCCAGGCTCCGCTCCACGATCCGTATCGCCTCCGCGGAGGGAAACGGGGTCACGTGATCGCGAACGCGTGCAAGGGCACGCGCGGCGGGAACTCCTATCAGATCGGGACGGGAGCCGAGCAACTGGGCGATCTTGATGAACGTGGGCCCCATCCGCTCGCACATCGTCGCCAGGGCCGCCCCTCCCCTGCCGTCGTCGGCGCGGCGATGCCTTCTCCGCGCGTACAGCCACCACCGCATTCCCCCGGAAATCGCGAGCGCTCCCAGCGTCCAGGCACGCAGCATAACGGAGAGACGTGACGGCGCCGCATCGGGGGTCCGTGTGCTGCCGGGATCTCCCCGGAACGATTCAGTGGCCGGATCGGTATTCATACGATATCATAGCGCCCGCCGGGATGTTTCATTCTCGCACTACACGAGAGAACTACTGATGATTCCAGCAATCCATAAAGCGTACGGAATGAAGAGCGATGGCGAACAGCATTCAATATAAATCCCCCCCGGCGATGATGCCAGCCGGGACGGAGTACATCTTTGTGTACCCCCCCTGGGATTTTCGATTGACGATTTTCGATTTTCGATTGGGGGAGAGAGGTGGTGGTCTCCTCCTGGGATTTTCGATTGGCAACTATATACTCCAGCGACCCTGAGTGGGCACTTCCAGAAGAATCCCACGGGAAGCCGCGAAGGCGCAAAGAAGATGTCTTTCTTTGCGCCTTCGCGGCTTTGCGTGATGCATCTGGCCTAGTTGGGTCTATCAGGTATATAATCGCCTTTCGATTTTCGATTGGGGGAGAGAGGGGGTGGTCTCCTCTGGGATTTTCGATTGACGATTTTCGATTGGGGGAGAGTTGGTGGCCTATTGCCGTTCCACCGGTATTCCTCCCATGAATGCTCGTATGGATTGCCCGCCGGGATGGCCGGGGTAGCATCGTGCCCGGTAGTTGAGTATGTTACCTTCCTACTCTATCTCATGAATCTTTCACATGGAGACCGGATGAAACCAAGGATCGATATCATCACGCTTGCGGTTGAGAATCTGGAGACATCGCTCGCATTCTACCGCGACGGGCTGGGCCTTCCCACCCAGGGGATACTCGATGGCGAGGATCATGTGGCGTTTGAACTGGATGGAGGGGTGACGCTGGTGCTCTATCCCCGGACCGAGCTTGCCAGAATCAGCAACGATACAGGCACGATGAAAAGCTCCGTGGAGTTCATCCTCAGCCACGCGGCTTCCAGCAGAGAGGAGGTGGATACCATCCTGGCCCGCGCGCACGCGGCCGGCGCGGCCCTCCCCTCCCAGCCGCAGGAGGAACCGTGGGGCTATTCCGGATATTTCAAGGACCCCGACGGTCATCTCTGGGAGATCCTCTGGGGCTATGCGTTCGAGAACCTTCCGGAGGAGCATGCCCCTGCCGAAACAACCGCCTCTCCGGCGATGGCCCCGTCATCCGGCGGCATGCTGGCAGCGATACCCGCCGAACCGGCCCTGGCCGGCCATGAAAACGGAGGATGAACCGCGGAACGATGCGGAACGATCGCGCACGGATCATTCCGCATCCCCGTCCGGAACCATTCCTCCGGAGTACGCTCCCGGCGGCATCGTCGCAGACCTTCCCCCCATGCTACGCGGCTATCTCCTGCGGCGTCCCTTCCCGCCGATGCTACGCAGGTCTATCTCGGATATATCATCCTGGAGCAGTTTTCAATTGACTTGATCGGTTCAGGCTCCCGTAGGGAGCACCCGTCTGTAGCTATGGTGTCAGTGTTTTCTTCGGAAGCTCCGTAGGAGCGACCCATTCCTCTGACGTGCGTTACCTCACACTCAACTGAAACCCGCTCTAATCAGGGAGGAGACTTCATGGATCGCAGAACGTTCACCAGACAGCTTCTGGGAAGCGCCCTGCTGCTGGCCGGTTGCGGCGGCAACGCTCCATCGGGCCCCGGCGCCCCGCAGAGAAAGCGGCTGCTGGTGCTTTCGCAGACAGTGGAATACCGGCACGATACGGTATCGGCCGCCGTGGAGACCATCGGCGCACTCGGGGAGCAGACGGGAAAATGGGAGATAGCGCGGCGGGCCGAGAGCACCGGGGAGGTGCAGAGCGCGGTGACCGCCTCGGAGCTTCGGAAGGTGGATGCCGTGGTGTTCGCCAATACCACCGGCCCTCTCACCTTCACCGCGGAGGGGCGCACGGCCTTCTACCAGTGGATGCTGGATGGCGGTGCCTACATAGGAGTGCATAGCGCGAGCGATACCTTCCGCACCGATCCGGAATATCTGGCCCTGCTGGGAGGAACGTTCACCGGGCATGGCCCGCAGAGAGAGGTGCGGATAGTGGTGCAGGACCCGGCGCACCCCGCCTGCCGCGATCTCCCCGCCTCCTTCCCGCTCTTCGA
Organism: Candidatus Kapaibacteriota bacterium; assembly: GCA_048594725.1. Classification (GTDB taxonomy): domain Bacteria; phylum Bacteroidota; class Ignavibacteria; order OLB7; family OLB7; genus JAFDZV01. Next base: position 6,528 of record JBMDXA010000080.1, read on the forward strand.
TGAGATCTACGAATTCAAGGACTGGAACCGGAGCCAGGTTCATGCCCTCCTCTCGATGCACCTGCACCCGCAGAGCGGCGAGCAGGGAGATTTTCCGGTGGCCTGGACACGGCGGCACGGCTCCGGACGCATGTTCTATACATCGCTCGGACATCGCGAGGATATCTATACCAATCCATTGTTCCGCAACCATCTCTCCGGCGGAATTCTCTGGGCGCTCGGACTGGCCGCCGGAAGCGATCTGCCGGGCAATCCCATCCTGTGATCCGCATAGCACCAACTGGAAACAGACCATGAGCAATACGATCCTCTGGCGCAGAATCGATCTCCCCGGCCACGATGCCTGCACCCTCCGGAAGCTGGATGACGGATGGCGGCTGGAGGGCACCGCGCTGTTCGCCCTGGAGGGGAAACCATGCAGTCTCCGCTACCAGGTGGAGTGCGACCGGTCCTGGCATTCGCGCTCCGGAAGGGTCGAGGGGTGGATGGGAGATGCTCCGGTACGGCTGGAGATAACCCGCACCGCCGGCTTCGTCTGGAGCCTGAACGGAATCGTTCAGAAGGGAACCGATGGCTGCGCCGATCTCGATCTCGGGTTTACCCCTTCCACCAATCTGTTCCAGATCAGGCGCCTCGCCCTCGATCCCGGGGAAGCCGCAACCGCCCCCGCCGCATGGCTTCCCTTTCCGGCATTGGAGCTGCAACGGCTGGAGCATCGTTATCACCTGCTGGAGCCCAACCGCTACGGCTACGATGCATCGGGCGTAGGCTACACCGGCATTCTCGAAACCACGGAGATGGGGTTCGTGAGGGTCTACCCCGAATTATGGGAGATGGAGTGTATGGGGTGATGTTTCCAGGGAGCGGGGGAAGATATTGTGGCGATATGGATACGAACAGAATGCATCACGGGAAGCCGCGAAGAAAGAGTTAAGAAAAAAAAGAAAAGAACAGTACCGGAATGGGCATCGCTCATTGTTCCTTTCCATGCACCGCATCGCTGCGGCCTCTCGTGATAATCCGGGTATAATCCCCAAATACTGGGATATTTTTTGAATTCCAGAAGATAGTACCGTAAGAATAATGGCGCGCCCTCGCAAGCAACGCGGATTTCGCTCTATCACCGTCGATGATCTGAATTATAGCTGGCGCCTGAATCAACTATCGGGCCTGGTAGAGATCAATATCGCGGATTCGTACAACCAGCGCCTGGAGGTGGATTTCGGCTGGTACGACAGATGGCTGTATCTGGGCTGCGCCGAACGCCCGCCCGATTATGAGCCTCAGGTCATCACCTCCGGCTTCGTCGAGCAGGCGATCCGTTCCGGGCTGCAGCAGGGATGGGCGCCGCATGCAAAAGGAGGGACGTTCCGCATACGCTATCGCAATGAATGTTTTATGCCGGCCGCCCGACACCAGCAGCTCCGAAATCGCATACCCGAAATCCTACAATCTCTCTGCCCAATCGAAAATCTCATGTCCAGCCCGCTTGCCTCTCCCGATCCCTGGAATACCATCGCCGAAGGCTATACGATCGATACCGTCCCCCTCTTCTCCCGGTATGCGGAGGATGCCATACGGCTTGCGGAGCTTCCCCCCGATGCCACTGTTCTGGATGTGGCAACCGGGCCCGGCACGCTGGCGCTGATCGCCGCCCGGCGCGCCAGACAGGTGACGGGAATAGATTTCGCCGAGGGCATGATCGCGATGCTCCGCCGCCGCGCAGCCGAGCAGAATATCCATAACGTGGAAGCCATCACCGGCAACGGACAGCAGCTCCCGTTCGGTGATGCCACGTTCGATGCCGGATTCTCCATGTTCGGCCTGATGTTCTTCCCCGATCGTGCCGCCGGATTCGCCGAACTGTATCGCACCCTGAAGCCCGGCGCGCACGCGGTGGTATCCAGTTGGGCGCCCATGGAACACGTGCCGCTGATGGCTACCCTTTTCGATGCCACACGCTCCATCCTGCCCGACTTTCCGCTCGGGGGAGGCAATGCGCCCCTTTCAAACGCCGATGAGTTCAGCAGGGAGATGCTGGCGGCCGGGTTCGGCCCGGTGGCGATTCATCCGGTGAGCCATTTTCTGGAGATCCCTTCGGTACGCTCGTTCTGCGAGTCGCGCTCCGATTCCTCGGCGCCGATGGCACTGCTCTACAAGACGCTGGGCGAGGAACGGTGGAGGGAATTTCAGACGGAGCTTATAGAACGCATGGAGGAGAAATTCGGCACCGGCCCGATGAGCGTTGAATGGCCCGCGCTGCTGGGAGTGGGGGTCCGGTAGAAATTCGGGGTAATGCGGACCGCCGGGAGGAGCAGGGGATGGAATTTCCGGGCCGGGAGGACGCCCCGGATAATTTATTTTGCCGACAGCCTGCGGCGGAACTCCTCCTTGCGTCTTCGCGATACGGCCACCGTCGAGCCATCGCTCATCACCACCTTTCCCTCTTCCCCGCGTATATATTTCCGGATATGATCCAGATTGATGAGATGGGAATTATGCACGCGCACGAATCCCCGCTCATGCAGGGCGATCTCATAGTCCTTCAGCGTGCGCGCCATCAGAATGGTGGTTCCGTTGCGAAGATGGAACCGCGTATAATTGGCCTCCGCCTGGCATCGGATGATATCGGCGATCGGCACCATCGTTACGCTGTCGTTGGCGACCAGAGCCAGCCGGGTATCGTCGTTGCCGGCATCGCGAACGCTCTGCACGATCTGTTTCAGGCTCCCCCCGGCTCTATTCTGCGCCGCGATACGGCGCTCGGTCCTTCGCACCGCCTCGACAAGATCATCGCGGTCGATCGGTTTCAACAGATAATCCAGCGCGCTATATCGGATGGCCCTGATCGCATAGTGGTCGTACGCGGTGGTGAATATCACCTCCACGGGATGATCGTCCAGACTGTCCAGCAGATCGAACCCGCTGCCGAACGGCATCTCGATATCCAGGAAAAGAAGGTCGGGGCGATGGAGGCGGATCTTGTCGAGAGCGGCAGGGGCCGAATGCGCCGAATCCACAACCTCCACCGATGGGCAGTATCTGCCCAGCAGATCCAGCAGTATCTCGCGTCCTCCCGGCTCGTCATCTACGATCATTGCACGAATCATGATATATCGGGCTCTTGTGGGTATGAATAAAATCGGTATGCGGCCTTGCGCCCCGCATCATCAGGCATCCTCCATCGGAATATAGATATCCACACGCGTGCCGGCAGCATTTCCGGAGGTGTCTGAAAGATCGATCACCTCCACCTGGAACTTCCCGCCGTAGGATGCCTCCAGCGCTTCGAGCCGTTTTTTCGTGGCCTCCATCCCCTGCGACCTGTGCCGGCGTGCGATGCCGGTTTTCAGCTCCTCGGATCGTTTCCGGCCCACCCCATCGTCTATCACCGAGCAGAGCACATGCGCCCCGTGCCGGCTCACCATTACCGCCAGTGTTCCGGCCTCCCCCTTGTAGGCGAGCCCATGCTTGATTGCATTCTCCACATAGGGCTGGATAAGCATCGGCGGCACCTCGATATCGTACGGATCGATCCCCGGACCGATCGAGAATTCGTACGCGAATTTCTTCTCGAAACGGATCTGCTCAAGCTCCACATAGAACCGGAGCGATTCCAGATCGTCGGCAAGCGGGATGAGATGGGATTTGGAATGTTCCAGCGTAAGACGGATCAGCTTTGCGAACCTGGATAGATAATGCTGGGCGGCCTCGGAATCGTGGCGGGCGATAAAATGGAGTATCGAATTAAGGGCATTGAAAATAAAATGAGGATTCATCTGCGCGCGCAACGCCTGCAATTGATATTCCACCAGAAGCTGGCGCAGCTCCCCCTTCCTCTGCATGTTCCTGATGCGCAGCATCACCAGCACCGACACCAGAGCCGCCAGCAGCGATACGAGCGCCGCCCGGAACCACCAGGTCTGCCAGTAGGCGGGCTCTATCACCACGGCCACGGTTATCGCCTCGCCGTTCCAGACCCCATCGCTGTTGCTGCCGCGCAGACGGAACAGATACCGGCCGGGAGGAACATTGGTGTACTCGGCATAGGGACGTTCGCCATCGGTGCTGCGCCATTGCGTATCGAAGTCCTCCAGACGATACGAGTAGCGATTTCTCTTCGGATTGGTAAAATCGAGCGCGGCAAATTCGATCGTAAAGAAATTACGGGTATGGTCCAGACGAATCTCCCGCTTCATCGTGATGGAGCTATCGAGCGCAAGCTCCCGATCCAGCACCTTGAACGATGTCAGAGCCAGGGCCGGCACCGAGAGATTGTCCTGGAGGCTGTCGGGATGAAACGACAGGATGCCATCGGTTCCGCCGAAATAAAGATATCCAGCAGTATCGCGAAAACACGCTTTGAAATGGAACTGGCTGATGTAGAATCCATCCCGCGCGGAATAATTTCTGAACTGGCGGGTATGCGGATCGAGCCGTGAAATACCGTTGTTGGTGCTGATCCACAATCGCCCCCGTTCATCCTCCAGAATACCGCACACGGTATTGCTGGCAAGCCCATCCTTCTCGGTGAAACGGAGCGCACGCCCGGTGGCCGGATCGAACCGGTTCACCCCTCCGCCGGATGTTCCTATCCAGAGATAACGGCCGGCATCTTCGTGGATGTACCAGATGCGGTTGTTGCTCAGGCTCGCAGCATCACCGGGGTCATGGGCGTAATGGGTGAACCGGCCGGTGCAGCGGTCGAAACGGTCCAGCCCATTATCGGTCCCGATCCAGATAATTCCGTTGCGATCCTCATGGAGCGCAAAGATTTTATTATCCCCGATCCCGGAGCCATCCCCCGGCCGGTGCCTGTACCGGACCGATCGGCCGGTGCCGGGGTCTATCCGGCTCAGTCCGTAGAACGATCCCACCCACAGCGTGCCGTCACGGCTTTCCAGGATCGCCCAGATATTGCCGTCGGTGATAGCAGGATATCGGGAGAAGGATTTCGAGCGGGGATTGTAGCGATGCAGCCCCCTGGAGGAGCCTATCCAGAGCTCCCCCGACCGCCCCTGATACAGCACATTGATATTGCTGTGGGCTCCCTCCCCGTAGAGCCCCGTATATCGCACGATGCGGCCGCTTGCGGCATCCACCCGGTTGAGTCCCCTGGCCTCGGTGCCCGCCCAGAGATCTCCGGAGGGCTCCTTCCAGATAGACCGCACGATTTTTCCCGATAACGACGTAGCCGCGAGCGGATCATGCTGGATATAACGAAGGTTCCAGCTTCTGGGGTTGAACCGGGCAACTCCGTTATCGGTCCCGATCCAGATATTCCCCGATCGGTCCTCGGCAATCACCCGTACCTGATTGCTCCCGATGCTCTGCCGATCGGCGGGGTTGTATACCGCATCGGTCCTGGCTCCGGTGGCAAGGTTGAAGACATGGAGTCCGCCGAACACCGTGCTGACCCAGAGCAGGTCGGAACGGTCGATAAACAGCGAAGAGATGAGATCGGATGCCAGGCCCCGGAATGCGGGAAATTCCGCCGTGTAATTGATGAGGGTGCCGGAGGCCATATCCATCCGAAGGATATGATGGAGCGATCGCAGCCATAATCCCCCCCTGGCATCGGCATGGATCGAAGCTATCGTCCCTGTTCGTCCGGCCCCATACAGGGGATCAGTGGCATCGTTGATAAAGTCGTCCCCGGAGCGATCGTACCGGTTCAGCCCCTTATCGGCGGTGCCGATCCAGATACGGCCGCTGCTGTCGCGGCATACCGACGTGACTCTGTTGCTGCTGAGGCTACGCCGGTCGGAGGGATTGTGATAGTACCGGGCGAAGCGGCCAGTTTTTTTATCGAGCCGACATAGTCCGCCGGCCGCCCCCTCCACCACGATCCAGAGGCTCCCGGCATCATCCTCGCAGATCATGCTGATGATCCCGTCCGGTATGCTTTCGGGGTCGCGAGGATCATGGCGGATGCGGACGAAACTCTCGCTCCTGCGGTCAAACCGGTTCAGCCCGCCGGCGTGCGTCCCGATCCAGATCGTCCCGTCACGATCCTCCAGTATGGAATTGATGCTCCCGTCGGATAACGAGCCGGGATCGTTGATATCGTGCCGGTAGATGATGCAATGATTGCCGTCGTAGCGGTTCAGCCCGTCGCGCGTGCCGAACCAGAGAAAGCCGAAACGGTCCTGCAGGATACAGAGCAGGTAATTATCGGAGAGCCCCTGCTGCATGGTGAAGTTGTCGAACTTCAGGGTATTGCGCTGGCACAGCAGCGAAGTGCCGGAAACCGCCATCAGTACCGGCAGCAGCAGGAGAACGGGTAGTGCGTGGCAGCTACGTAAGGTCATGGTGAAGGCTTATGTTCTTCCGGCAAATCGGCCAGGATGCCGGCGCAGGCCCCCGGAGGAGCGTACTCCGGATGTGATGCAAAGAAGGTACGGCGGCAGCCCCGTTCCTCCATCATCCTCCTGCGGCGCTATCTTCCCGGCGGCATGCCCCGGCCGATGTATCGCGTGCCGACAGCGCCCTGCCATGGATACAGGGGAAGATCGGTAGATTACAACCCGCCGGTGCCACGGCATGCAGGTAATTATACAACAAGAATGGATACTGAAACGATGTGGGAAATTCGAGCCGCCCGTCCCGGAGATGCAGCAGAACTCAGCGAACTTGCCGAGCGGATCTTCCGTGCTACATTCGGGGAGTTCAACACCCCCGCCGATATGGATAGCTACTGCGCGGAGGCGTTCACCCCGGCCGCGATAGCCGGAGAGATAGCCGATCCCGATACCGATATTCTCATCGCCCTGCACGAAAAGATGCCGGCCGCCTACGCGCATCTGCATCGCGGCGCGGCCCCGCCGGTGGTGCCGGGACACGGGCCGGTGGAACTGAAGCGCTTTTATGTGGAAGAGCGATGGCACGGCAGCGGCCTGGCGAGACAACTGATGGAACGGGTGATAGCGCTGGGGCTGGAACATGGCGCCGAAACGCTCTGGCTGGGCGTGTGGGAGCGGAATCCCCGCGCAATCCGCTTCTATCATAAATATGGATTTTCGGAGATCGGCGAGCAGCCGTTTATGCTGGGCACCGATCTGCAACGCGATCTCATCATGGCCCTGCCGCTGGGCGGTGATGGACCCGCCGCTTCACACGATCACAGGAGGTAGCAATGCAACCGGCAGATGTGCATCTGTTCATGTTCGATTCCCTTTCCGACTGGGAACCCGGCTATGCGATAGCCGGCATCAACAACCCGCAGTTCCACCGCCGGCCCGGCCGCTACCGCATCCGCACGGTTGGCATGGGAACCGATCCCGTTGTCACGGCGGGCGGCCTGCGGATCATCCCGGATATGCGCCTGGCCGACCTGGCCCCCGGCGATAGCGCCATGCTGATTCTGCCGGGAGGGGAAACCTGGGATGAAGGAGGAAATACCGAAGCGGCGGAGCTGGCGAAAACCTTTCTGGATGCGGCGGTTCCGGTTGCGGCCATCTGCGGCGCCACCGCCGGTCTGGCCCGCGCCGGGGTGCTGGACGCCAGGGCGCATACCAGCAACGCACGGGATTATCTGATGATGACCGGCTACGCCGGAGCGGATCATTATCGCGATGAGGCGGCCGTTGCCGATGGCGATCTTATCACCGCCTCGGCGATGGCCCCGCTGGAGTTCGCCCGGGAAATCTTCCAACGGCTCGATCTCTACACGCCGGAGGTTCTGGCCGCGTGGTATGGGCTGTTCTCCACACGGCAGCCGGAATATTTCGGCGCGCTGATGCAGGCCGAAGCCGCCAGCAGAGCCGCAGAGGGAATGTAACGCTCCATGATCCTGGACGGCCGCCTCAAATATCCCGGAGCACCGGACGGTCTCTTCTATTGCAATCTCTCCTTCCGGCGAGATATATCTCTCCCCGATCAGGACCAGCAATCATGAACCGCAAGGATTTTCTCAAAACCATGACAGCCGCAACCGGATTGCTCTCGCTTGCATCGTTCCGGGATATGACCGGGAACCTCGGAACCGATGATGTGAAAATGCCCGTGCTCTTTATCGGGCACGGCTCGCCGATGAACGGCATCGAGGATACCGATTTTAGCCGCCGGTGGCGCGACATGGCCCGGGAAATCCCCAGGCCGAAAGCCGTGCTGGTGGTATCGGCGCACTGGCTTACCGGCGGCACCCACGTAACGGCGATGGAGCATCCGAAAACCATCCACGATTTCGGAGGGTTCCCGCAGGAGCTGTACGATGTGCGCTACGATGCTCCGGGCGATCCGGAACTGGCCCTCGAAACCCGGAAGCTCATCACCTCCACATCGGTGGGGCTGGATCACGACTGGGGGCTGGACCATGGCACCTGGACCGTGGTGCGGCATATGTATCCGGATGCGGATATACCGGTGTTGCAGCTCAGCATCGATTATAAACAGCCGCCGCAGTATCATTACGATCTCGCCGCGCAGCTTGGGGCGCTCCGCCGCAAAGGGGTGCTTATCATCGGCAGCGGCAATATGGTGCACAACCTCCGCATGGTGGCGTGGGATAGAATGTCCGATCCGGAATACGGCTACGAGTGGGCGCTGGAGATGAACGAGACCTTCAAGCAGAAGATCGCCTCCCGCGATCACCGCTCGCTGATCGCCTACGATTCGCTCGGGGCATCGGCACGGCTTGCCATACCGACCCCGGATCATTATTACCCTCTGCTCTATACGCTCGGCCTTCAGGAGAAAAGCGACGAGATATCGTTTTTCAACGACAGGGCCGTGGCCGGCTCGCTGACGATGACATCGGTGCGGATCGGCTAGAAAATATATGAGCGCGGCGGTTGCAACGGGCACACCGGCGCGCCCGTTGCCGTATCTTCCCGATATGCTCCCGGCGCTCCTCGGCACCGGGAGGGAACCGATGGAGAGAATTCCGGCGGAACGGATCACGAGCCCCGTCTTCTCTCCCGGTATCCGCATTGCGCTGGATTCCCCATGGAACAATTCAACAACGATGCGATCATGGATCGAAAAGCATTAAAACGGGAATACAAGGAAACCCCGCGCCCGATGGGGGTGTTCCGGGTATATAACACCGTCAAGAATAAATCGTTCGTCGGTACCAGCCGCGATCTTCCGGCGATTCTCAATCGCCACCAGGCACAGCTCCGCATGGGAGGGCATGTCAGCAGCGAACTCCAGAACGACTGGAATACGATGGGCCCCGATGCGTTCGTGTTCGAAGTGCTGGATACGCTCGAACCGCCGGATACTCCCGGCTACGATCCCTCCGATGATCTGCGCGTGCTGGAACAGCTTTGGCTCGATACACTCTCCCCGTTCGATGAGCGCGGGTACAACACCAGGCCCAGACAGCGGGGATGAGAGAGGGGGAAAACTCCGGACCGGAAGGCCCGGTATGGATGGAATATTATCAATGCAATTTATCTCATGAGCGTAAAGGAAATTCAGCGGTCGCTGGAACGGGCATTGCTCGAGGATGGCGATATGGAGTTCGATCTCTATCACGACGAACTTGCCCCGCATCTGGAAAATCTGCGGGAGTCATTGGAGGCCGACAAAGATGAATTCACCTTCATGGTAACCTCCGACGGCACCACCATGGCGATGGTGCTGATGGAGGCATCCGGCGCAACCTATATCAACGACAAAGCCAGAACACGGCTGAAGGAGTTGTGGCCGCTGGCCTATGAGAGCAACATGAAGATGTTCATTCCGGATTTTGCCGAGGAGCTGGACCGGGGGGAAATCTCCATCACCGGCGTAAAGACGGTGGAATGATTTTTTTTGGCGGACTGCAACGGCCTGCACGAGTAGTGCGGCACAGGCCGCGCCCGCAATGAGGGTTTCATGGAGAGGCCGGACCGGGAATCGTATTCCGGCCCGGCCTTCCCGCACCTCGGTAGTATTTCGGAATAAATACCATGAACGCAACCGTCAGACAGTTACGCCCGGAGGATGCCCCTGCCCTTATGGCGCTCCGCCGGGAGGCGCTGGAGCAGTCCCCCCTCTCGTTCGGCTCCTCCCCCGATGACGACCGCTACCGCTCCAGCGAGAGCGTACGGGAAAGCCTGGAGACGGCAGACCCGCGGGCGGTATTCGGGGCATTTCAGGAGGAGAGGCTCATAGGGATGGTGGGCATTGTCCGGGAGATGAAACTCAAGGAGTGCCACAAGGCCCGGATATGGGGCATGTACGTTATGCCGGAATGCCGGGGTGCCGGGGCGGGACGCATGCTCATCGAGGCCGCCATAGAACAGGGACGCGCCTGGGAGGGGGTCGGCCAGATCCATCTGAGCGTCACCGCCGCAGCGCCGGCAGCGGAACATCTCTACCGGAAGGCGGGATTTCGCCGCTGGGGAATACAGCCCCGCTCCTTGCAGTGGAATGGGATATTCACCGATGAATCCCATCTTCTTCTGGAGCTTGATGGCTCCCCCCTGTAGAAATCGTATCTGCCGGAATTCTTATCAACAGAGTCTTCCATGAAGAGCACAACCAACGAACTCCCGGTCATCCATTTTCCGGCCGGGCCGGACTGGGAGGAATGGCTGCGGAGCAACCACACGGAATCCGAAGGGATCTGGATGAAGCTGGCGAAGAAAAATTCTCCGGTCGGATCGGTCTCCTATGCCGAAGCGGTCGATATCGCCCTCTGTTATGGCTGGATCGACAGCCAGAAAAAGGCGCTCGATGAGAATTTCTCCCTGCAACGCTTTACTCGCCGGGGCGCCAGAAGCAAATGGTCGAAGATCAACTGCGGCAAGGTGGAGAACCTTATCGCCCAGGGACGCATGCAGCCTGCGGGGCTCAGGGAGATAGAAGCGGCCAGAAAGGATGGGCGATGGGATGCCGCATACGAATCGCCGCGCACCATCACCGTCCCGGAGGATCTTCAGGCCGAGCTGGAGAAATATCCGGAGGCGAAGGAATCCTTCGCGAAGCTGGGCGGCGCCAGCCGGTATTCGATCCTCTATCAGATCCATGATGCAAAAAAACCGGAAACCCGCGCGCGGCGTATCCACAACTATGTGACGATGCTTCGGGAGGGAAGGAAGCCCCACGGATGATGGGATTTTCGATTTGCGATTTTCGATTGGCGATTATATACCTGCTAGACCCAACCATGCCAGATGCATCACGCCAAGCCGCGAAGGCGCAAAGAAGAGGTCTTTCTTTGCGCCTTCGCGGCTTGGCGTGGGATTCTTCTGGAAGTGCCCACTCAGGGTCGCTGGAGTATATAGTTGCCTTTCGATGTATGAGAAAAAGATGAGCATGGGGCTATCGGGAATTCTGACGCGTTCCGCTTTATGGTATACGGATGCATCCGCAGGGGTGTGGTGATAGAATCTCTTACAAACTCCCCGTTCCGGGACGTCACGGAATAGAGTATATCGGTGTCACTATCTGGAGCATGGTTCGCCCGGCAGGGACGAGCGCTCCCCGGACCGCCCGTATCCCCGACCGGCCTGCCCGACCCCCTTTCTGAATTCATAAATCCGATTTCCATGCAACAGCCGGAATCCGCACCCTCCCAGGCACACCAGGTGACCTCGATCGAACAGCTCGAAGCGCTGTACGGCCCCCCCGTCCCCCGCTCGCTCACCAAGGAGCTGGACTATATCTCCGAGCATTATCGCGCATTCATCGAGAAGGCCCCGTTCGTGGTGCTCTCCACCAGCGGCCCCGAAGGGCTCGATTCCTCTCCTCGGGGCGATCTCCCCGGCTTCGTACGAATCGCCGACAACAGAACCGTACTGATACCGGACCGCCGGGGAAACAACCGGCTGGATACGCTCCGCAATCTCGTGAGCGATCCCCGCATCTCCATCCTCTTTCTGATTCCGGGAGTGGGGGAGACGCTCCGTATCAACGGCCGCGCAATCATCTCTGCCGATCCGGAATTATGCGAGCCGTTTGCGATGGAGGGAAAAATTCCCAAAAGCATTTTGATAGTAACCGTGGACCGCATTTATTATCAGTGCCAGAAAGCCCTGGTCCGTTCGAAACTCTGGAGCGAGGAGGCGAAAATTCCCCGGTCGGCGCTGCCGACTTCCGGACAGATGCAGGAAGCCCTCTCCAACGGAGATTTCGACGGTGCGGCCTATGACCGGAATTATCCGGAGCATATGAAAAACACTATCTACTGAGAGCCGTGATACGGGAACAAATACGCGCGGAAGTGGATTCGATAGAACCGCTTGACCAGATGGAACGGGATCATATCACAGAGGTTCTCGCCTGGATCGACGGAGGAGATGAACTATGCCGTATCGAAAAACCGGCGACCCCGCCCAGGCATCTGGTCTCCTATTTCGTCCCTCTCGATGAGGAATATCTGCTGCTGGTGGACCACAGAAACGCGCAGTTGTGGCTCCCCGCCGGAGGTCATGTGGAGCCGGGAGAGCATCCCAGGGAGACGGTGGTGCGGGAAGCCGACGAGGAGCTCGGCATCACGGCGGAGTTTCTGCTGGGCGGACCGGTGATGATAACCTGCACCGAGACCGTGGGGCGTACCGCCGGGCACACCGATGTCTCGCTCTGGTATCTGCTCTCCGGCAACCGGACCGGGCCTCTGGTGTACGATACCTCGGAGTTCAACACGGTGATGTGGTTTCACTCCTCGGCGATACCGCTGCATCGCTCCGATCCCCATATGGAGAGGTTTCTCCGGAAACTGGCGCTGCTGCGCGAACGGAAGCGCATTTAAAGAAATGCCGTCGTTACGGTGATAGGGCTGGATCTGTTTTCCGTGAATTTCCGTATAATTTCTCCCGCTTATATTCGGCCAGCAAAGGAGCCATCGATGTCCGAGAAGATGATACATGCAGGGGATGCAGCCATCTGCACCCAGAGCTTCGGCGATCCCGCTGATCCGGCGATTCTCCTCATCATGGGAGCGATGGCCTCGATGCTCTGGTGGGACGAGGAGTTCTGCCGGATGATCGCCGCTCAAAAGCGCTTCGTGATCCGGTACGATCTCCGCGATACCGGCCGTTCCACCTCCTACCCGCCCGGCGCTCCCCCCTATACGGTAAACGATCTGGCCGACGACGCCATGGCGGTGCTGGATGGCTACGGGATAGAACAGGCGCATCTGGTGGGGATGTCGCTGGGAGGAATGCTTGCCCAGGTGCTCGCGCTGAAATGCCCCTCGCGGGTTCTCTCGGTCACCATGCTGGCCTCCGGCCCGTTCGTGAGCGACGCCCCGGCGCTGCCGCCGATCGACCAGAGCATTCTGAACTATCACGCCTCCAGCGAAACGCTGGACTGGTCCGATGAGGAAGCCGTGGTGGACTATATGGTAACCGGCTCGCGCCTGCTCACCGGCTCCGCCCATACGTTCGACGAGCTGGCCGCGCGCGATCTGGCGCGGCAGGAGTTCAGAAGGGCCGGCAGCATCCGGAGCATCATGAACTACACACTGCTCGGCGGCGGCGATGAATGGACGGACAGGCTGGAGGAAATAAAGGTGCCCGCGCTGGTGATCCAGGGAACCGAGGATATCGTGCTCCCCTATGCGCACGGGGAATTTCTTGCCGGGAAAATCCGTGGCGCCCGGCTGCTGGCGCTTCAGGGAACCGGCCACGAACTGCACCGCGACGACTGGGAGACCATCGTGGGCGCGGTGGTGGAACATACCGGAAACGCGCAGAAGACCCGAAGCGAAGCGTAGGATATTCCGGCGCGTCGTTCGGCGTGAACGTTCCGGAGGAGATGCCGGGCAAGAGCAGTTGACTCCATCCTGCGGATCACACCAGATGCCGCGGATGAAGTCCTTCCAGCGCTATACAGAAATTCAGCGCCAGATAGGGCTGCATGATAGTATGGGGCTGGCTCCCCCCGCTTACTCCCATCACGCTGGCATCCAGGGATGCACTGACGGGGGCATCGGTGAAGACACTATCCGTAGAGGCCCCCGAAAACACATTACCGGAGGGGAGGGGCCGATCTCCCGCCCCATTATAGGCGTTGATGGGATGCCTGTGGGCCGGCATTTCGTTCACCGAAAGCAGATGCGTTTCTTCTCCTCCGCTCTGGCCGAGGCCATATTCCTCACGGCCGCCCCCCTCCCCTATGTGTAGCGGCACACGGCCGCGTAGATCGGGAAGGGCAAAGGTGCTGAGGCCATCGCCGCCATAGATAGTGCCGATAAGCTCGAAGAGAATGGTATTCTGTGCGATCGGCAGAAGCTGCCCGTTGCACTGGGCCCATCCGTATGGAACGAAAGGAAATGCCACGGCCATGATCTGGCCGATATACGTACACGCCATAGTTCTACCGTATGGTATAATCCGGTGATGATCTATTCAGCCTGGCACAGCAGAATGCGGATCGATGCTGGCTCCTGGCCTGTTCGGGGAACGTTGTACTCCGCCCGAACAGACCTTCGAAGAAGCCGCTGAGTCAAACTCCGCAATCGCGGCTGCTACTACCCCGCACGGAGTAGAACGCCGCGCGAACGGCGCGAGATGCAATCCCGCTTCTCATCGAACAGGGTCAATTGCTGTAGAAGTGCACATAGGTAGTCCCCTTTGGCACATCTCCTCCGCCATTATTATAAAATGGCCCGTACTTCTTCGCCCATTTCAGCGATTTCATGGTGGGGTGTACGGTGAGATCGGATTTGCTGGAGAGATAGAACCACTTCACCTTTGCATTGCTGATCTCCGAATCGAGCGCGGGAAAATTCTCGGTTAAATGATATGGCTTGAGTTTCTTCTCGATGGCGCTGCTTCCCGGTTTGGCTTTATGGACCTTCTCCCCTCGTTGCCCTACCGCATGGATGGCACCACGAAGCCGGAGCAGATCGCAGGTCTTTGCGGCATCCCACTTCTCGGGCTCGTATTTATTATCCGCGGTGGGATATAATCCGGAGGTTTCGCCCCAGGAGACTTCGCTCAGGGTGCCGGTCTTCTGCACCGGGCATCCCTTCTCATCATCTTTCCTGGCAAATCTGACTCCGTGCGACTGGTTCTGCATCGTTGTGGATGCGGCAGCCGGAGATCCGGCTACCTTTGTGGGTTCCGATGTTTGCTCGTACATATGATAATGGTGCTGTTATGGTGATGGAGTACCGAATAGTCCGGCGGACGGCCCATCCTGCGAACAGATGTTCTACGCTATTTCAGCGAAGCATTCCCGGCCGGGAATAGTCCTATATCCTCCCCGCTATCTGTCAGGTGCCTGATCCGGAGAAACCGGATTATTCGAAGTGGTCGCCCCGGACACCGTTGCAGGCGCAATCGACGGAGCATAGTCATTGCTCCATGCATCGGTACGTATCCGGAAGTGCTTCCCCTTCCCTGCATTCTGCAGGCAGCAGAGATCCTTGTCGTTTACGCCGCCGAACAGACCACCGATGCCCTTGCCCGGGTCCCAGTTATAACAATCGAATGCCTGTACGGTCCAGCTATCAAACACTATTTCCACCGATCCCTTCCCCTTGCTTCTGGCGGAAACCCTGACCTTGGAACAGAGCGTATATCCTCCCACGGCGATGCCAAGATCGTCGGTCGTAAAATGGAAGGCATTTGCAGTTCCGGTCCATACCATCTCTGCCGAACCGCCTACCTTGAGTCGTCCATCCTTCAAACGTTTCGAGGCCCCTTCGATGAATTTTGCGCGGTGTTCATTCAGAAGTTTTTCCTTGGTGTCGTTATGATTCTTGAAAATGGCAACCGGCATCACCTTTTCAGAGCCGGAGCCATTGAGAAAATGGAGAAGATTCTCCGCAGCCTGGGGGCTATCCCCCTTCTGTGCCTTGGCCCCCAGTATGGCATTCGCATGCAGAGCGTTCATATCCTTGGTTGTGGGATAGTTCTTTTTACAGTAGCTATCCTGAACGACAAGGCATTTGGAAGATGCGCCGGCACATTCGGTGACGACATGATCGATATTACATTCCTGTGCCCGCTGCACCATCGCTCCCGGCAGGCTGGTCACCGGCATCGCTGCGCTCTTCCGCTGTACCGCATCACCGCGTTCCACTGTTCCGCCACCTCCCTGCTGGATCACATGGGTAAGCTCGTGGGCCAGCAGATGGCGTCCGCCGGTGCTGGAGGGATTATATTCTCCGGCACCAAATACAACGTCATTCCCCACCGTGTATGCGCGTGCGTTCACCGCCTGCGCCGACTCGGCAGCCTGCGCACCGGTATGGATACGTACAGCCCCGAAGTCGTGGCCGAAGCGTGACTCCATGAACGAGCGTACGCCCCCATCCAGGGCCTTACCTCCGCTGCCGAGCACATCGTAGACCTGTGATGGCACCTCCGCCCCGGCACCTCCCGTTTCCATCCGCATGATCTGTTTATCCTCCTTCTCCTGGCAGGCCGCACAGGCGCGCTGTATCTGGATATCGCTCATCCGCATCACTGTATCGGCCATGCGGTCGGCCTCCTGCTCGTAGCGATCTCCCGGCTGGTTGACCGTCAGTTTCTTCTGCAGGATGGTTCCCTTTCCCGCCGTGGCTATCGCCGAAGCGGATTGGCTTCTGTGCCTCCCGCCGGAGGAACGCATAGGCGATCCTGCGGCAGCGGCGTTGCTGCTCTTGCGGTCTGGCGAGTGCTGGTACATGATCGTTCTTCTCCATGATGTGCGGCAGCCGCCATGCTCTCCGGAGCATCCGATCCGCCGGTTATGGTTGGCTGTGGCTACCGATTTCAGAGCGTCTTGCCTTCCTTCAGAAACTCCTTTCGTATCCCCTCCTCCATATCCTCCAGCGTGATGATGACATCGTTGCGGCTCAGGGCCTTCAGCGATGCGTAGCGGACCACGTTCATCACGGTACCGCCGGAGAGTTCATGTTTCGCGGCGATCCTGCCCAGATCGACGGCCGGCTCCAGCACGGCTTTCGGGGAGAATGCCCGCTCCCAGATCCGCTGCCGCTCCGGGGGCTTCGGCATCGGGAAATAGACCACCGAATGGAAACGCCGCAGAAACGCCTCATCGATATTGGCCTTGAGATTGGAGGCCAGTATCACCACGCCGTTGAACTCCTCGATCCGCTGCAACAGGAAGCTCACCTCCTGGTTGGCGAAGCGATCGTGCGCGCTATCCACCCGCGTGCGCCGTCCGAAGAGCGCATCGGCCTCGTCGAAGAAGAGTATCCACCCCTTGTCCTCTGCCATATCGAAGACCTTCGCCAGGTTCTCCTCGGTCTCGCCGATGTATTTCGATACGATCAGGCTGAGATCGATCTTGTAGACATCGCGCTCGCAGTACTTCCCGAGGAGCGAGGCCGAGAGGGTCTTGCCGGTTCCCGGAGGCCCGTAGAACAGGCTGGTGAAGCCGGGGCGGAGCTTCCCTGCCATGCCCCATTCATCCAGCAGCATCGGTCCGTAGAGTATCCACTGGCGGATCTCGCCGAGCTGGTCGAGCGTGGCGGCGGGGAGCACCAGATCCTCCCACCCGAGGCTCGTCCGGATCATGCGCGCCGGGAACTCGCTGTTGTAGGCCGGCCGCCGTTCGGTGCCGGCGGTGAAGCGCTGGATGTAATCGCGGGAGAGCAGAAGCGCACCGCTCAGCTCCGGCTCGCTGGCGGCGGTAACCCCAAGATGCAGCACCCCGAGCCGGGCGAAGAGATGATCGGCATCGAAGATCCGGGCCAGACGGAATCTGGCATCCAGATCCTCTCCCGCCAGAACGAACAGCGCGGTCTCGCCGGTGGGAAGGAACCCGCCGTGGGTGGCACCCTGTATGCCGCCGAACTCCGTGCATCCCCGGTCGGTGGCCTCGTTCTTTATCCAGAGCACGTCCAGCATCTGCGGGCGGATATGAGGCACCAGCGCCAGTACGAGCACCAGCCGCTCCGCCGCCGAAAGAGCATGCCTGCCGATAAATCCGGCGTACAGGCTCTCTCCAAGCTCCGGAGGCTCTATCACCTCGGGGGGGAGCGCGGCTCCCTCGGTACGGAAATGAGAATGCAGCCGTGCATTGAGAACCCGGGCGAACCACTCGAGCTCGCGCTCGAGATCGGAAGCACCGGAGCCGGGGGCGGCGATATCGTGTATATCTGCGTTCACTGTCTCTCCCATTCTACATGGATCGGTTCGGACATCCAGGGTAGCCTGACGATGCTGATGCCCCAGGGAAGGTGCCCCAGCAGCAGGTCGAACGATGCCGGCTCCACCTGCAACCGCCATCGCCGCTCCTCCCGGCGAAGCAGCCCCGGCCGCCTCAGGAAGCTCTCGCGCACGGCATCGGCAGAAGTGTTTTTCAGAGCGCTCCAATGCTCCACCACCGCTGCCAGAAGGGCATCGGCCTCCACGGCATCCTCAGGCCCCACCAGACCGCCGGCGAGGAGGAGCGGGGTATGGAGATCCCGGCCCAGCAGCACCTTGCAGAGCCCCAGTTCGAACTCGTACGGTTCGTCGCGGCCGGTAGCAAGGAACTGAAGCAGAGCGGCGGCACGGGGGATAACGGACTCCGCCAGAACGCGGCTTCCGGGCTCGGCCACGCCCCTGTCCTGGAGGAACGGGACGATAAAAGGATGAAGCAGCACCAGCCCGGCATAATGAACCACCACCGGCGATGAACTCTCCTCCGGAGAATCATCTCCCCATGCGTCCATGCTCTCCGCCTGATGCGGCCGCATACCGGCCGCAGAGGCAGCCGTGCTGCCAGTAACAGAGGATGATGATGCCGAGAGCCGCACCGGCAGACCGGGCGCATCGGAGGGGGAGGACGGGGCGCCCCCGCCGGAGACACCATCGCCCCCGCCGGAGGCCCCGGCGCTGCCGCGCAGCAATGCTACTGCCGAGGGGGAGAGCCGCTCCAGCAGCGATGCCAGGACCGGATCATCCGCCGCCATCCTCTCCGCTATCCCGCCGAACTCCGGCAATGAGGCAGTCCCGGCCGCATGAATGCTGGCGGCGAGCATATGCGCGATGAAGCGCCTGCGGCGCCTCTCATCACCGGCGGCACCGGCGGAGGCCCTTGCAACGGCGTCCAGCACCAAGGCCACATCATGCTTCCACTCGCGAGCTATCCTCTCCAGCACCGCCTGTAGAAAACCTGGGATCTCATGGGGGTCCAGCCTCTCCAGCATCCGGGAAATGAAGCCGGTCACCTCGGCGCCGGAGAGCTCATCTCCCGGCTCACTCGTGACAAGCGCCCCGGCCGCCAGACGGAACAGAGAGAGACGGCCGGAACCGCCGAAGCGGCCATCCGCAACGGCTTGCGCCACCGGCTCTCTCCAGTGGCCGGGGATCTGCTCGCGAAACCGCGTCACTACCTCGGCGGCATCCCCTTCCATCAACCGCTCGATCAGCCACAGCACCCGCCCCCGGCCCGCCGATGCCGACGGCCGCGCCTCAGAAGAGCCATCCGCTCCGGATGCAACACCGGGATCGCCGGAAGCCTCGGGGCTCCCCTCCAGCAGACGATCAACAGAAGCCGCAACGGAGCGGAGATGGCCGTAACGGATGGAGGGGACTGAGGCAGATCCGCCGGCCATCCCGGCGATCCGTGCGGCTTCGGTACGGGCTTCCCCGAAAAAAGGATCGAGCAACTCACCGATGAAGGAGATCGCATCCTCATCGCTCAGAAGCTGGAGCAGGCGGAACAGAACATCGAACCGTTCCCCCGCCGGGATGCTCCCGTTCCGGAGCAACCCGGCAAGCCGCGGGAACTCCCGGCGGCAGATCTCGCGCAACCCGCCAACGAGATCGGCACCGGCATGCGCCGCGCTCCAGGCGAGCATACCGGTGCGGAGATACGCGAGCAGTATCCCGAACCGATCCTCGCCAACGAGGCTGCCGCGCACAACCGCATCATCACGGCCGTCGTCACGACCGCTATCGAGACCCTCACCGCGGCCGTGGCTATCATCATCCCGCACCCCGCGCGCCACCAGCTCGCGCAACCGTTCGGCCAGTTCCTCGGCGATACGTTCCGGAAGCACCTCCGCAAGCTCCTCGGTGGAAGCCACCCGGAGCGTAAGCTCCACTCTGGAGCAGCGGATGGTGCGTTCCGGAACATCGGCATCGTTGAAGCCGCGCTCCATTGCCGGGAGCAGGCTGGCAGCCCACTCCCGGCGGAGATAATCGCGGATGGCGAAAGCCTCCTCCGGCGTCCCCGCCCTGAGGACAAGGCGCTGGCTTCTGATTCTATGGGGGTTGTTGCTCATCGGGATTCACTCCGGCTGCTTATATCGAGTCGCGCATACTGCGGCAGACCGCCTGGATATCCCTGTTGGTGGTGGAACGCATCACTTCATCCAGCCCCTTGCGCAAGTGATCCTTTACCTCCTCGTTGGAGAGCCAGGAGAGGCTCGGGGAAATCGCCGTGACGGCCCGCGCGCCATCGCTGCTGCCTGTGACGGTCATCTTGGAGGCAACGATGTATCGCAGGATGACGAGGATGGATTCGGCAAGCGGATACTCGGTCTGCTGCGCCTCCTCGATATATTTCCATCGCGTCTCCTCATCCAGCGTCAGGTCGGAGGCAAGCTGTTGCAGCACCTCGATCTTCTCGGCGAACAGCACGTTCTCATCCACCCGCATCGCCAGATAGGGATCACTGATCGACGGGGTCTCGGTGCCGGGCGCCGCGGACTTGAGCTGATCGGCTCTCGGCACGGTGCTCCCCAGCATCTGCACCGAATCGCGGAATAGGCCCACGTAATCTCCCTGGAAGCTCACCCGCAGATCCTGCTCCTGGATCTTTCTGTCCACGCTGGCGCTCTGCTGGATGATCTTCCCATCGACAACGGCGTTCTGCTGGATCAGCTTTCCATCGACGACGGCATTGTGCTGCGCGAACTTGCTGTCCATCACCCCCACCACGCTGGCGGTAACCTGTCCCACGGCCGCATCCAGCTTGGTATTGATAAAGGTATTGCGCGACGGCTGCACCTTGATGCCGCTGTCGATGACATAGGATGGCCTGACGGCCGGCTTCACCAGCGTCAGATCGTCCACCGGCTCAACCTCCTCCTCCGGCAGATAATAGGGGACCATGAAATCGGCGATGACGGTATTGCTGGAATCATACACCAGCAGGAACGTGCCGCCGCGCGAAACCCCCGCGAAATGCTCCACGCCCGGATTGCGGTCGATGAACGTCCCGAGCAGGAGCTTCTCATCGGCGCGCTCCTCCTTCTGCTTGATAACCTGGTCGAGCAGCGGGAGCAGGGTGGCGTGCGTGCTGCTGATGAGGGTATCGTACGGCGTCGCGAAATCGGTCTTGACCACCGCGCTCAGGCTGGACTTGAACTGCCCGGCGGTCTCCATGGTGTTCTTCAGCGATGTCTGCCAGGAGGCATCGGCCGCATAGGCGGTATAGTTGCGGACGAGCTTATCCTGCACCACGGCGGCCTTGGAGACCACATCGGCGCTGCTATTGGCCGACAGCAGACGGATGGAGGGGCAATCGCAATCCTCTACCGAGGTGACCGCCGTGCTGGGCTCGGCCTGCACCTTGCCATTGAAGGCGTTGCTGAAGAGCTTCACATCATCCAGCTGGTTGGCGAGGTCCTGCCGCAGAACGCGGTGCACGCTGTACAGAGCATCGGAGCGCATGGCCGGCTTGATGGTCACCTGCGCCCTGTTGGTCCCGGCCATGATTGCCCGCACGGCGATCGGTACGTTGCTGGTCTTGATAAGCTCCTTGATGCGCGCCAGGGCCGTAGCTACCGGCTTTCCGAGATGCCCCTCGATCCGGAAGAAGGGGAAGCGCCCGATCTGCAGGCGGAACGGATCGACCACCCCTCCGGCCGTGGCATACCATATGGCGTTATAGGAGTAGTTGAGCGCTCCTCTGCCCCGCTGCAACAGCCGGAAGTTCCAGGAGTCGAAGAGCCGGTTGCCGGAGCTGGCCGGATAATAGAACGGGATGGCCCGTTCCTCCAGCGGCACATCCTCGTGCGCGCTGGGGGTGATCCGGATATCGGCGGTGCCGCCCGGTGGCGGAATGATGGTGGGGGTGAAATTCTGGATCATCATATCGAGCTTCCGCACCAGGAACCGCGCATGATCGCGCTCGCCGGCGGCATGGCCGGTGATGGGAGAAGGATAGAAGCCGGTGCGGAAATCGTCCGACGGAGTCCCGTCGGTCACATAGCCGAGCAGCAGATGTTTCGGAAACGCGGTGATGCTCGGCAGGCATTGCGTCATATCCCCGAACAGCAGCTCGCGCAGCTCGTTGTAGGTCTCGGCAATATCCTTGAGGAAATCATAGTAGTACTGTATGCCGGTATCGTTGGTGGCGAAGGAGCTTCTGATAGTCTCCATTCTGCTCATCCAGTTGGAGAGGGGGGCAGGATTGAAGAAATCATCGAGATAGGGCCACGCCGATCCGTTCAGCCGGTTGAACTCCGCCACGATCTTTCCATGAATGCCCGTGCAGGCGGTGCGATACAGGGACCCGATCGCCGCCGGGCTGTTGACGGCCGGGCTAAGAACCGGACGATCGGCCAGCACATGCGCCGTCGCCATGAACCCCTGATGCACCGTCTGCATACCCTGCAGCAACTTGTAGACCCGCTCATCATCCACCAGAATGCATCTGATCCTGTTGATGACCTCCTTTCCCAGATTGTCGCAATCGGTTCCGGAGCAGATATCATCATCCTTCAGATAGCTTTCCATCAGAAGCACTACCACCATGCCCGTAAGCCCGCGCCCTTCCCTGAGAAGGAACTCGCTCAGCGGCCATGCGGTGCCGGGCGCGGCATCGGCATCGTCGGTAAGCAGTTCGTAGGGGGGCAGGAAGCCGTCGTCCGAGTTGTACTCGAGTCCGGGATAGGCCGGAAAGGATTCATCGTAATGCCTGAAGCGGGTGAAATAGGTAACCTGCTCCAGAGCGAGGATATCGCCATCGGTGGTGATGCCCATCCCCTTGCTTACGACGACCCCGTCGTCGCTGACGGAGGCGCGCAGGCCGCAGGCGATGCCGGTACCCAGAAGCCGCACGCGCGTAAGGCGGATCTGGTCGTCGGCGTAGTCGGCCAGGCTGTTCAACTGCTCGTGAGTCAGCACCTGGTCCTTCTCGAACACGGTGTAGCCGGTCGAGATCTGTTGAAGGCTTTTGAAAGTCGGTATCATGCTGATGGATCGGTGGTGTTGATATTACTTCAAGGTGCCGAGAGCAGAGCGCCCGAGAATGAATCTGGCGTCTGTTTCCGGGTCATCACAGTCGAGTAGATTCCCCACGGGATAGATGTTCTTCCCGTTGAACAGGGCATCGATGAACGCGCTCAGGATCTCCCCACGCGACATCCCGGCGTTCCTGAAACCGGGATCGGCGATCTCTCCGGAAGGATCGAGGCTGGCATCCGTGCCATCGGCTTTCTGCGTGGCATCGGGGGCCGGCTCGATACGCGATCCGGGGATGCGGGGCTCACCGGCAGCGATTGCATCGGCGGCGATTGCATCGGCATCTCTGATCTTCTTCCGCTTGCCATCCGGCTCTATGCCGGCCTTCAGCCGGAGCCAGTCGTGATAGAGATTCTGGAGCCGCTCCATATCCTCCTGGCCCACCCAGCAGACCTTCGGCTGGATATGGGCCGGGATCTCCTCGCGGATCACCCCCTCGGCCCAGCGCCTGAACTCGGGATCGGCGAACCGGCCGCCGTAGGCCGGGAGCACCAGATGCACCCTGTAGGAGTAGGGGTCGATATCGGCGCAGCCGGTGCAGTCGGGATCGGGGCAGACCGGCAGAAACGGATCGCCATCCCTTTCCGGCCGCAGCAGGATGTTCTCGATCAGGTACATCCCCTCCTCTCCGGAGCTCACATCGTTCAGATCGCGGCGGCTGAAATCCCGGATGCCGAAGAGCGCGGCCAGGCGCCGTTCCACCCCGGAGACATTTCCGCTGTTCCACAGCTTGTCGGCCAGGGTGTAGTCGTAGCCGGCGGAGCGCCCGCTGCTGATGGCCGGATAGTTCCGGAGGAACTCCGTCTTGTAGGGGATCATGCTGGCCGCGCTGGAGCCGAACTCGCTTCGCATGATCGCGGCGAAATCGTGGAAGCGCTCGGCGAAGCGGGAGATCAGATGATCCAGAAAGCGATTGCGCCGCTCCACCAGAACGTCGGGGTTCTCCACCTCGTCCTCGATCATCTCCACCACATCCTCCGGTGGGACGCCGTAGATATCCTGGTAGCGGGAGAAGGAATCGACCACCTGATAGAAGTAGGTGCGCTCCAGAGCGGGATCGGCCGAGAAGAGCGCGGCCATATTGTTCAACTGGGCGATATAACCCGCCATGATCTGATCGAAGAAGAGCAGATAGCCCTTCAGCTGGAGCGCCAGCGCCTTCTGCCGCACGTCGGCCGCGCCGCTGGTCCCCGCATCGCTGATCCCATAGATGGCCGGGAAATGATTCTGGAAGGAATAATACTCCCCCGGATTGCGGTACGTGCCGAGCGGTATCTCCAGATCCTCCGTGGTCACCACGTCGGCGGTAGCCCCGGCGAGCGCATCCCAGCGCTCCAGAACCTCGTCGCGATCGGGAACGAACGGGAGCGCCCGCTTGTAGGCCACGAAGCGCCACTGGTCCCGGTTCAGCCGGGGCTGTTTTCCCTGCGATACCGGGATCACCCACCTGTTCTTCAGGGCTCCGGGGGAGCCCGCCGGGCCGACGATGATATCGCGCAGCACCTTCACCCCCGGCACATCCATGATGATGCTGATGATATCCGAGAGCCGTATCTCCGAGCGAAGCTCCGATGCCTCCAGCTCCTCGTCGGCGATAAAGCCATGCTCCAGCAGGGGGCCGTCGAAGATCCGGTCGGGGGTGTAGAGCGTTCCATCGGGGGCGGTGCGCGCCAGCATCTGCGTGAGGGTGTACTGGCGCACCGGAGGGGCCAGATACTCCCCCACCTGGAAGAGCACCTCGGCGGTAACCTCCTCCACATCGGCGTCCGGGGCCAGCTCCAGCTCGCAGCAGAGGATGAACTCCTCGGTCTCCACGCCGTCCACCCCGACGAAGTCCTCGCAGAGATTGCGGTGCGCGTGCAGGCGTTGCCGCACATGGGCCAGCACCGCATCCCTCTCCGCATCGGTATCGATCCCCCCGGTGAACTCCACCAGCACATCGTACAACCCCGCCAGCGGGACGCTTCTGATGCCGCGATCCCCCGGCTCTCCCTCCTCCATCAGCTCGCCCCGTATGATATCGGCGTAGTAGACCGTTGCCGCCGGGACGATCCAGGCGTTCTGCACCCCGGCCACATCGATCATCAGTTTGCGATAATCGGCGGCGGTGAGAGGACGGTTCGGGAGGATCTGGCGCGCGGTGAAGAACTGCTCCCCCATCCGCTCGCGGTTATCCTCCGGGCTCGCCAGAAGATCCTCCACCGGAAAGGAGGCGCGATAGGAGAGATCGGTGATGGCGTAACAGAGCAGCTCCAAGGTGGTGATGCCCGGATCATGAATGTTGTAATCGGTCCAGAGGCGGCGGGCCAGCCGCTCCACGTGCTGGAGCCCGGCGGCAAAGAGACGCTCGTGATCGAACGCCATCCGGCTATCGTCGGCAGCCCTGCTGCGCCCCTTGTTCGGAATCGACAGTTGTGAAAGCATGGTGTATTGATAGTCTCGTTGGAACATCCGGCCGGGACGCGCCCGCCTGCGATGATGCGGCGGCCGGACTCTCGTTCCGCATAAGCCGCCGGATGGACGAACCATTCCGCGTCATTCCCGGGAGGGCTTCCCTAGCCTGGTATCTCGGTTATGGTATGCCCGGCATCCGATACCAGTATCATATCAGGCGTCTCGGCGCGCGCCTCGCTGCGATCGGTGGGATCGATGCCGGTCCCGCTGTAGCTGTACATCTTGAAGTCGGTGATGTAATCGACATAGCCGAGATCCTCCACCACATCAAGCAGAACCGATTTGTAGATGGCCCCCCCGAACGAAACTTCGCGCGATGCATCGAACGCCCAGGGGGAGAGGGCCCGGATCAACTCCTGTTCGAGCGCCGCCCGGTAGTAGTTGAACTCGTAGCCCTTGTGGAAGCGCACTTTGAAATCGAGACGGATCTTCTGGTAGCGGGGATTCTTCACGCCGATCTTCACTCCCATGCCGGCCCGCTGCTGGAGATGCCGGGCGATGCGGCTCATCGTGTCCGCATCCAGACGCGGGGCCAGCGGATCGAGCAGGGTCCGGTTCCGGATATCGGGGACCACCACCACCAGCACATGGCCGGGGGCACTCCAGGAGCCCTCCCTGGCATGGGGGATGCATTTGGCACGATGCACCCGAGGGAACGCCTCCAGCACCACCCGCTCGTAATCCCAGCTGGTAACGCAGCGGTTCTTGTGGCGAAGCCGCTCGGCCACCCGCGTATGGAACGCGGCGGAACTCTCCGCTGGCGCCCCGCCGAACGACGGATAGGGCTGGGAAACGCTCTTGAGCGAGGCGATCCCGTTCTTCATGCGGGTGATGCTTCCGGCGGCCAGAGGGCGGACCAGATGATCCGGATCATTCCCCCTCTCCATGAACCGCACCTCCACGGCGTTTGCGGCCACGGCCATCAACTGATTTACCGCCGCAACCCGCCGGCGCACCCCCGCCTTTATCCAGATACGCCCGGCCGGAAGGATCGTGTTGGCGGCTGTTGCCCCGGCCGGAATGAGGATGGTCACGATGCCGCTTGCAAGAAGGTTGTTGGTGGTGTCCAGCACCAGCTCGCCCGCCCCGAGGGGCTTCCAGTAGTTGTCGCAGAGAACGAACCACTCCACCTTCTCCGGGGGGAGATCCGGATCGGCGGTTCCCTCGGCCACCTCCATCAGCAGGCTTACGCTATCCCCCGCCCCGATCCCGGTCAGGCCGATCAGCAGCTCGCCGTCGTGGCGATAGGATGGCAGAAGGGTCACGGTACGCTCGGCGGCCAGTTCCAGCCCCTGGCGCAGATAACCATGCTCGCGCCGCACACCCGTTGGCGCCACGTGATAGAACGCCACATCACCTCCGGCAAAATCATCCACCCCCGCCGACGCGATGCTGACGGTATCGGTGTAGGCGCTGTAGGAGAGCCGGAGGCTCTGCACGGCCGGAGTGTAGGGTTCGTTCGGCGGCGTGAACGTCCCACCGGCCCGCGAGGCATCCAGCACCTTCTGGATGAACTTCGTACGATAGAGCGCGTGGAGGAAGTCGGTGTTCAGAACAACCGTGATAATCCCGTCGCGCGCGGGCGGCAGCGGCGGCTGGAACGATGGCAGCGGCCGGAAGAGCACCGGGCTGCGGAGCAGGTAGCGGCCGGCCTCGCGCACTGCAAGGCTGCTGCCGGAGCGGACGAGCGCCTCCACCCGGTGGCTCCCGGTTATGGCGGCCACCAACGGCCGTGCCTCCTGCGGCCGTGATGAGGAGAAGCTGGCCTCCTGCTCCTGAAGAGCGTTCCCCGCGTTGAACAGATGCCAGATGCCGGAGAACTCGCGCCCCCCTCCATCCCGGAAGCTCACTCCGGCAGTGAAGTAGGAATTATCGATCTGCCCGAGCCCGTACTCCTTGTAATGCGCCCCGAGATTGCCGCTTGCGGGAAGATCCTTCCACTGCACGGCAAGGCTGAGACGCTCGATCTTCTTGGAGAGCGCCTCCGGATACGACACCAGAAACCGGGAGCCGATGGCGGGCTGCGAGCCGAACGGCAGGAATGCCTTTCTGGGATCGAGCGTGCCGGCATCGCTCTCCAGCACAAGCGATTGCACCCCGCTCACATCCACCGAGATCGCAGCGGCGGCCAGCGTCACGTTCTCGAAATCGAGATAGCCGGTCCGGAGATTCTCCTCTGGCAGCAGCAGCTGCACAACCGGAGCGCCGGCGCCATAGGCGGCCCCGTGCGCGGCCGGAGCGTAGTCCACTACCGCCGGCTCCTTCCCGGCCAGAGCGAACCGCAGTTCCAGAACGTTGCCGGCGGCGAGCGTTGCGGCCACCGGGAGCGGTCCCAGCCACCCCTTCTCTCCGGTGATGAACGCCTGGAACGTGCCGGCGAGAGCCGCGGCATTCAGCCGCGAGCGCCCCGCCGATCCCAGCGTAAGCCGTATCCGCACCGACCTGTCCCCCTCTTTCATCCGGAGCACCGGTGAGGCCAGCGCAAAGCCGATCTGGCCGGGGGGAAGGTGCGAGCCTCCCAGCCCGCTCCATCGCGGCTCCCCCTTGAACTTCCCCCCGAGCCCATCGGAGGAATCGGCTATCGGGGCATGACGCAGCACTCCGTGTCCGGAGCGGTCCAGGTAATTGGAACGGATGGAATCGACCCGCGCCGCCGAGACGATGCTCTCCCGCACCGGCGCGTACAGCAGCTCGGCGCCTGCCGCATCCTTGCCGGCGGAGAAGAGATGCTCCGTCCCGATACGAACCGGAGCTGCCCCTTTCTTCATCTCCAGGAGGAGATGTGCCCTGTCCGGAACCGGGGGCTTTTCAAGCAGGCGGAGCACATCGCGATAATAGAAATCGAGATGGCGGCCGGTAATGCCGTTGAGCACCTCCAGCGGCTTCCGGTAGATCTCCAGGAATGCCAGCAAGAGCGCCAGATGTGGCGGCACATCACCGCTGGTGGCACCGGCAAGCGCCTCGATGGCGGCATCGTCGTAATCGAAGAACTGCGACCAGTCCGAGGGCTCTCCCCCATCGGGAGGATAGAACCGGACGAAACGCGAGAGCTCCCGCGCAAAGGCCATCAGGTCGGCGGTGCTCCGCTCGTCGATGCCCACGAAACCGGCCTCCAGCTCTTTGGGCATCCGTTCCCCCTGGCTCTGGCCGAGCTGGGCGATCATATTCTGAATGATATCCTTGTCAGCCATGCATCTCCCAATCGCGCAGAGTTCCGAGGGCACTGTTCATCTCGTTGCCATCGGTGAGGTTGAACGGATAGACCAGATTGAACCGGGAGTTGGTGGCCCGCACCACATACTCGAGCGAGAGTATCGCGCGCCCCTCGTATGCTCCCGAGGTATCCAGTTCGAGCGATACCATATCGATCCTGGGTTCATAGATCAGAATCGCTATCCTGATCCGGTCCTTGAGAAGAGTCGTCGTCGTCGTGCTCATCGGCTCAAACAGGAGGTCGCGCATATCGAGGCCGTACTTCGGATGCAGGAAGCGCTCCCCCAGCGAGGTGCCGAAGAGAATCTTCAGGCTGGCATGGATATCCTCCTCATCGGATGTCATCACCACCGATCCGGCGGTGAACTCCGGCGGGAAGCTCCAGCCCCTTCCGAGAAATGATGTATAGGTGCTCTGTTCGTTCTGGTTCATTCGTCTCTCCCTGTATCCGCTGTCCGGTTGGTGGTGGTGCGCCTCGGCCGCGTTCAGTTGATGATGACGGTGGGCTCTCCGGCCGCCGCCATCGCCCCGCAAAGGCAGGCATCGCTGGTGCGGAGCGCCGGCTTGCCGCCGATCATCACCGCCGCGCTCCCGCTCGGGAAGGGACTGGATGTGGGCTGATGCCCCGACGGGGGAAGCGCACAGATATGCATGTCACCCGCCACGGCGGCCGGCTTGCCGCCGATCATCACCGTAGGTGCGCCGGGCCCAACGATCGTCCCGCCATGATTTGTGGTATCGCCCACACGCGCTGCTGATGGCATGGTTGAGAGTAGTGATGAGTACCGGGCATATACTGCCTGGCACGTGGTTCTTACAATGTCAGTAGTCCGTGGTCCGTGCGCGGGCTGCGCCCGCTGTCAGTAGTCCGTGGCCGTTGGTACCGATGCTACACGGTCATCAGGCTGTCCCGTTCCTACGGCGACGGCCCCCTGACTACCCACCACGAACATTCCCCCAATCGAAAATCCTCCCCCTGACCGTCTCCCAATCCAAAATCGAAAATCCAAAATCGCAAATCGAAAATCTCCTCCCCCTCTTCTAGTTCAACTGCACCATGCTCCCCTTCACGGTTGTGGTGGCGGAGCTTGAGAGTTCGGCGCCGGAGGAGCCCTCCATCTTCAACTGCGTGCCGGCCTTCAGATCGTACGAGGTGCCCGACTCCATCTTCACCTCGGTGCCGGCTTTCAGCTCTATGGCCTTCGCGCTTTCGATGGTGATACCGTCAGGGTTCATCTCGATCTTGTTGCCGTTCTGGTCGGCGATCGTGATAGCCTTATCCTCCTCGCTCAACGTGATGATATTGCCAGCCGGTGTCTCCAGCCGTGCGATGATCTTCTCATCGTTGAAATAGAGCTTCATGCCGGAACGGCTCCGGTAGAGCTTCTCGTGATTGTCATCGGAGCCCTTCAGCGGCGCGGGTTTGGCGCTGCTGTGGAGCATGCCGAGTATCACCGCCTGGCGCGGGTCGTCGTTCAGAAATCCGAGCACCACCTCATCCTCCAGCTCCGGGCGGAAGAAATGCCCGCGGTTGTCGCCGGCATCCAGCGATGCCACGCGCGCCCAGGTTCCCTCCGTCTCGTTGTCCAGCAGCGGCATCCGGATGCGGACGCGGTCCTCTCCGTCGGGGTCCTCGTTGCTCACCACCACTCCTATCTGCAAGCCTCCCACCCCCGGCAGGAGCGCCGATGCCGGCGGAGCCGAGACATTCCCGGCGTCGGCGAGCCAGCCGGCCGTATTGCCGAACTGGATATGCGTCCGCCATCCCTGCACCTCGTCGATCTCATGGCGCACGCCGGTGACGTAGATGTCGCCGTTGAAGCGTTCTCCCACCCCCTCCAGCGTCACGATATCGCCGGGATTGACCACGGCCATCCCCTCGCATTTTATCCGTCCGCGCACCTTGTCCATCTTCGATTTCAGCCACTCCGCATCGGCCCACGCCTGCGCCTCCTCCTCGGTGATGGCGGTATGATCGAGCGTATAATGCTCCAGCCCCACCACATCGGCCAGGGTGCCGCTCTCCACATTGCCGGGACCGCTCACGCCGGGGTCGGCCGCCTCCTTCTCCTGCACGCTCTGCCCTGCCGGGTCCCAGGTGAAGCTCTTCACCGCGCCGTACTGCCCGCGCGCCTCCATCTCGGCATCCAGCTCCAGTATTGTAGCACCGAATTGCAGCGTGCAGACCGGCTGCCCGCCGAACTCCGGCGCCTTTACCGCAACCTTGTCGTCGTTGGTGAAGACCAGCCGCCCGTTGGCCTCGGCGCGTGTCATCAGGTAATCCCAGTCGGTACAGTAATACTGCACCTGCTGCTTGTGGGTAACCGGGGTGCTCTCCACATCGGCCGGCACGCCGGCATTCCCCAGGATGGTGCTGATGATATCGCTGTCGGTCTGGTCGAAATAATAGGCGTTCTTCCGTCCGTCGGTCAGTTTCACCCCCTTGTGCCGGCACTCCACCACAAGCTGCGACGAAGCGTTCTCCCGTATCCGGAGGCTCTGCTTGACGACAATGCCCTTGAAGATGGAGACCGGATCACTCGCCGGCCCCGCAAGGATTTCGATCTCCGATCCCGGCAGGAACAGATCCTCGTTGCTCAGGGGGAAATCGCTTTTGGACGGGATGCCGTCGAAATAGACCAGCCGTGCCGATGCTATCCTGTTGGCCTGCTTGGTGACATAGGCACCGAGCAGATGATGCTCGCGAGAGACGGGACTTCCCCCCACCTTTACGGTGAACTCCCGATGCTCGGCGGATGTCGGTATCGTTCGTTGCGTTGCGATGGCTACTTCTCCAAGGGTGGAAAGAAAATCCGGGTGCCCGGAACCAGGTTCCGGAAGTTGCCGATACGATTGGCCTGCGCCACCTCCAGATAATAGGCCGGGTTGCCATAGATGCGGTAGCAGAGCATCGGAAGGGTATCGCCCGCCCGTACCACCCGCATATGGGTGAGATCGGGGGACTGGTCCTTCGCCTCGGCCACGCGGGTCTGGTCGTCGGAATTATCGGTGAATGTGGCGGTGATCACCGCACGAAGCGGAACTCCGTTGGACCTGAAGAGCTTGTAGGCAATCGATGCGCTTTTCAGGACGCATCGTTTGATCTGCATGGTTCCCCAGGCGATCTTCAGATACTTCGTGCGGTGGATATCTCCGTGGTAGCCGGTAACGTTCTGGAACTCCTCCACCATCGCCTGCACGTCGGCCGGAGCGCCGTTGGCGCCGGTGCCGTCCAGAAAGAAGGTAAGGCTCAGATCTCCCGGCTTCAGCTTCTTGAACTCCATCCGGGCGTTGGTGGTTCCCGCCCCCTGCGCGCTATCGTACTCGATATCGTAGGCGATGGTGATCTCGTTCGGGTTCACATAGGCGGTGAACTGGCCGATCTTGTTCCCCTTGTAATCGGGCTGATCGTGCGCTTCGATCCTCAGTTTGGTGAGCGTTCCCTTGTCGTTCATCGGTTAGCGCTCCTCCTTCTGCGAGAGGATATCGAGAACGCGCTCCACGCATTCGGCGACGATCCCCCGCCTCTGTTCGGCGGTACCGGCATCCGGGCCGCCTCCTGTGGCGGCACCCGGAGGACGGTTTGCCACCTCCACCGAAATCACGACTTCATCAACGATGATCGGCATGGCTGCACCTATTCAAACGTGAAATACTGATAGTAGAACTGAAGGCTTTCTATCACCACCGTGTTGTTGGATGCATTCAGATCGCTCGTCCCCCATTTGGTGGGATAGGCGTTCACCAGCTTCCAGGTCATCAGCGGCTGATGCTGCTCGTTCAGCAGCTTCACATAGATGGTCTTCGGCGTGATGGTATCGCTCTCGACGCATTCCCTGATCCAGTCCTGGGCGGCGGAGCCCACGAGCAGGCCCCGCTTGAGCACCAGGTCGGGATACTTGGCCCGGGTGGGATACTTCTGCACGAAGCGGTTCTCCCCCCCCTCGATGATCTCCTCGGTGGCGATCTCCATCGACAGGCCCGAGACCTCGCTGAAGCGCATCTCGCTATCGCCGGAGAGCCCGGCGATCTCGACCTTGAAATGGAAACCGACCGGTGGATAATAGCTTGCCATCAATCATTCTGGAGTTCGAGCCCCTCGTGGGCAAGTTCGATCGATTCGATGGCGACTTCGTTGCCGGTGGCCTTCAGCCCCGGCCCCTCCACCTTCACCGGAAAGGCGTTCTGCACCTTCCAGACCATCACCGGCTCGTGCTCCTCGTTCAGGAGGTTGATAACCAGATCGCGGCGCTCCACGGTGTTCAGCTTCACGGTGCTCAACCAGTTGGCGAACTCGTTGTCCCCCTTGATGATGCCGCGCTTCAGGATGATGTTGCTGAACTTGCGGAGCCCCGGCATCTTGATCGATGAATATTCCGGGAACGAACCGTCGCGATATTCGATGGCCTGATTCTCCTGGGTGAGCCCGGAGACTTCCGTGAAGCCGACACGTGTGCCGCCCCACTCGACAGAGAAATGAAAAACCGGAAGAGGATATTGTGCTGGCATAATTCTGATTTCCTGGATAAATAACCGGAACCATGTTCCGTGTTGTTGTGGTCGGGCCGGCCTCATAACACCGTGCCCGGCATCGCCGCCGCCCGGACCGCCGGGCCGGCCGCCGGATCATCGGTTTACGAGGTCTGCAACTTGTGGGAGAACTTCAGGACGATGAACTCCGCCGGGCGCACAACGGCCATCCCGATCTCCACGTTCATCCGCCCCTCCAGTACATCCTGCGAGGTCATCGTCGTACCCAGACCGCAGCGCACGAAAAAGGCTTCCTTGGTGGTGGCTCCCGCCAGCGCTCCCTCACGCCACTTCTGCGTCAGGTAGTTCTCGATCATGCCCCGCACCTTCACCCAGGTGTTGGCGTCGTTCGGCTCGAACACGGCCCAGTAGGTGGACTTCTTCACCGACTCCTCCACCATGTTGAAGAACCGGCGCACCGACACGTAGCGCCATTCGTTGTCGTTGCCGGCCAGCGTGCGTGCGCCCCAGATGAGCGTCCCCTTGCCGGCAAAGGCGCGGATGGCGTTTACCGATTTCCCCGCGTTCACGTCCACGTTCAGGCCGTCGGTGTCGTCGGCGTCGAAGTTGTACAGGGGGGCGATCACGTTCGAAAGGCTGACGTTGGCCGGGGCCTTCCAGACGCCGCGCTGGTTGTCCACCATGGCGTAGACGCCGGCAACCGCGCCGCTCGGCGGGATGGCCGCAAGGCTGGCATCCAGACCCTGCACGATATTCTTGTAGACGGGATAGATATCGTAGAGCGCCTGCTCGTAGAGATTCGCGTAGTTGGAGGCGGCCTCTCTGAGCGCATCGAACTGGCCGTTGATAACCGCGAAGTTCCTGTTGATGTTCGGCACGAACACGTCGCCACGTTCTGCCTGGGTGCCGGCGGCGGCCAGAGCGGGGGTCACCGATGCGGCCGGCGAATTGGTGTCGAAGAGATTGTTCCACTGCGCCACATCCGGATCGGGATCGATGCTCCACTGCACCGTGTACGAGCCGGGCGTTGCGGTGACATAGGCGGCCGCAAGCTCCTTCTCGTTGGCGATCAGCTCGGAGAATGCCCCACGGAACGCATTGGTGATGGAGTTCTCGATCTGCGTGCGGTACTCGGCGCCATCCACACCGGTGGAAACGTTCAGAAGATCATCCACCAGCCCGGCGACGCTGAACAGGAAGTTGTAGATGGCCTGCATGTTCGCGGCCGTCTTGGCGCTCTGATAGGCGGTCATCAGCGTCGAGAATTTGGCGCTGATAGAGGGCGCGACCCCGAGAAACGTGGAGAGCTTGGAGTTGAGCACGGCCACATCGCCCACGGCATTATCGAGGTTCTGAATGGTGGCGCGGATGCCGGCGTCGCTGGTAAGCGTATCGAGCGTTACCGGCGTGGCACCCTTGACGATGGCGCTCCGGATATCGGCGTAGGAGGTGTTCTTGTTGTAGTTCACCTTCAGCCAGGGGGAGTAGGCGGCGCCGTACTTCAGGTTGTTGATGCCGATGTTGTTGCGGAACGCGGCGCCCAGCGGGTCGTCCTTCCGGGTATCGAGCACCGCCACACGGTCCTTCAGATCACCGCACTGCATCAGCGCCTGCTGCTGCACCGCGCCGAGATCGGCGGCCGAAAGCCCGGCTGCGTCCGGGAACAGGAGCATCGTCGGCTCGTCGAACTTCCTGATCTCGGCAAGCCCGTCCAGGAAATCGTCCTTGGCGACCGTAGCGCCATACAGTCCCGCCGACACGATGTAGCAGGGGCCGCCGCCATTATCGAAGAAGGCCCGGAGGCTGTCGTACAGATAATAGCTGTTGGTGAAGCTGGCGGTCACGAAATTATTGTTCTCATCGAGCGTGACGTTCGTTACGTCGATCATCGGCGCGCCGCCGAAATACGTTTCATATTCCAGCAGGGATTTCACCCGTGTCGGGGCAAGCAGAAGGTCGCCGCTGGTGATCTTCGTGGCCCGGGCGGTATACCCGATGAAGGCCGGAATGGCGGTTTCAACTTCTGCTACGGACGGCGGGAAGATCGAAAGCTCTTCCACGTACACGTCCGGTGTCTTGTACGTCGGCATAGAATGATTCCTATGGTTGTGATAATATGAACCGCGAATCTTCGCGAATCTTTGTTGGTGGATCGGATGGATCAGTATGCTACCGTATCGAAGGTTCTGAAATCTTCACGAATCAATGAGTTCCGGGATGGTCGTACCAGTGACTTCTCGCCGTTCTTTGTTGATGGACCGGATGGACCAGTATGCTACCGCATCGAAGGTTCTGAAATCTTCACGAATCGATGAGGCACCGATGAATCCTGAAATGGTTGTACCGGTAATTTCTCGCCGTTCTTTGTTGGTGGATCGGATGGACCAGTATGCTACCGTATCGAAGGTTCTGAAATCTTCACGAATCGATGAGTTCCGGGATGGTCGTACCAGTGACTTCTCGCCGTTCTTTGTTGATGGACCGGATAGACCAGTATGCTACCGTATCGAAGGTTCTGAAATCTTCACGAATCGATGAGGCACCGATGAATCCTGAAATGGTTGTACCGGTAATTTCTCGCCGTTCTTTGTTGATGGACCGGATGAACCAGTGTGCTACCGTATCGAGCGCTCTGACATCTTCGCAATTGATGATGTAGCGATGAGTTCCGGGATGGTGGTACCGGTGATTTTCACCGTTTTTTGTTGGTGGATCGGATGGACCAGCCTGTTACCGTATCGGGCGCTCTGATATCTTCGCGGATCGATGATGTATCGATGAGTTCCGGGATGGTGGCACCGGTGATTTTTCGCCGTTCCTTGTCGGAATATCCGCTCGCATCAGGGCTTTGCTATATGAATTATCATGGTGGCATCGGCCACCCCGGGCCCGGGCTGCGGCAGATGATGAATCAGCGGCTCCCCGGCTTTCATCAGTTGAATGTTTCTTCGTGCCCGCTCCTGCCGGGCTACCGGCAGATCGGATTCGAATACCACGATTTTCTCGGCCGGATCATCCCCCGCAAAAACATCGGTTGAGGAGAATGTCACCTCAGGGCGATCATCTTCGTCGAATCCCGCATCGGTGATCCCAAGGCTGCCGAATTCCATGCTGCCATAATTGCGGGCGATAACATGGTAGACCAGCTGCTCCCTCTTCGCCTCGAACCGGATTTCGAAACCGGGCGCCCCCTCGGAATAGAACCGCTCATCGATGTCGATTTCGACGATGATACAGGCCCCCGTGCGGATCAGATCCGGATCGAAATAATAGGAGTTTCCTGCGGCGAACCCCGCCGATTCCGTTACCGTGAATGCTCCCGGAGCATATCCGGCGAGATCGAACGCCGCCACCGTCGTCTCCACGTCAGCGACTGTCCGGGTCAGCAGAGGAAAGCCGGTTTCATCCTCCAGCAGGACCGTCACCGGCCGCACCGATGTTCCCAGCGGATGCACCAGCGTAGTGCCCGCGGGCGATAGCGTTTCCGGAGAGCTGAGCGCATCGTACCGGAGGTCATTGCGATACAGCTTGATCGCGGAGGCGGAATCATTGCCCGTGTCGGTGAAATTGCTGAACCAGGGATTGAGCAGCTTCAGTCCCAGCCGCAGCTTCCGTCCGGCGATCGATGCCAGCGGCGCATCGTATTCATTGGCCTCGAAGATGACATGGTACACGCCATCGATCTCCTTCGCCAGGCATTTCCCCCCTTTCAGGGTTTGCGCGGCATCATCCGGCAGGATGAACTGAAAATCCCTGCATATCCCGCCATAATATTCGTGCGATACCCGCACGGTGAAGAGCGTACGGAAACGGGTTATCATTGGCCTTTCATGGTTGTTGCGATGGTGGTGATGGGCGGTCCCGCCAGTTCGGGCTCCGCATCCCGGATAATCACCATGCGGACCTTGTAGATCAGCGCAGGCAGCTGCCGTGCTCCGATGCTGGCCCAGACCTGGTTGATCTGCTCGTAGTTGAGCGTTTGCAGCTCCACTACCAGTTTCTCGATGCGAGGATCGAGCCTGGGATAGCGCGATACGGTAAATACCGGGTGCGACTGAAAAAATGCCATGATAAGGGAGAGGCATTTCAGTGCCTGATCGTACTGGGTGAAATTCGCGGCGAAAATCAGATGCAGATTCAGCCGCAATTCCGGCTCCTGTACGATGCGCTGGTTGTTTGCCGTGGAATATCGCGGCAGATGATCCCGCACCACCCGCTCCTCCTCGATGTTGATCAGGCTGACGCCGACCTCCTGTTCGAGAAACGCATATTTGCCCGTATCATCAACCATCTTCGTCAGCTTCACCTCGATGGAGGCGGAGCCGGTGCGTGCGACGATATAGGAATTAAGCTCATCCTTCAGAAATTGAAGCGCTATATCCAGCATTGTGGGCCTGTGGCTGCATGGCCGCCGGTGGCGTAACCATCTGGTGAAACCATATTCCATGCGCGCCGGAGCCTGGGCCCGGCGGACAACTGCATGGCATATTCATGGGACTGTGGTATATGGCGGCGAAACACCGGCTATGATACGGCGATATGGAGTATATCACCGCTGCGAAACAGTACGTCGCGGATATGCTATTTCAGCACATCGTCCGCTCCGGACAATCAGGCAGGATATCATTTGATTATGGTGGCGTTCGCATCAGATTCAAAAGCAATATACGTTTCCATGACAGGGGGCCGCCAGCATTTTTTTAAGCGGGCGCAAAAAAACTGGCTCATATTCCATCTGCCTGCGATAAGAGCTCATTTTTTCCGCATTTGCCAGCTTTACCAGCTCTGCTCCCGCTGGCCGGTACCGTGAGGATGATCCGGGGCCGCGGAGCGGCCAGGAACGCAATGAAGATGCGAAAGGGCTTCCCAGTGATTTCACTGGTTTAGGCCCGCCGGTCCGGCCTTTCAGCACTGCACGGCGGGCTACCGGCCGGAGGCCATTTCCAAACTGGCACGGCAATGCACGCCCAATCACCGATTCAATGAGAATCGCTTCGTTCTTCCGTGCCCCCTGCGGCGTTCGCTCTGTTCTTCGGATGGCCTCTCCCGCTATCGGCGGCACCGCTCCGGGGGTGTGGATTGGAAACGGTGGCGGAGTGGTGCCCCGGCGCTTGCAGCCATCAGACCTGCGCGGCAGGGGTTTTGTTATCTTGAAGAACGATACGATGAACAGTTAGGAGGGATGCCCGTTCGATGCTGGGGAAAAGGCCCGCCGGCACTCCCTCCCCCCCCAGAGATCAAGCAGAGAAACCGGTCATGACAGTGGCTACATCAGGACCTCCCCCGGAGGACAGGCTCCTCCGGCAGCGGGAGATATTCGAGGCGGTTGCCCCGTTTATTCTGAAAAAGGGAGCGCGGAGGCTTTCGATGAGCGAGGCGGCCGACGCGGCCTGCCTGAGTATCGGCGGGCTATACCATTATTTTCCGGACAAGCCCGGCCTCCTTCTGTATCCGCTGCAACCGGAGGCCATCGCCCGCTGCGCGCAGGATTTCCTCGCCCGCTACGGGCATCTGGCCGATACCGATCCGGCCGCCTACGCCGACAGTTATTTCGAATATGCGGCCCGGCAGATGGCCTTCTTCCGTCCGGCGGTGCATGCGGCGCTGGACATGGGGCTGGAGAACCTCTGGGATATCGTGACCGCCGGCATGACCGCAGGGCTCGATGCGTTCGGCCGGACGCTCCAACGGCTGGCCCCGGAGACCTCCGGGGAGGATATGGCATCGCTGCGCAGGGCGCTCCGCCATCTGCTGCTGGGGGCGCTTCTGGACAAGGGGCTGAACCCGGAGGAAGTGGAAGGGCAGCTCCGCACGCTGGTGGCCGAGCACACCGGAATCAGCACGCGGAGCGAAGAGATTTTCCTGGCCGGAGTGCTCTAGGAGGTATAGCCGGTTTTGCCCGCTGATGATTGGCCGTTATTGATATACGATTGAAACAGAGCAGGAACGGAATGACTACCATGAACGGAGAGACTGTCCCACGGAACATTTCTCCATTACGTGGCTGGGCTCCGCTGGTGATACTGCCGGCCGCCGTGTTCCTGTTTGCCTCCCGGGCATGGCCCCGCTGGGCATTCATGTGGTTTCTCGCAGTTGCAATCTTCCTGGGCTGCAAGTGGCTTACCTGGCGTCGTACACCGGTAGCGGGGGCCCCCTGCTGGAAGCATGCCGGATATCTGCTGGGCTGGCCCGGACTGGACGCCGCAACCTTTCTTTCGCCCCATTCCCCGCATACTCCTCCCTCCGCTGCCGAGTGGCGGGGCGCGGCGCTCAAGCTGCTCTCGGGCATCGTCCTGTTCTGGGGAGCCGCACGGCTGATCCCGGAAACCCAGCCTCTGCTTTTCGGCTGGGTGGGTATGGCAGGGCTGATCCTGATGCTCCACTTCGGATCGTTTCATCTGCTGAGCTGCATCTGGCGATCGGCCGGAACCGAGGCCCGGCCGCTGATGAACCGGCCGCTTCGTTCAACGAGCGTCAGCGAATTCTGGGGCCGGCGGTGGAACACGGCATTTCGCGATCTTACCCACCGCTTCC
The DNA here is from genome assembly GCA_048594725.1 of Candidatus Kapaibacteriota bacterium. Taxonomy (GTDB): domain Bacteria; phylum Bacteroidota; class Ignavibacteria; order OLB7; family OLB7; genus JAFDZV01. The sequence goes on from JBMDXA010000080.1 coordinate 46,292, forward strand.
TCTTCCGTCCGCTTACGGCCCGGCTGGGCCCGCGCCGTGCGGTGGTGGCGGGGTTCATCTTCAGCGGCATCGTGCACGATCTGGTGATCTCCGTTCCGGCCGGCGGGGGCTATGGCTGGCCCACGCTCTTCTTCGCGATACAGGCGGCCGCCATGTTCGCCGAACGCTCACGGACGGGAATACGGCTGGGGCTCTCCGGTGGCATGCGCGGAAGAATCTTCACATGGCTTGTACTGATCCTCCCGGTCTACGGCCTGTTCCATCCGCCGTTCGTCAGGAACATCATCGTTCCCTTTCTGGAGGCGATGGGAGCGCGATAGAGCTCCCGAGGCGACCGGCCCGGCGCCATCATGGCATTCATCCGACAACCTTCCTCTCCCAGCAGGAGATGCCGATGCAACAGACTATCGAATCACTGATCTTTCTGGCCGGCCTGGGACAGCTTGGGGTGCTGATCGCCTCCTCGCTTGTCCCCTTTCAATTGAAGTGGAAGGAGGATCTGGCGGTGCTCCCGCGCCTGCATCGCCAGATGTACTGGGTATACGGGGGCTATGTCGTCATCTCCATCATCGCATTCGCCCTGCTCAGTCTGTTCAACGCCCCGGAACTGGCCGCCGGCGGAGGGCTGGGCCGGGGGGTCTGCGCGTATATCGCGGTCTTCTGGGGGGTGCGCCTGGTGCTTCAGGGGATCTTCGATGTGGGAGAGCATCTCGGCACGTGGTGGCTGCGGCTGGGCTATCACGCGCTTACGGCGCTGTTCATCGGCCTTACGGCGCTGTATGCGTTCGCCGCGCTGCACCCGTTCTGAAAACCGCCCCACGGCGGCAGGTTCCAGGGGTGTACGCCGCCATCATCCTGCACGAACATCTCCCGGCACGGATGATGATGCGATATACAGCCGCCGGCATGGCCGGAGCAGATACTTTTTTCCAGCAACCAGACAGAATATTCTTCACCATATGCAGACTCGTACGCTCGGCAATTCCGATCTCTCCATCACCCCCATCGGATTCGGTTCGTGGGCCATCGGCGGCCCCGGATGGGATTACGGGTGGGGACCGCAGGATGACCAGGGGGCCATCGAAGCCATACACCAGGCGCTCGATATGGGGGTGAACTGGATCGATACCGCGGCGGTCTACGGGCTGGGACATTCCGAGGAGCTGGTGGCCCGCGCGGTACGGGAATGGCCGGGAGAGCGTCCCTACATCTTCACCAAGTGCGGCCTGCGATGGAACGAGGCGGGGAACGTCCGCCACGCTCTGACCGCCGAGTCGGTGCGGGAGGAGTGCGAGCAGAGCCTGCGGCGGCTCGGCGTGGAGGCCATAGACCTGTACCAGATCCACTGGCCCACCGGCAACCGGGATGAGGACCGCGAGGGATGGGAGACGATGGCGGCGTTGCAACGGGAAGGGAAGGTGCGCTGGATAGGGCTTTCCAACTGGAACGTGGAGCAGATGCGGATGGCGCAGCAGATCGCGCCGGTCACATCGCTGCAACCCTCCTATTCCCTGCTGAGCCGGGAGATCGAAGAGGAGATCCTCCCCTTCTGCCGGAAGGAAGGGATCGGCGTGATAGCCTACTCCCCCATGGCCTCCGGCATGCTGGCCGGCGCGATGACCCGCGAGCGCATAGCACATCTGCCGGAGAGCGACTGGCGCCGCAACGACGCCGAGTTTCAGGAACCCAGGCTCACGCGCAATCTGGCGCTGGCCGGGAAGCTGCGGGAGGTTGCCGCACGGCACGGGCGTACGCCGGGCGAGGCGGCCATCGCCTGGACGCTCCGGCGTCCGGAGGTGACCGGCACCATCGTGGGCGCCAGGAACGCGCGGCTGGCCGGTGAGGTGAGGCGCGCAGGGGAATTCCGGTTGCAGCGGGAGGAGAGCGCCGCGATCGCGGCGATGGCGGGATGACAGGACAGTGATGAAGAGTGGTCCGTGGTCCGTGCGCGGCCTGCGGCCGCTGTCAGTAGTCCGTGGCCGTTAGAAATGAATCTACCGGATATCCGTGCGCTTCCGCTATAGCGGCGACGGACCACTGACTACTGACGACGGACCACGAACATTCTTCCCATCGAAAATCCCTCACTCCACCGTCATCACCTTGCTCTGCCGGAACTGTCCGGAGCCGTTCTCCACGGTGAGCTGGAAGAGATAATTTCCCGAAGGCACGCGCGCACCGGCGGCCGTGCCGTTCCACTCCATGCTGTGCTCCCCCGATTCCAGGCGGCCGTCGAACAGGCGGAGCATTTCCCTGCCGCTCATATCGTAGATCACCAGTTCCGCTCGGGATGCCTGAAGCAGCGAGAAGCCCACCCGGGTTCCCTTTCTGAACGGGTTCGGGACGTTCTGCCGGAGCACGAACTGCCCGCCGGTCTCCGGCTCCAGCGTGACGAGTCCCGCCACCGGCGCCGCAAGACCGATCGTAAGGGAGCCATCGTAGCCGCCGGTGCCGGCGTTGGGAGCTATCGCCAGCATCTCGTACTGGAGGCTCCCGGCCGGCGAACTGAAGACCATATCGGCCGCATTGTTCGGCACCGACCTGTTCTGCCCATGCCCCGCATACAGCGGCGTGTTGTATACCTCGGTGTTGAGGCTGTCCGGAAAGGCCATCTGCGAGGTGGCCTTCAGCACGGAGCCCATGAACACCTGAAAATGAATATGGGTGATGCGGCCGCTGTACCAGCCGGGATAGATCGTATGGAACTTCACCTGCCCGCTGGCATCGGTCATCTGAATCCCCCGCATGAACGTCTGCCCCACGGTATTGGCCCCCGGCTGCGAGTAGCCGGAATAGACGCCGTCCTTGTCGCAGTGCCAGATATCGAACCTCGCGTTGGAGACCGGTTTGCAGTTGTCGTTGATGTTCACCACCGTCAGCGTCAGGTCCAGCGGGATGCCGGTGCGCCCCTCGGTGATATCCTGCCGGAATATCGCGGCAGTGCCGCTGAGATCGAGCGAGTATGGTCCCTCGGTCTCCTGCGGGATCAGCACGCAATCCACCCCCTGGGGAATGGCGGCATTCTCCCCCTGTTCCTTTGCCTTCAACGCCCCCGCCGGCACCATCGCGCCGATACCGAGCGCTCCTACCGCTTTCAACAGACTACGCCTTTTCATATGTGCTCTATACTGCTATGATGAATAAGATTCCGGTTGATGGGTGGAGAGAGGGACCATCGGCCGGGCCGGATACGTTGAGCCATCGTTGTACGGATGCGAGCCGGATAGGGATGAGCTCCGTTGATCGCTCGCTCCCCTCTTTCTGTAGATCCCGCCGGACCTCACCAGGTAACGCCATACCGTTTCCATTCTTGTATGGTCCCCTCCCGAATGTACCGCTCTTATACAGGCGGCAGCGATCATCGGTGAGGGGAGCGCACGATAAACGCCACGCTCTGCGCAGGATTATTTCATCGTTATTGCGCGAACTTTTTCCGGCGGATCGCCGTTCTTGTTTCAACGTAAAGGTATAGGGTATTTTTATAACATTCCTTACAATGCCGGTTCAGTCCGATTGCCTACTTTTGCCCCCCGAAAAATCTCTCCCGGGGGTTTTCCCGGAGAGATGAATGCGGTTCCCCCGCCGCATGACCGCGCCAGGCGGCTATTATCATGTACGAAGACAGGATCAGAAATTATGGAACGGTTGGAACCGACGAAAACCGCAGCGGCGGAGCCGGAATCGGTGTGGGGAACGATCATGGAGGCGATTCGCGGCTCCGAACGTGACTACACCGAAGGGCGAGTGGACAAGGCCATCTTCTTCCTCTCCATTCCGATGGTGCTGGAGATGCTCATGGAGAGCATCTTCGCGGTGGCGGATGTCTTCTTCGTGGCAAAGCTCGGCGCCGATGCGGTGGCCGTGGTGGGGCTCACCGAATCGATGCTCACGCTGGTCTATGCCATCGCCATGGGGATCGGTATCGGCGCCACGGCCACGGTGGCACGGCGTATCGGCGAGGGGGACCGCGACGGCGCGGCCCGCGCGGCGGTGCAGTCGATAGGGCTGGGAGTGGTGCTCTCGGTAGCGATGGGAATTGCGGGAGTGGCGCTGGCCCCCCGCCTGCTGGAGCTGATGGGGGGCTCGCCGGGAGTGGTGGCCGCCGGCACGCCGTTCATGCAGGTGATGCTGGGAGGGAACATTTCCATCCTGCTCCTGTTTCTGGTCAACGCCATCTTCCGTGGCGCCGGCGACGCGGTGATCGCCATGCGGGTGCTGGTGCTTGCCAACGCCATCAATATCATTCTCGGTCCCTGCCTCATCTTCGGCGTGGGACCGTTCCCGGAGATGGGGGTTACCGGCGCGGCCGTGGCAACCACCATCGGGCGCTCGGTGGGAGCGCTGTTCGCGCTATCGCTCCTGTTCCGTCCGGGATCGCGCGTCACCATCGGCCGCCAGCATCTGCGGTTCGATCCCGATCTGCTGAAACGGATCGCGCGGCTCTCGGCCTCCGGCGCGTTTCAGGTGTTTATCGGCATGGCGAGCTGGGTGGGCCTGGTTCGCATCATCTCGGATTTCGGCAGCAGCGCGCTGGCCGGCTACACCATCGCCATGCGCGTGGTGATGTTCGCGCTTCTCCCCTCGTTCGGGATGAGCAACGCCGCCGCCACGATGGTGGGACAGGCGCTGGGCGCCGGCAAGCCGGAACGCGCCGAGCAGTCGGTGTGGCGGGCAGGATTGTACAACCTGATCTTCCTGGGCACCACCGGCGTCGCGTTCGTTCTGTTCGCCGAGCCGGTGATCCGGATCTTCGCGGCCGATCCGGAGGTGATCGCCTACGGCGTGGACGCGCTCCGGATCGTCGCCTGCGGCTTCCTCTTCTACGCCTACGGCATGGTCTTCACGCAGTCGTTCAACGGCGCCGGCGATACCTTCACCCCGACGATCATCAACCTGGTGATCTTCTGGTTCTGGGAGATACCGCTGGCGTACCTGCTGGCGGTCACCTTCAAGATGGGGCCGCATGGCGTGTTCCTGGCTATCACCATCGCCTTCTCCACGCTGGCGGTGGTCAGCGGCATCGCGTTCCGGCGCGGCAAGTGGAAGGAACGGACGGTGTAGGGATTGACGGGGAATTTTCGATTTTAGATTTTGGATTTTGGATTGGGGGAGGAGGTCCGCGATCAGTAGTCAGCGGATTCCATAGACGCACCGCATGCATAACGCGGAGCGTTAGAGCGGACCATGCAATGCCTCCTCCCCCGTCAATCGTACATCGTCAATCGAAAATGGACCTGACCGACACGCTCCGGAACCTCGATCCCGCCAGCATGGCCGGCCTGCTGCTGGCGGAGAACGTCATCGTCTTCCTCCTGGCGGTGCTCCTCGGCCATCTGCTGGTGGCGATGTTCCGTCACCGGCCGGTAACGCATGCTCCGGAGAAGCTGGAATCGCTGGAGATCATCCTGACCGTCACCACGGTTCTGCTGAACACCGCTACCACCCTGGCCGGCTGGTGGCTGTGGCGCGAGGGGATCATCCGGTTCCGGACCGATACCGGGCTCCGGGCATGGCTCGATGTTCTGGTGCTTCTGCTGGTGATGGATCTGGCGATGTACGTCCTTCACCGCATCGCCCATATAGGAGGTCTGTATCCGCTGCTTCATAAGACCCACCATCGCTACGACCGCCCCCGCCCGCTCACCCTGTTCGTGCTGAACCCCTTCGAGGCCATCAGCTTCGGGGCGCTCTGGCTGCTGTTCATCTGCGTCTACGATTCGTCGTGGCTGGGGATGTCCGTGTATCTGGCACTGAACGTGCTGTTCGGTGTGATAGGGCATCTCGGCGTGGAGCCGTTCCCGAAATCCTGGCGGAACCTGCCTCTGCTGAACTATGTTTCCACCAGCACCTTCCATGCGCAGCATCATGGGGACAAACGCTATAATTTCGGATTTTATACCCTGCTGTGGGATAAGCTGTTCGGCACCCTGTCGCCCCGTTATGCCGAGGACTTCGGGGAGATGCCGGCGAAGGAGCGATAATGGAGGAGCGATACACGGATCGGTTTGAAGCCCTGCAACAGCGGGCTGGAATCATCGCGCCGTGTCACCTTCTGCTTCACAGAGTATCCTCCACCTATCTGATCGTGGAGCCGAAGTCCATTCCGGACGATACACTCATCGTATCAAGCCCGGCCTATCAGTTCTTCGATCGCGGATTGGTGGAACTGCTTCGCCGGCTCGGCGGGGATATACGGATCAACGAGAAGGCGGAACTGCTGGACAGAGCAGCAGGGAAATCCTGGAACAATTTCGTCGGGATCGAGGTGGGAGCAATAGTCTCGTACCCGCAGATCCTCGCCCCGGACTACCAGCCCGGAATAATCAACGAGCTCGCTGAAACCGGAATGAAATTATTCTCCCGATCCGCACTCGATGCCATGCGGCGCGCGGGGATGCGATACTCGGAAGAGCCCTTGGACTATCTCACTCCATTTTTCGGCATCGGTGCCTGAGATACAGTCCCCCCGCATCGCAACGGCCATGATCCGCTTCCGCGCGGACAACGCGTGATGATGGCGAGCCGGTGATTCTGCCGGGCACAACATTTGTGTCCCTGCGTGGATCGAACGGGGCTTCAGTTTTGCAACAGATTCCGAATCCATGAATACGAACCGACCAGAGAACCAGCCGGTGTCATCATCGTATAATTCCTCCGTGGACTTCCTTCTCGGCGGCGGCGAAATGGGAGCCCGCATGCGGGAGATGGATTGGTCGAAGACATCGCTCGGCCCTCCGGAATCGTGGCAGCAGAGCCTGAAGACCGCCGTGCGCATCATGCTCACCTCCCGGCAGGCGATGTTCGTCTGGTGGGGAAAGGATCTCATCAACCTCTACAACGACGCCTACAAGTCGATCGTGGGAGGGAAACACCCGGAAGCGCTCGGGCAGCCGGCCACCCAGGTCTGGCGGGAGATCTGGGATCAGGTAGGCCCCAGGGCCGAGTCGGTGATGGTCAAGAACGAGGGCACCTACGACGAAGGGCTGCTCCTTATCATGGAGCGGAACGGATATCCGGAGGAGACCTATTACACCTTCTCCTACAGCCCCATCCCGAACGATCACGGCGGCACCGGGGGGATCATCTGCGCCAACTCCGAGGATACCGAGCGCATCATCGGCGAGCGCCAGCTTGCACTGCTGCGCGAGCTTGCCGCCAAAACCGCCGACGCACGCACGTTCGACCAGGCCTGCCGCCTGAGCGCCAGCTGCCTGCAGAGCAATCCCCACGACATCCCGTTCGCGATGATCTATCTGATCGATCCGGACCAGGGGCGCCTCCTCCTTGCCGGGACGTCCGGCATAGAGCCGGGGCACCCGGCCGCGCCGGAATCGGTGGCGTTCGGCGATAGCTCGGTCTGGCCGTTCATGGAGGTGATAGAAACTCATCGCACCAATCTGATCTCCGACTTGAGCGCAATAGCAGGCGAGCTTCCGGAGGGCCCCGCCGGGCGCCCCCCGCATCAGGCCGTCGCCGTTCCGATAGCCCCCTCCGGCCAGACCGGCAAGGCGGGCATCCTGATAGCGGGGTTGAACCCGTTCCGGCTCTTCGATGACAACTATAGCAGGTTCATCGATCTGACCGCCGCGCAGATAGCCGCCAGCATCGCCAATGCCCAGGCCTACGAGGAGGAACGCACCCGCGCCGAGGCGCTGGCCGAGCTCGACCGCGCCAAGACCACCTTCTTCTCCAACGTCAGCCACGAGTTCAGAACGCCCCTCACCCTGATGCTCGGCCCGCTCGACGACGTTCTCTCCCACGCCGAAGACGATCTGAGCCAGGAGAACACGGAGCTGCTGAGCATTGTTCGCCGCAACGGCCAGCGGCTTCTGAAGCTTGTGAACACCCTGCTCGATTTCTCCCGCATCGAGGCCGGGCGCGTGCAGGCGGTCTACGAGCCGGTGGACCTGCCGGAGTACACCGCGGAGCTTGCAAGCGTCTTCCGGGCCGCCGTGGAAAAGGCGGGCATGCGGCTCATCATCGATGTGCACACCCTGCCTGAACCGGCCTTCGTGGACCGCGACATGTGGGAGAAGATCGTCCTGAACCTTGTCTCCAACGCCTTCAAGTACACCCTGCAGGGGGAGATCCGGGTGAAGGTGCGGGCCGAGAACGGATCGGCCCTGCTGGTGGTGGAGGATACCGGAACCGGCATCCCGGAGACCGAGCTGCCGAACATCTTCAACCGGTTCCACCGCGTTGAAGGGGCGCGCGGCCGAACCCAGGAGGGCACCGGCATCGGGCTTACGCTGGTGCAGGAACTGGTACGGATTCATGGAGGAACCACCCAGGTACAGAGCACCTACGGCGCCGGAAGCACCTTCACCGTCCGGATTCCGCTGGGCAGAAATCATCTCCCGGCCGACCGGATAGGAGGTACCCGCACGCTTGCCTCCACCGCCCTCGGCAGCAATCCGTTCGTGGAGGAGGCGCTGCGCTGGCTTCCGGATGAACGCTCCGGCGCGGAGAGCGCATTCGCACTTCCGGGCGGGGAATCCACCGCGATGCTCCATGCCCCCCAGTCCGGCGAGCCGGGCGCTACCGTGGTGCTTGCCGACGACAACGCCGATATGCGCGATTACGTGCAGCGGCTCCTCGCCTCCAACTATCAGGTGGTGCCCGTTGCCGACGGACAGGAGGCGCTCAGGGCCATCGCCGAACACCGGCCCGATCTGGTGGTCACCGATGTGATGATGCCCAACCTGGATGGGTTCGGGCTGCTCAAGGCCCTGCGGGACGATCCCCGCACGGCGTCTCTGCCGGTTATCATGCTCTCGGCCAGAGCCGGTGAGGAGGCCCGTGTGGAGGGGCTGGAGGCCGGTGCCGATGATTATCTGATCAAACCGTTCAGCGCGCGCGAACTGATGGCACGTGTCAGCGGTACCCTGGCGCTCTCCAGAGCCCGCCGCGATGCGATGCGGCGGGAGGAGGAACTGAAGGCCGAAACCACCAATGTGCTGGAGAGCATCACCGAGGGCTTCATCGCGCTGGACCGGGAGTTCCGGTTCACGTATGTGAACGCCGAGGCCGAAAAGATCTACGGTATGCGGCGGGAGGATCTGTATGGAAAAACCCAGTGGGAAGTCTTCCCCCGGTCTGTCGGCACCAGAATCGAAGAAGAGTTCCGGGGGGCCATGAACGAACGGGCGCCCCACCGGTTCGAGAACTTCTACGAGCCGTGGGGACGATGGTTCGAGGTGGATTGCTACCCGGCGAAGGATGGTGGACTGGCGATCTATTTCCGTGATATCACCGACCGGACGCTGGCGCTGAATGCGCTCAAGGAGGCCGACCGTCTGAAGGACGAGTTCCTGGCGACGCTCGCCCACGAGCTGCGCAATCCCCTGGCCCCGCTCCGCAGCGGCCTGGAACTGATGAACATGGCCGGCAACGACGATCCCAACATACAACAGGTGCGGGGGATGATGGAGCGGCAGTTGAAGCAGATGGTGCGCCTGATAGACGATCTGCTGGATGTGAGCCGTATCAGCCGCAACCGCCTGGAACTCCGGATGGAACGGGTGGAGCTGGCCGATGTGATACGCAATGCCGTGGAAACCAGCCGCCCCCTCATCGAGGCCGCCGGGCACCACTTCACCGTACATGTGCCGCTGGATGGCATAACCGTGGAGGCCGATATGACGCGGCTTGCACAGGTGTTCTCAAACCTGCTGAACAACGCCGCCAAGTATACCGAACATGGGGGGCGTATCCGGCTGGCCGTGGAGCAGCGGGACGGCCAGGCCGAGATCTCCATCAAGGATAACGGCATCGGCATCCCGCCATCGATGCTCCCGAAGGTCTTCGAGATGTTCACGCAGGTGGATCGATCGCTGGAGAAGGCGTACGGGGGACTGGGGATAGGGCTTACGCTGGTGAAACGGCTTACCGAGATGCATGGCGGAACCGTGGAGGCCCGCAGCGAGGGCTATGGCACCGGCAGCGAGTTCATCGTCCGCATCCCGGTGGTGCCGGCTCTGCCGCGCGCCGGCAACGGCACCGAACAGAACGCCCGGCCGGAGGCTGCGGCGGGATCGCGCATTCTGGTGGTGGACGATAACCAGGACTCCGCGCTCGCGATGGCGATGATGCTCAGACTGTTGCACAACGAGACCCGCATCGCCAACGACGGCGTGGCGGCGCTGGCGGCGGCAGAGGAGTTCCGCCCCGATGTGATTCTTCTGGATATCGGCATGCCCGGCATGAACGGCTACGATGTGGCGAAACGCATCCGCGAAGAGGAATGGGGCAGGGGGATATTTCTGATAGCGCTCACCGGATGGGGACAGGAGGAGGATCGCCGCCGCTCGCGCGAGGCCGGGTTCGATCATCATCTTCTGAAGCCGGTGGAGCCCACCGTCCTGAAAAAGCTTCTGGCCGATCACGCGGTCTCCGGGTAGGCGGTGCTCTCCCCCGCCTCTCTCTCATATCTAACTCCCCCTATCGATGAACAGGCTTGTGATAGTGGTTTCGATGCTGATGGTATCGCTCGCTCTGGCCGCGCTTTCCGGCAGCCTGTACCAGCGTATGGGCTCCGATCCGGTTCTGGTGGAGGGAACGGGGCCGGGCTTCGATACCGTCACGGTGGTGACCGGCGGCTGGCCGCTCCCCTATCTGGAGGATGGAACATCGGTCTCACCGGTGGGGAGCGTGGGGTTCATGACCGGCATCACCGGAGAGGACCGGTTCAGCACCGGCGCATTTCTGGTGGACACGGCATTTTTCCTGGGGGCTTTCCTGGCGGCCTGGGGAATAATCCGCCTGCTCCGCCGCCGGGAACAGCGATAGCAGAATCATTCATCCCGTTTCTCTTCCAGCCTTCAAAAAACCCTGCTCCGTCCCATCCCACAAATCGTCAATCGTAAATCCAAAATCGTCAATCGAGAATCGCCCCCTTTTCCCCAATCGAAAATCCAAAATCTAAAATCTAAAATTCCCCAATGGATACACGTCTGGAACGGAACAAGAACAACGTGATGGAATTCTACGACATGATGTTCAATCAGTGCAGGCCGGCCGAGGCGATGGAGCGTTATGGAGGAGCCGAGTATATCCAGCATAATCCCGCCGTGGGAGACGGCAAGGAGGCGTTCATCGAATATTTTATCCGGATGGCCGCCGAATATCCCGGCAAGCATGTGGAGTTCAAGCGCGCCATCGCAGAGGGAAATTTCGTGGTGCTGCACTGCTACCAGCAGTGGCCCGGTGATAGCGACTGGGCCGGCATCGATATCTTCCGCCTGAACGACGATGGAAAAATCCTGGAGCACTGGGATGTGTTGCAGGCCATCCCGGAGACCTCCGCCAACGACAACACCATGTTCTGAGCGGGCGGTGGCGTTCCGGCTCTCCGCCGGTAACAACCGGGAGGAATGGCGTGTAGTTCAATACACATCGGAATACTACCCGGAGAAATGCCATGCCCTCCTACGGAAAAATCTTTTCTATTCTTTTTGCCCTCCCTCTCCTGTGCGGCCTGCACGGATGCATGATATGGGATTCCATATCGGATGCCGAATATGAAGCGGCACGCGCCAGGAGGATGGAAGAGTACCGCATCCTCGACAGTGTGGCCGCCAACCGGGACGGCGCATTCGAGTATTTCCGGACGGCGTACGGTATCGGCAGCGGCGGCGGCAGAGGGTCGATCTCATTTCCAAAGGGAGCTGCCTTCCGCACCCTGCTGGCGCAGCCGGACGCCACGGAACTCTTCACCCGGCTCATCAGAGAGGGATCACGCGCAGGCCAGATCTACGGCCTCGCCGGATTGCGTATGGTCGATACCGTTCTCTTCGCCCGCGAGCTCCCCGCCTTCCTGGCGAGCACCGATAGCGTGGAGTCGTCCATGGGTTGTTTCGCCTGGAAGCGCCCGGTGTCGCAGGTGGCGAAGAAGCCGGATGAGCCTCCACCCCCCGGCACATGGCAGGACCCCATCGGCGATGATATCTACAGCGGTTCGTTCCCTCGGAATGTGATAGAGAATTGATGATAGGGATAATCCATGGCGGCCCAATATCGATCGCACCGATAATGGCATGTTCCAGAGCGGAGTTCAATTGAGTGAAGCTCATTCAGAACCGCAAGCATCGATAGCATTTACTACCATGGACTCCAGAACACATTATGATTCCATGAACGTATACCGCTCACCGCTGGTTCTGCTCTTTCTTCTGCTCTGCGCTCTGCACGGATGTGTTGCCCCGGAACCTCCGCCCCCGCCGATCCCGGCCGCCGAAAGGAACCAGCAGCCCTGTCCGCATACGCCTCCCTATGATATCTCCGACAGCATGGCGGCCACGCGAAACGGCGCATTCGAATTCCTGCGCTGCACCCCTCTGTTCTCCGATGCGCTCGGCGGGATGATCTATCCCACGCGAGAGGCGATCGCCTTCCGCGCACTGGCACAACAGCCGGACGCCCCGGAGCTTTTCACCCGGCTCATCCGCGAAGGTGCCACGGCCGGCCAGCTCTACGGCCTTGCCGGACTGCGCTATACCGATACCGCCCTCTTCGCGCGCGCGCTTCCCGGATTCGCCGAACGCATCGACAGCGTCTACCGGATGAGCGGCTGCATACGGTGGCTTGAGCCGGTGCACAGTGTGGTACGAGCCCAGGGAGGTATCCGGCTGGCTCCCGGAGAATCGCTCGCCGCATGGGAGTGGAAGCAGGCCGGCAGACGGAAGCCGGGCAATGCCTCTGTCCCTTCCGATATCTACGGTGGCGCCATACCGATGGAACTGATGGGAAGAGACATGCAGCACGAACATGAGGATGGAAGCGGGAGGGAGTAATCTCCTCCCTTTCCCTCCGTTCGATTATCTTGCAACGTTCGCAGGCGGCGGCCGGCTGACGGCACGCACGGGGGATGTTCATTCGTCTCTACAGTCTCTATTTCTCTATCTACGCTCGTATGTCCGCACCCAAACGTCTCTATCTGATCGATGGCATGGCGATACTCTTCCGGGGGTATTTCGCGCTGATCTCCACCCCGCTCACCACCAAATCCGGAGAGCCCACCGGCGGCACGTTCGCCTTCTGCTCGGCGCTGGTCAGGCTGCTGGAACAGCACAAGCCGGACCTGATAGCCGTGGCATGGGATAGCAGCAGCCCCACCTTCCGCCACGAGCAGTTCGCCGAGTACAAGGCCAACCGCGCGGCCTTCCCGGAGGATCTGGTGCCGCAGCTGAGGCGGGTCAAGGAGATCGTGGGCATGTATCATATCCCCTGCCTGGAAGTGCCCGGCTACGAGGCCGACGACGTGATAGGCACCCTGGCCCGCCGCGCCGAGCGCGAGGGCTACGAGGTCTACTGCGTCACCCCGGACAAGGATTTCTTCCAGCTGGTCAGCGACCGGATCTTCATCTACCGCCCCTCCAAGCCGGGCATCCCGGAGGAGATCGTCGATATCCAGGGAGTGCACAGGAAGTTCGGCGTGACGCCGGAACAGGTGATCGATGTGCTGGCGCTGATCGGCGATACCTCCGACAATGTGCCGGGAGTCAAGGGGATCGGCGAGAAGACCGGCATCCCCCTGATCCAGGAGTTCGGTACCGTGGAGAACCTGTACGAGAATATCGAGCGCGTGCCGAAGCCGGGGGTGAAGAAGAAACTGCTGGAGAACCAGGATAACGCGTTCCTCTCCAAGCAGCTCGTCACCATCGATGTGAATGCGCCGGTGGAGGTCTCGTTCGAGCAGCTGCATCTGGACCCTCCCGATACCGCCGCGCTGGTGCGCGTGTACGATGAGCTGGGATTCAAATCGCTTCTCTCCCGCTACAAGCATATCCCCACCGGGAACGATATCATGGCCGCTATCGAGGAGGCACCGAAGAACGCCGATGCCCCCACGGGCTCCGATCCCGACGAGGAGGCGCAGGAGCGCGGGGCGTTCGCCGATGCCCCGGCACTCCCGGAGAACGATGCGCTCTCGTTCGATTTCGGGCCGGCGAAGACCATCGCCGATGTGCCCCATACCTATACCATCGTCCGTACCGAGGAGCAGCTCGCCGCGCTCGTGGAGCACCTGAAGGCCGGGCCGGTGCTCTCGTTCGATCTGGAGACCGATGCGCTGGACTGGCAGGTGGCGAACGTGATCGGCGTCTCCCTGGCGATAACCCCGTCGGAGGCGTTCTACGTGCCGGTGGCGAACGATGAGGTGCGGACGCTCCAGGAGGATGGCTCGCTCTTCGCCATGGAAGGGGTGCGCAAGGCCACCGAGGGACTTCCGCTGGAGACCGTGCTCCGCCATCTGACGCCGATCCTGGAGAGCCCCGACCTGCCGAAGACCGGGCAGAACGCCAAGTACGATATGGTGATCCTGCTGGATCACGGCGTTCATGTACGCCCCCTCCTGTTCGATTCGATGCTGGGGAGTTATGTGCTGGACTCCACCCGGGAGCACAACATGGACGACCTCTCTCTCCGCTTCCTGGGCTACAAGCCGGTCTCCATCACGGAGCTGATCGGCCCGCGCGGCAAGGGGCAGCTCACCATGCGCGATGTGGATCTGGATACCGTTGCCGAGTACGCCGCCGAGGATGCCGACGTGACCCTTCAGCTGTATCACAAGCTGCGCGATGCCCTGGAAAAGGAGAACCTGCTGGAGGTGGCATCCCGGTTCGAGTTTCCGCTGGTGGAGGTGCTGGCGAACATGGAGCATTGCGGCGTCTATATCGACGTCCCCTCGCTGAAGGATATCTCCAGAAGCCTGGAGGAATCCGCAGCGCGGGTGGAGCTGGAGATCCACGAGCTGGCCGGGGAGCCGTTCAATGTGGGCTCCACCAAGCAGCTTGCCGAGATACTGTTCGAGAAGCTGAAGCTTCCAACCAAGAAGAAGACCAAGACCGGCTACAGCACCGACCAGTTCGTGATGGAGGAGCTTGCGGCGCTGCATCCGCTGCCGGAGAAGATCCTGGAGTACCGCCAGGCGATGAAGCTGAAGAGCACCTATGTGGATGCGCTGCCGAGCCTCATCAACCCGAAGACCAACCGCGTGCACACCAGCTACAACCAGGCGGTGGCCGCCACCGGACGGCTTTCATCGAACAACCCGAACCTTCAGAACATCCCGATCCGCAGCGAGATAGGGCGCGAGATCCGCCGCGCGTTCGTGGCGGGCATCCCGAACGGTCTTATCCTCTCCGCCGACTATTCGCAGATCGAGCTTCGGATCATGGCGCATGTCTGCGGCGATGATGCGCTGGTGCGCGCGTTCAAGGAGAATTTCGATATCCATATGGCAACCGCCATGAACGTGTTCGGCGTGCCGAAGGAGGAGGTTACCGGGAACATGCGCCGCAAGGCCAAGGAGGTGAACTTCGGGATCATGTACGGCATCGGCGCGTTCGGCCTGGCCCGCCGCCTGAAGATCCCGCAGAAGGAGGCGAAGGATCTTATCACGACCTATTTCCAGAAATATCCGGGCGTGCAGGAATATATCACAAGCACCATGGAAATGGCGCGCACCAAGGGATATACCGCCACGCTGAACGGACGGCGCAGATATTATCCGAATATTCTGGCCCCCAACCAGGCGGTGCGCTCCGGCGAGGAGCGCGCGGCGGTGAACATGCCGATCCAGGGAACCGCCAGCGATATCATCAAGCTGGCGATGATCGATATCCACCGGGAAATGCCGGAGAAATTCCCGCGGGCCAATATGCTCCTCCAGGTGCACGACGAACTTGTGTTCGAGGCGCCGGAGGATATCATCCACGATCTGGCCGCGTTCGTCAAGCAGAAGATGGAGGGTGCGTACCAGCTTGGAGAAATTCCGCTGGTGGTGGAGACCGGCGTGGGTGCCAACTGGTATGAGGCACATTAGGGATTTTCGATTTACGATTTTGGATTTTCGATTGACGGGCAGAGACTAACCATACCAGATGCATCACGCAAAGCCGCGAAGGCGCAAAGAACGACATCTTCTTTGCGCCTTCGCGGCTTTGCGTGGGATTCTTCCAGGAGTGCCTACTCAGGGCCCTCAAGTAGATAGTTGCCTTCCGATTTTCGATTGGCGGGGAGAGACGTTGGTGCTCTTCCCGTTTTTCTTTGATAGGGAGGGATCATCCATATGATGTTGTCGTCGAGTTTGACTCCGCGACCCTCGGTGCCATCACCTCGCACGGAGCAGAACTCCGCGCGAACAGAAGAACAGAAGCGAGAGCAATACTGTTTATTCCATGCGGATAACACGAAGGGGAGCCGCCAGCACCGGACGGCTCCCCTTGTTCGGGACGATTCGCGATATCCGATTTACCGCACCAGGGTGATCGTATGCGCCTCGCGTCCCGCCGGAGTCTGCACGTTCAGCAGGTATTTGCCCGCTGGAAGACCTTCCAGATCTATCTCCGCATCGCCGGGGCGCTCGTAGCGCGAGGCCAGCACCAGATCGCCCAGCATGTTCCGCACTTCCACCACGCTCCCCTGCACGATCGGGCCGCGCAGGTAGACCGCGCCATGCGCCGGGTTCGGAAAGACCCGCACACCGGTATCGGAAGCATCACCGAGGCTGCCGGACTCCACGGAACTGACCGGTGTTTCCACGACCGTTGAGACCACTGTATTGGTAGTGATCGGGTCGTTGTAATCGAAATAGATCTGCGCGCGGTTCGAGATCCGCGTGTTGGGCCGGGGCCTGCCGTTCATGCCGATGCTGAACCGGAAGTACCCCTGGCTTCCCTCGTCGTTGATCTTCTTGTGCGGAAGATCGATGTCATCGAAGATGAAGATCAGCGCGCCGCCGTCCCGGATCTTCAAGGTGAATGGATGGCTTGCCGCGCCCAGCCGCAGCGACGTCAGGTCGAGGGTGGAGGTGAGCGTATCGACTACCACCACCCGGAACGCGGTATCGGTTCCGGTGTTCTGGAAACGCACCGTGTAGGTGAGCAGCGAGTCGGTGACGGAGATGTGGCCGTTGTTTCCCGGTCCCGCCGGGGAGACAGCCATATCGTTCGGATCGTAGCTATCGATGACGACCGTGCAGACGGTATCACGATTATCATCCGGCACCACATCCCCCGTCAGTTCGGCCGCCGCCGAGGCGCAGATCATGGTTCCGACGCTGATATTCCCCGGAACACCGAACGCTATCCTGAAGATGTGGCTTCCCGCCGGAGGCACGCCCGTCAGATCCCACTCCATCCATCCGTTCCCCGCGCGCGAGGCCGCTGGGGCTGGCGAGGGACGCCCCAGTCTGGAATCGAACTCGAAGCGAACCGTAGTAGCGGGGATGACCGTGGTGCCCAGATTGGTGCACCGGATGGTATAGTCCGTGTTCATGAACCGCCGCAGCCGCCCGCCGGCCACGCTCACGGCCAGATCATGCCGCCCCGGTATCGCCGCCGTCACGAAGTTCTTCCGCACCGATCCGCTTGGTGTGCTAACCGCCACATCCCAGCCGGTTCCGGCCGGAGGGCAGAGCTGGTTCCAGTGGCGAACCGGAAGGAGGCCAAGCGAATATTCCCCGACCGGAGCATAGATCCGGTAATAGCCGTTGCTGTCGGTGACGGCGTAGCGATCCCCCGGAACAAGCCGTACGATCCGTCCGGGAAGCCCCCCGGCGGCGAGCGAATCGGTGCAGTCGCCGGAGGGATCATTCCGGACCTGCCCGGAGATACCGAAGCAATCCAGCGGGGTGCAGAGCTGCGCGAAATGCCCGAGCCCCATCCCGCAGGAGCCCGTGAATTTCCCCCCCATATACAGGCCCCCGCGATATTCGATCATGAAGTTCGCCTTATCGTTCGGTTGCGCTATCGCCTCGCCGCGTGATCCGTCGAAGCGGCGGCCGAGCGGACCATTTCGAAACGACTGCGCCATGATGTAGAGTTCGCCGTTGTAGACAGCCGCACGTACATGGATTATCAAGTCGTCAGATTGTTTCGGGATCACATCGGCAATCCGTTCCCATGCGGTGCCATCCCAGCGGGCCATCAGATCGAGCGAATCGCGGCTCTGCTCCGGGCGGCTGATTACGGCATTATTGAGATTGCCGATGGCGTAGAGCCGGTCCTGATAGACGATCAATTCCAGCACCCTTCTCAGGTTCTCGGTGCCATCCCCCGGAATGGACCATGTAGTTCCATCCCACCGCGCCACCCCATGCGCCTCCACCCCGCCGATGCGGCTGAAATATCCACCCACATACAGATCCCCCCGCCACTCGGCGAAGGCGGTAACCTGGAGGCTGTCGTTGATGTCGGAAGCCTCGACGATCTTCCGCCACGACGTCCCGTTCCATCCGAAGATTCCCGCCGACTCGATGTTATTGCTCCTGAGAAATGATCCGGAGACGAGGAGTTCGTCCCTGTAGACGGTCATCGCGAAGATCTGCTCCCACTGCATTCTCCATCCTTGTCCCGGCCGGATGTAGAAGGGGTTTCCGGCAACCGCGCTCCACCCCGTCCCGTCCCATCGGGCCAGCCCGCTAGTGCCGGCGATATCATTCACCGACGTGAAGATGCCGGAGATGTAGATGGAGCCCTGATAGGCTGCCGCATGGGCGATCGGCCGTTTGCAGATGAACGTGGAGAGCGGGGTGAGAACGCTGCCATCCCACTTCGAGAGCGCCAGCACGGTGGTATCGGGGCTGGCGGTGCGATGGATGATATAGAGATCATCCCCCATCGTCACCGTGTGCAGCCCTTGCCCCGGCAGCTCGATCTCCGCCGGCACCCATGCCGTGGTGTTGGAACACTGGTCAAACTCGAATTGCGCATATGCGGACACCGCGCCCCCTGCGGTCATCATCACGATCGCCAGGGCGGCCAGGGCGATACGCATGATCTTCGTAGAAATCTTCATACTCTTTTTCTCTCGTCTTCCGGTAGCACGCCGGTGCGGTGCCCCTGTACCGGCATTCATCCCTAGTGAACAGTGATGCACTCCAATGGCTTGCGGTTTCCAGGAGCGCTCCTACAGAGATCAACACGAAAGCGGTGGTTGCGTCGCAGCATTTTTTGCGAACGTTTCTTTCGTTCACGGAGTATGCCGCAAACTCCTATCTTAGAGCCTCATCAAACCTATACCAGAGCTGGGCCGCATGATCGTCAAGAGCGTCAAGATCCGCAATCGCGCTGGGCTCCATACCAGGCCGGCCGCGACCATCGTCAAGAAGGCATCCAACTACAAGTGCGGGTTCTCCATCGTCAAGGAGGGATTCCGCATCAACGGCAAGAGCATCATCGGGGTGATGACGCTGGCGGCCGAGCAGGGATCGGAGCTGATCCTGGAGTTCAACGGCCCGGACGAGGAAGCGGCCTCGGCCGATATCTCCGAGTATTTCGAGCGGGGATTCGACGAGGAATATTAGCGGATTTTCGATTTTGGATTTTCGATTGATGGGAAGATGATGTAGCCGGTGTTATAGTATTGGTGCCATCATCTCGTCCCGCTGGATCAAGTATCGCCGAGTCCTCGTATACAAAAAATGCGTGATGTCCTCGTGCTCTATTACGGCACCAGGCACATCACGCAGAGATTGTTACTTCTCCAGGAGATCAACTCTTCATCACACCGGAGAACTACCCTCATCACTATCTGCCCACTAGCATGGGAAAGCCCCACATCATTCTTCCTCAATCGAAAATCCAAGGCAACTATCATACTTGAGGACCCCTAGTAGGCACTCCCGGAAGAATCCCACGCAAAGCCGCGAAGGCGCAAAGAAGAGATCTTCCTTTGCGCCTTCGCGGCTTTGCGTG
>JBMDXA010000081.1:0-19624 GCA_048594725.1 Candidatus Kapaibacteriota bacterium
CTCTTCGGGCCAGATATGCCCCTTCTTTGTGGTGTCGGTGTCAACACCCAAGCCGCCAGATCCGGGCCCCATCCCGCTTCCCCAGCCGCCCCATCCTCCCCAGCCACCACCTCCCAGCGGACCGTCCAGACCCCACCACGCTCCTCCCCAGCCACCATTCCCGCCGCCGCGAGGCCCGCCCCCGCGAGGCCCGCCCCCGGAGCCAGGATACGGATCACCATTGCCACCACCTCCACCCAATCCCCCACCTTTCCACGGGTTGGCAAGACTCGGCTGCTCGAATCCGAACACCGGGCCGGAACCGAGCCAGTCCCCAGCGTTTCCTCCAGGGAATGGCGGCGGTGGCGGGATCTCTCCGCGAGCATCGGCCTGTGCATGCATGATGACCTGCGCGATTACTCCAAGCAGAACAATCTTCACTACTGAGTTCATCGGTGCCTCCTTACCGTGCGATGATGATCTTCTGCGTCTTGACGATCTTCCCGTTGTGCGCCAGCGTCACGACGTACGCCCCGCTTTCGGTCACCCGGTATCCTGTCTCCGACTCGGTTGCATCCGTGCGGGAGTTGTACGGATAGAAGACCAGCTCACCGGCTTCATTATAGAGCGCAACGGCGGTGTATCCTCCACCATGCGGACCGTTGAAGACGATCCGCAGATCTCGCGGCGAGCCCGCAGCACTTGACACCTTCAGTATCGCTCCCTCCTGGCCGGATACCTGCATCAACTCATCGACACTCCGCTTCCCATAGACCGAACCATAGGCGTTCAGATATCCCTGCCACCAGGCATCCTTCAGCCGTTCAGATAGTCCGCCGGTGATGCCATCACGACGGGTGAAGTGATAAGGGCCGGCGCCACGAGCCCGGACGGTAATTCCCACCAGAGCGGAATCACCATCGAACGATGGTGGCACTACATACGACACTACCGCGATAATCGGCCGTGCACCATAAATGGTCGGCATGCCCGGCGTGGTACGCGGAAGCACTCCGATACTGTCAAGCTGCACCATCGGACTGCCATCGGCGGCATTTACCAGATAGGTTATCATCTCCAGCGTATCGAGAGCATAGTAGTTGTTGGTGTCCATACGGCTGTCGCTGGGATTGATCCAAGACATTTCCCGATAGAAGCTGATGGTATCGCCAGCGTGGAGGAGAAAATTGATGGTCCTGCTATTGAAGGACATCAACTCGGCAGGTGCATGCACTCTTCGCCCATAATTCCATGAGAGGAGCTTCAGCAGCTCGCCGTTCCTCCTGCACTCGGTGAAGGTGAATTCGGTCTGGCTGGTGGAACCATACGACATCAGATATTCATACGATGGCGATACCCATGAAGGTGGAATTGTATCCCCATCAAGGATGAGTGACATCTCCAGGCTATCCTGGATTACGACACTGGTGGGCTTCGTGGCTACGCCGACCTGTGCGGTGGTGATTGAGTGTGAGACGAGGAGCGTGATGAGACCAAGCATCACGGCGCAACATAAACGAGGCATACATCCTCCGTTGAAAGGAACCAGAATTGTTGCGGGGGATATTCAGAAGACAAGCTAAGACTTCTAATGTCTCACCATGCATATCATATGGTGTACGAACGCATTTTTCCGATAGAGAAGCACCTCTCGCAAACAACTTACAGCACATCATCAAATTATGCAAATAGATACTCTGCAAGTATCCAAAAATGCATTCCTCCGTTTCTCTATTGCCAATTTCAGGCAATAAAAAAAGCGGGGATGAAACGAATTTCTCATCCGCTCCATCCCCGCAACAACGTATCGCGATGAACGCTACCGCGTCACCATCAGCTTCTCCACGAACACCTCGCCGCGCGCGGTCTGCATGCGGCAGAAATACGCGCCGTTATCGAGCCTGGAGACGTCGAAGCTGACGCGGCTGATCCCCGCCGACAGCTCGATGCCCCGCAGCACCGGGAAGGCCGGATTGCCGGAGGCGTCGAAGATCTCCAGGTTCACGATATCCCTCTCGGCCAGCGCTACATCCACCGAGACAGCGGCACCGGCCGGGTTCGGGATCGGCGTGGTCAGGTAGTTCCGCTTCGCCGGGGCGAAGGTGGCGATGCCAAGCGCATTGTTGCAGATGTCGGAGCCAAGACCGGTTAGCGCCCCTACCTGCGTCACCATCATCAATTCGTCCACATGCTCGCAGCCATCAAAGATCATCATCGTATCGAACGCCATCCCGGTATCCCATCCCTCGATACAGACGCTCAGGGAGACGCTCTCCCCCGGCTGCACGATCATCGGAAACTGCGACGGAGGGACGCTATAGCGGAGGTTCCCCTTCAGCGCCACACGATCCACCGTCACCGGGCGGTAGCCATAGTTGGTCAGGATCACGCTGTCGCAGAGACGGCGGCTTATCATGAGCGAATCGCCCTTCCACTCCCGCGAGAAATGCGCCCCCAGCGTATCGGTGCTGGCGATATTGTCGAACATCGCCACGGTGAACCCGCCTATCGTATCACGGTCGGTAATGGTATTGCCGGCGGCATCGTGCAGCGTGATGGCATAGATCATATCGCGCCGCGGATCGTGCCGGCGCAGGCGCACCTGCAGGCTCTGCGCCGGCATCATGGTGGTATCGCTTACCATCTCGGCCGAGCAGTTGATGAGGGTATCATAGCGGATCGATGCGATGCCGGAGGAACGAATCGCCTCCTGGTAGCTGAGAAGGAAATCATCGCCGCAGGGAGGGCCATCGATCTCCACTCCCGGCGGGATGGTATCGATACGGTGATCCACCTCCACCATCGCCACACGGCGATCGATGCAGGGTCCGTCGATATCGAGCGTGATATTGAAGACCGTATCGGCCAGATCCTGGAAACAGACCTCGACGATGCCCACGGTTCCGGGCGCTATCTTCAGCGGGAAGGGGGTGGAGATCCTGGCCTGCGGCAGGTTCTCCAGCAGCGACGCGCTCCGGATCTCCTGCTCGAACTTCCCGTAGTTCACGATCTGGATCTCGCGGCAGAACGTGGGGTTGTTCACCGAGATCCAGGGCTCCAGGCGCGCCGGAACATCCGGTATGCTGGCAACCCGGAGGGTATAACCTGGAATGGTGTTGCTCTGGGTGCGCGCAAGACCGCTACGGTCCACCCCTCTGACATTCACCTCCCCATCCTGATACGGATCATCGAGCCTCACCGCATAGCTCACCGAATCGGCCCCCTTCTCGAACGGCTGCACCGTCACCACCACATTGCTGGAGCTGGCGGTGGCGTACACCGAGTCCAGCCCGGAATCGGTGATCTTGTCATCTAGCACCACCCCCCGCAGTTGCGCGCAGTCCTCCAGCCAGGAGATCTCCGGCGGCTGGAAATCGATCACCAGCTTTCTGAAGAGCATCCCCCCCGGATAGCCGTAGGAATTGGCGACGCCATAGCCGTAGACGTAGAGCCCGAACGCCGAATCGGCGCGGATATAGTGCGAGCCTCCCCGCACCTTGATCTGCGCATACACATAGGAGCTTCCCGGCACCGGCTGGAAGGTGCTGGTGACGGGAAGGTTGTCCAGCAGCACCGACCCCTGGGCGGCGGCCGGGATCACCACATTGATATAATGATGGTTGGTGAACTCGCTATGCTGGATGCTCTGGAACGCATAGGCGGTATCGAACTGCTCGGTGGGAACCGAGAGCATCATGAACGGATCTCCCACCAGATCATTCTCTCCCACAGAATGCTCGTACTGCGCCACCAGGATCGGAAGCGTTGCCTTTATCGACATCGCCTCCAGCAACGGCAGCTCCATGGAGGCGCCGGGGCCGAGCGTGAAGTTCTGCGCTCCCGCGGCTCCCGAGATCGAGACATCGGTGCCGGGGAACGCCGCCAGCACACGCACCACGGCCGTGAACTTCGACTGCGGCGATACCTTGAAGAAGGGGGCTACAAGCGCACCTCGTCCCCAGGCATCCAACGGCGGGAGCTGCTCCACCAGGTGATCGCGATAGTTCCCCACGTTCGTCGGGATGCTGGTACGCTTGTTCCCGGAGAAGACCGCCACCGGCTTGTCGGCCAGCAGCTCGGTGCCACTCACATCCTGCTCCACATTGAGCCCGATACGGGCCTGGGCGAAGAAGACCTGCCCCCGGTTCAGCGTGATATTGAAGGTGCTCCCCTGCACTCTTCCGTTGATGCTGGTTGTCGGCGAGGCGGTCACCCGGATGATGGTATTATCCTGGGTGGCAACCACCGCGAACTGCGACGGCGTATCGTAGTCCATGGTCCCGGTAAGTCCGTTCGGGTAGGCCAGCACGATATAGCGTCCGGTAAGCACATCCACCGGCAGGCTGAGAAACGCATCGGCCGATTTCGACCGGATGTTCACCCCGTACAGGGTGATCTCATCGGCGGCGCTGACGAAGAACGATTTGCGGCTGATCTCGTTGGAGCCGAACACATCATCCAGCTCCGCACTGACATTGAACAACGCCCGCATATCCACCTCCACCGGCGTGTTGGCCGCGGAGAGCGCTACCTGCCGGGTCCTTCCATCGACCGTATAGGTGATCGATACGGTGGTGGGACGGGCGGCGCTCAGATACAGTCTGAGATCCGACTCCTCCCCGTTGACGGAGCCGACATTGGACATGAAGGTGACCCAGAACTCCTTTCCTTTCGAATCGAGTTCCTGCGCCGGAAGGGATGCCGGGGAAACCAGCAGAAGACAGACAAACGAGAGGAGAAGCGCCGGGAAACTCCTTTGAACCAGCATCTGTAGCAATTCCATAGCCTGCACTCTCCGTTTGGAAAGAGGAATGAAGGGCGACCCGATGGCACGATGGTCGGCCGGGAAGAACGGGGCAGCTCGGCCCGTCATGGTATAGATCCGTCCGGGGGTAGAATGGTCACAGCGGCATCAGCAAAAGGCGACGAGGGAGAACCGGAAGGATGATGATGAACTGCCGGCGGGGGACCAGTGCGGTGCCGGGAGCATCGGAGGGATGCCGGGAGGCATCCCTTCCTTCCTGCATATTCTGCCCGTTGCCTCCAAATGGAGAGGGGCCGCCGGTTGTTGCCGGGGCCCTTCTCGTCTCGAACCTAATATGAACATAATTCCGTTAACCGAACAGACCACCAGGAGCCTCCCGGTGTGACAACGGATAACTATCTGGTAATCACCATCTTTTCGGTCAGCACCGTGCCGTCGCCGGTCTGCATGCGGATATAGTAGAGCCCGGCCGGCAGTTCCTCCAGCGCCGCGTTGATGCGGGCGATTCCCCCCGGCATCGGGTCGCCCTTCAGAAGCCCCTGCACCTCGTTGCCAAGCTCGTTATGGATCGAGAGCGTGACATCCTGCGGCTTGTCCAGCCCGAAGGTGATGGCCGCCCGGTCGCCCGGCACCGGATTGGGATGCGGGGTCTGAAGGAAGTTCCTCTTGACGAAGCCCCCCACCTCGAACTCGATGGCATTGCCGCAGCGGTCATCCCCTCTGCCCTGCAACGGATCGACGAACGTACGGAGCAGCACCCTCTCGCTGGGGCTGTCGCAGAAGAAGTCCAGCACCAGCGTATCAAGGTTCTCGCCGAAGCCGCGCGGGCTTACGCAGACCACGAACGGGCGAACCTCTCCCGGCATCAGCGTCACCGGGAGCTGATCCGGCGGGATGGAATAATCGAGATTGCCGAGCACCCTCGGGCGCTGAAGCTCCAGCGGAAGCAGGCCGTAATTGGTAAGATAGACCGTATCGCAGACATCCTGCCCGTAGACGAGATGCTGGTAATCCCAGGCGGCATCCACCCGGAACCCGAGCTGCATGGCACTGGCATCCTGCACCCTGATGGTGAAGCCCCCCACCGTATCGGTGATGATGCTCCTGTTGCCCACCACATCGCTGATCTCGATGGAGTAGATCATATCCTGGAACGGGTCCTTCCGCTTCAGCTGCAGCTGCACGCTCTTGGCCGGAAGCGCCGGCGTGATGATCGCCTCCACGTTCATGCTGTCCAGGAAGGTGATGGAGCCGACACCGGAATTGAGCGCTCCGGCCTCCGAAAGCTGGATCATCCGGTCGCTCTCGCACGGCTCGAACACCGGGGTCATGCCCGGCGAGGTGGAATCGATGCCGCTGATGAGGGGGAGCAGCGCCACGGTGCGGAGATCGCAGCCGTTATCCACCATGATCTCCGTGGTAAAGGAGGTATCCCCCACATGGAGGAAACAGACGCTGAAGCTCCGCTGGCCGCCGGGGGGGATCTCCACCGGGAAGGGGGATTCCCCATCGTTGACCCGCAGCCCCACCGACCCCGCGCTGAAGCGCAATCCGGTGACCTGCTGCGGGAACTGCCCGTAGTTTCGCAGGGTGATCTGGCGGCAGAACTCCATGCCGTTCAGCGAGGCCAGCGTATCCAGCTGCACCGGCACGCTCTGCCCCACCTCCATCGCCACGGTGAAGCCCTTCACCGGGAAGTTGTAATAGCGATCCAGACCGGCCGTATCCACCGCCATCATCTCGGCCCAGCCATCCTGGTAGGGGTCGTTCAGCCGCAGGCGGAAGTGGATGGAATCATCTCCCGGCTGGAAGGCATCGCGCTCCATCCGGATGTTGCGGGAGCTTTCCAGCAGGCGCAGATCCTCCATGCCGAAATCGAAGGTGCTGTCGTCGAATGCCGCGCCGGCCGCCCCTCCGCAGGTATCGTACCATCGGATATCGGGCTGCTTCTGATCCTTGAAGAGGGTATCGAAGACGAACGCGCCAGGGTAGCCGTAGGAGTTGTAGACGCCGTAGCCGTAGGAGTAGAGCCCGAAGGGGGCGCGCCCGGTGATCTTATGGAAGCCGGGATACACCCGGATCTGTCCGAAGCTGTAGCTGGTAAAGGGGATGCGGCTCCAGGCCGCCCCGCTCGGGGCGCCATCCAGGCGGATGGAATTGGCCCGCTCGGTCGGCACCACCACATTGATGACGTGGTAGGTGAAATCCTTTGTGGCGAAGCTTTCGAACCAGTAGGTGGTATCGAACTGCTCCGGCCCCATCATCAGCATCATCATCGGATCGCCGATGCTGTCGTTCGGCTGGCTGATGAACTTCTCATCGACGGTGGAATGCTCGTATCCGGCCACCAGAAACGGCTTGTTGCTGGTCACCAGCATCACCCTGTCCAGCGGTATCTCCACCATCTCGCGCGCCCCAAGGGTCCGGAAGAAGGTGCTGTCGATGAAGATCTGGGTTTCCGGCTGCGAGGCGATGATACGCGCGATATTGGCATCGGAAACGGTTTTCTGGATCTGCGCCAGCGGCGTCAGGATGGCCCGCTGGGTCCAGCGATCCACCGAGGGAAGCTGCTCCACAAGGTGGTCGCGCCCCACGGCGTCATCGAACGGGATGTTGGCGCGCTGGTGGCTGCCGTAGACGATCACCGGCTTGTCGGCGAGCACCCTGGTGCCGGTAAGGTCAACGCCGGTCTTGCCAAGGGCCTGACCGAAATAGACCTCACCCGCATTCAGCGTTATCGTAAAGGGGTTTTCGTCGGTACGCCCCTTCAGGCGGGCCGATGGGGTGATCGAAAGGACGGTGCCGTCGTGCACGGCCACCACGGCGAACTGCGACGGGAAGTCGGAGGCGCGGGTATAGGCGGCGGTGGGGCTGGGATCGAGCGTGTTGGGATACGAGAGGATGATATGATCCAGGCCCAGCACCTCCTCCGGAAGCGCCAGAAAGGCATCGCTGCTCCAGCGCTGGGTATTGACGCCATAGACAACAACCTCGTCATCGAACTCCAGAAGCACCGTGGAGCGGCTGATGGGGTTGCGCGCGGGGTCCGGAAGAAGAAGGTCGGCGGTATCCAGGTTGAGGCGAATGGCGACATTGCCGGGGATGACGGGGATCTGTTCCACGCGTCCGGATCGTATATAGGTGATCTTCCCCCTGGTGGTCTTCTCGGATGCCACCACCACCGCAAGCAGGGGGGCATCGTCGGCACCATTGGTATGGAGGAACGCCAGACGGAAGGCCTTGCCGCGGTTATCGGCGCGGTTTCTGGTCTGGGCACCGAGAACCCCGGTTGCGAGGATCAGTAGAATCGTCAGAAACAGCCCGCGTAGTGCTCTATCGGTTCGCATCACAAGCCTTGAGATAGGGTAGCCGGAACATTGGGGATGAGGTCAAGGCATATCGGCCGCAACAACCGGTGCTGCTGGGGGTTGTTTCCAGGCATCCGTACTCCAGTATGCGGCGGGCTGATGGTCCGTTACAGGAGGGGGGCCTTCTCACCTGCCGGTACCGGCCAGAGAAGCGGCTATCCGCTCCTTCCGGCGAGACCGTTGTACTACCATATCCGTATGGATGCCATGCCTGACTCCTTATACTAACGCGTAACGAAGGGAACCATTGTGTGGCCGATCGTCCCGCAAAGCTGCTGCAAGCCATGGGCCAGCACGCGGCTTGATACAAACAACCCACCATCCCCCCTTTCGGTTACATCGCCCCCGCACCGCTCAGATCCGGAACACCGGGAAACGACATCCCGGCCAATTTGGCTTTTCATCGGGGCAATTGCAATTCCCTCTCTGCTGCTGCGGGTAATTTCCATAAACCGCCGCAAGATGCGGGCGGCCCCCTCCCGTGAAACGTCGCCGGAAATGACAAAAAAAAGCCCGGCATGCCGCTGGGACATGCCGGGCTCCACCTCACACCGTGATAGGCCGGTGCCGGGAAGAATCTATCGGAGAGATTACTTCAGATAGATATGGATGCTGTTGATATCGATCCTCTTGCCGGAGGAGTCGAATGCGGCCATGCGGATCAGCGCGCGCGTGGCGCTCTTTGCCGCCGATTCGATATTGACGTAGCCGGCCGACTTGTGGCCGGTGGAGTTCACCCTGATGCCGTTGCCATAGACGCCATCGATCCAGGACCAGGTGGAGCCGTTGTCGAGCGAATACTGGATGCCGCAGAGCGCCGTGAATCCGGTATCCCCGGAGGGGACGTTCAGCGACCAGCGCATCTGGTTGACATACTCCAAGCTGATATCGATCCGGTTGCCTACCAGATCGTTGAACTCGTCAGGTGCGTTCGGGTCGCCGCTGGTGGGAGTAAACGCCACCACCTCCCCGCTGGAGAGGAGCGTGTACTGAAGCCCGGGACCGATCAGCTTGGAAACCGCCAGGCTGGCGATATCGCTATCCTTCGCCTGCGGCCCGCTGAACCCGCCGAAGGTGCGGAACTGGCTCAGATCGTTGAAGATGGTGATGTTCGTGCCGGGGCTGGTAAGCGCTACCAGCGGCGTGGTCGGGTTCGTGGACGTATAGACCGAGATCGGCGAGGCCGCACTGCACCCGGCAGCATCGAAGATCCGGTACACGCTCAGCCCGCTGACGCTCGCCGGCGGCAGCGTCAGGGCGCACGGAACCGTGGTTACCACGATCAGACTGTCGCTCTTCTGAATGGTGTAGGTGCTGGTGGTGACCAGTGTGGGCTCCCACTCCAATCCGCCGCCGAGAGAGAATGCGGCGCTGTCGGTATCACCCGACACCGCGTAGATTCCCCGGCTGCCGTTGAACGAGGCTCCGTAGACAGCGGCTCCCCCGGGTTCGCTGGCCTCTCCATGCACACCGTGTCCGTCGGCGGCACTTCCGGAAACTCCCGCTCCCGCCCCGGTAACCCCCTCGATTGCCTTGCCACCGACGGAGTTGGCCCGCACAAGGCCGCGCAACACGTTGCTGTGCGCTCCAAGCTCGATCTCCGTTCCGCTCGTCCCGGTGATATGGATATTCGGCGGTGCCGCCGGAAATGCCACATCCGGCGTGGAGCTATAACGGTGGATCAGCTTTCCGTAGGAGCCGATGGTGCGCTCGATGTCGCGAAGATCGTCCTTCACCGCGATCGCCTCGGGGTCGCCGTTCAGGATCATGTCGTTGATCGTATGCAATCCCCCCTCGAACTCGAACAGCGTGCCGCCGGAGGAGATGATGCCGCCGTTGAACTCCAGGCCGATACAGTCGGCATCGGCATACACGCAGGCATTCGCCGGCTGCCCCTCCAGATGGAGCTGGTTGATGACGACCGTCTTGCAGTCCTCCAGCTTGATATGGTGCCCGGTGCAGTTCTCGATATTCAGACCGTTGAACAGCGCCTCGCCATAACCCCTCATCCAGAGACCGATGCCGCATCCCAGGATCTCGATGTTATCGAACATGGTCTGCTGCCCGCCGAGCGCCACGCCGTACTCCGGGAATCCTTCGATACGGACGTTCTTCCAGTAGGAGGGCTGCTGGATGGTGTAATAGCAGAAACGGGCGTTCGTAACATTGGCTCCCGCGAAACGGATATCCAGGAAATAGGCCCTGGTGGTGGGCCCGGCGAACAGATGGGGATTCTCATTGTTCCCGCTGCCATCCTGCCTGCGCCCGGCGAACATCCAGATCTCATCACCCGGATCGCCGAAATCGGAATCGTTCGTAAGATAGAGCGTGGTCTGGTTGGGACCGGCCCCCTGGATGAAGATATCGGTGTCGTGGAAAATCCCCCCAGTCGCCGGGGTCACCTTCACACCCCATTCTCCGGGACCGAAGTAGGCACGAAAGGTACGGGCCCTGTCGTAGCGGCAGTTCTCCAGCATGCGCTGGATTGCCAGGCGGTTGTCGAACCCGCCCGAGGCGCTATTCGGCAGAGCGCCCCACCACCGGGCGTCGGCCGTGACGTCGCTATCGGTGAGAATAAATACCTGGTCGGCATCGGCGTGCCCATATTTAAATGGGGTATTATTATTTACCGTAATAATTCCGGTAACCGGGTCGATCCCTTCGATCGTGCGCATTTCGCACTCATGGCTCGCGTCGAACGGGCTGACTACCGCCGTATAACCCGGACGGACGAAAATGCAGGTATTGGGATCGAGCTTGAACGTGTTGGTGCCGGCGGTGATGGCACCATCCAGATACAGAATCTCAGTCATTGTACTTGGTGTTGTTATGTGGTGTGATACTGTTGATGCGGCCATTCAGGCAGGCCGTCATATGCGGCAGATTTCCCCGGATTAATCGGAGCCTTACGCAGAGGAAAGACCTCCGGCGCTTCGGCTCGGCTATCTCCGGGATCGCCTCCAGGCGTGACTTCATGGCCTGTTCAGGGGGATATGGAGCCACCCCTGGAGCGAACTTCGTCATCGAAAAGAAGGATGATGGTTGCAGTGAAACATTTCAGGAGTCCCCATCGCCATCGCCTGGAATACAAAAGCGACCGGCAGATGATATTCGCCGCAATCGTGCGGTGCACACGCTAAAAATCGCGACGCGAGCCATCATCCGACACACAGGGAGGCAGCCGGTGCCATGAAATGGCATCCGTTGTTCGGGTTTCCCGGCATATACAAAAAGAATATCAGCGAACGAATACACGGGCCATGCCGGGAAACGCTATTCGACTGCGATTGGATACTGAGAAATGTGTGGTTTATTTCCTGATTAACGGTCGCAATATACGAGATTCATCGCCCATGGTAAAGCAAAATTTATGGCATTGCATAATTTCGATATACACCGGGCGGGGAGTTCCTCCGGAGCGGAACGCCGCCCCTGCTCCTGAGGTCCCGGCTGCGGCAAATCGGCCAACATCTCTATCTTTGCCGGCCGGCATCAATCGCCGGAGGCCGGCCGCCCGCTGCATCAGATCGGCAGAGGGAAGGCCGGGCTCTCTTCCTTCTCCATACCAGGATTCCGTTCCGACCATGACCATAGAAACTCCCATCACCCGCCTGTTCGGCATCAGCTATCCCATCATTCAGGCAGGCATGGTCTGGTGCAGCGGGCACCGGCTCGCATCGGCCGTCTCCAATGCCGGCGGACTGGGGCTGATCGGCGCCGGATCGATGAAGCCGGAGCTGCTGGCCGAACATATCCGCTGCTGCCGCCAGGAGACCGACCGACCGTTCGGCGTCAACGTGCCGCTGATCCGGGGGGATGTGGAGCGGCTCCTGGAGACGGCGCTGGATGAGGGGGTGCGCATCCTCTTCACCTCGGCGGGAAATCCGGGGCTGCATGTGGGGCGGATCAAGGATGCCGGGGCGGTGATGGTGCATGTGGTGGCATCGGTGAAACATGCGCTGAAGGCCGAATCGGCCGGCGTGGATGCGGTGGTGGCCGAGGGATTCGAGGCCGGAGGGCATAACGGGATCGACGAGATCACCACGCTCTGCCTGGTGCCGCAGGTGGCCGATGCGGTGCGGGTGCCGGTGATAGCCGCCGGAGGCATCGCCGATGGACGGGGAATGGCCGCGGCGATGGCGCTTGGAGCAGGCGGGGTGCAGCTTGGCACCCGGTTCGCCGCCACCCTGGAATCCTCCGCCCACCAGGAGTATAAACAGGCGGTGGTGAATGCCGGCGATACCGCCACGGCCCTCACCTTGAAGTCGCTGACGCCGGTAAGGCTCATCAAGAACACCTTTGCCCTGGAGGCGATGCAGGCCGAGCGTTCCGGCGCCACCATAGAACAGATGCGCGAGCTGCTCGGGGTGAAACGGGAGCGGCGGGGCATCTTCGAGGGGGATCTGGAGCAGGGAGAACTGGAGGCCGGGCAGAGCTCCGGGCTTATCAATGAGATACTGGCGGCCGGCGATGTGGTGCGCACCCTGATGGCGGAGTTTCAGCTTGCCGTCCGAAGGCTGGGGAAGATGGGAGATCTTCAGCGCTCGTAGCCGGTAGGGCGGATTTCAATCGGGTTGCGTACCTAGGAGAACGTAGCCGTACGTCGTTATAGCTCTTTCAGAACAGAGAACGGGAAGCATGGGGCGCTCCTCCGGAGCTTCCAAAAGCAAACGCTGGCTCCATTACTTACCACAGATAGGTGCCCCCTACGGGGGCCACAGCGGAGTACGCATAGTGCAATATGC
The DNA here is from genome assembly GCA_048594725.1 of Candidatus Kapaibacteriota bacterium. Classification (GTDB taxonomy): domain Bacteria; phylum Bacteroidota; class Ignavibacteria; order OLB7; family OLB7; genus JAFDZV01. The sequence continues at coordinate 12,858 of JBMDXA010000081.1, forward strand.
TCTGGAGCGGATTGTAGTTGGGTTTCCCCCGTCACCCGGCAGAGGCATGGGCCGCTCCTCCGGAGCTTCTAAAGCAAACGCTAGCTCCATTACTATAAATAGGCATCACCTATAGGCGCTGGCTCCGGGAGCTACAGGGGGGTAACTATAATTGAAACCCGCTCTACAGTTCCTGCGGGAATGAAATAGCATGGGAATCGCCCTACGGCCGGTAGTACGTTCGCGGGCTGCGCCCGCTGCCAGTGGCCCGCTGCTGTTATTCGGAGGATACTTGCCCGGGCGGAGTGTCGCTCCGCCCGCCACAACACTTCTGCGAGACTACCTCTGTAGGGGGTTATAAGCAACCATCCCACCGGCAGCGGGCAACACCGAGCCAACTATCATCTATCATCTACTGCCCGGCAATTCCTCCCTTCTTGCAATCCCGAGCGTACTCTGCCGTCGTGAGGGGGCGCGCGGCGCCGGTTGGATGAACTACCCTGATAATTTCGGCCGGATGCACCGTTCGTTGCAGATCGGTTCGATCCGGCGCTCTAATTTGCAACAACGGCAGAGCGGTGATATCGGCAGGGTGCCGGAAGGATTCAGGCACGTGATTCCGCCGGTCCGGACTCTATGGGAGCCTCGGGCGCAGCCGGCGACGAACTTCCAATCAACCTCGATTACTGGTAATTATGGCTCAAGGTGAGGATGTACTCGGCAAGGCGGTAGACCGGAAGCTGCTCAAGCGGCTGGTGGTGTATCTCCGGCCCTATAAATGGCATGTCATCTGGTCGTTCGTCATGGCGATCGCCGCCGCACTGTTCGGCGCGCTTCGCCCGTACCTGTCGAAGGTGGCGGTGGACGACTATCTGATGCACAAGGATTTCGGAGGGCTTCTCTGGATCTCGGCGGCGATACTCGGCGCGCTTCTGTTGCAGGGGATCGTCCAGTATGTGCTTACCCTTCTGATGCAGTATGTGGGGCAGGAGACCATCCACACGCTCCGGATGAACCTGTACGACAAGCTTCAGCGGCTCTCCCTCCGGTTCTACGACACCAACCCGATCGGCAGGCTGGTCACCCGCGTGACGAGCGATGTGGAGGTGCTCAACGAGTTCTTCGCCAGCGGCCTGGTGATGATCGCCGCGAACATCTTCATCATCTTCTGGATCGTGGTGCTGATGTTCCTGATGTCGGTGAAGCTCTCGCTGGTGACGCTCGTTTCCCTCCCCCTGCTGCTCTGGGCCACGTCGCTGTTCCGTAAGAAGGTGCGCGTGCAATACCGCGAGACCCGTACGGAGCTTTCGCGGATGAACTCGTTCATCAACGAGAATGTGACCGGCGTGCAGACCGTGAAGATCTTCGGCCAGGAGGAGCGGGCGTTCGACGATTTCGAGAAGATCAACAAGGCCTACACCAACGCGCAGGTGCGCTCGGTGTTCTACTACGCGGTCTTCTTCCCGGTGGTGGATTTCCTCTCCACGCTCGCGGTGGCGCTTATCATCTGGTATGGCGGCAAGGAAGTGATACAGGGATCTCCGGATGCGGGGATCGTGGAGATGGTGCGCGGATGGTTCGGCGGCCCCACCGCCGAGCCCATCACCTTCGGTGTGATCTTCGCGTTCATCCAGTACACCGAAATGTTCTTCCGCCCCATCCGCGATCTCTCCGACCGGTATAACGTGCTGCAGAACGCGATGGCGAGCTCCGAGCGGATCTTCGAGCTGCTGGACGAGAAATCGTTCGCACCGGAGGCAACCAACCCGGAGCCGTTCCGTGTGGAGCATGGCGGCATCCGGTTCGAGCACGTGGATTTCAGCTACGACGGCACCAACCCGGTGGTGCAGGATCTCACCTTCAGTGCCGAGCCGGGGGAGACCGTGGCGATCGTGGGTGCCACGGGCGCCGGCAAGACCTCTATCATCAACATCCTGATGCGGTTCTACGAGTTCTCCGGCGGCAGCGTGACGGTGGACGGACGGGATATCCGCTCGGTCGCCACGGGCGATCTGCGACGCGATATCGCACTGGTGATGCAGGATATATTCCTGTTCCGGGGAACGATCCTGGACAACATCACGCTGGGGGATGAACGTATCTCGGTGGAGCAGGCCAAGCACGCCGCGGAGATCGTGGGGGTCTCGCGCTTCATCGAATCGCTCCCGCAGGGATATGATACCCCGGTACAGGAGCGCGGAGCCACCTTCTCGGTGGGACAGCGCCAGCTTCTGTCGTTTGCCCGCGCCTTGGCGCACGACCCCAGAGTGCTGATTCTGGACGAGGCCACCTCCAGCGTGGACACCGAAACCGAACGGCTCATCCAGCGCGCCACCGAGCGGCTGCTGGAAGGACGCACCTCCATCGTGGTGGCGCACCGGCTTTCCACCATCCAGAACGCCGACAAGATCCTGGTGATGCATCACGGCGAGCTGCGCGAGATCGGCACGCACGAGCAGCTCCTATCGCTCGGCGGCATCTACTCCACCCTCTATCATCTCCAGTACAAGCTCCAGGAGCGCTCGGAGACGGTGTAGGGATTTTCGATTGCCGATTTTCGATTTTCGATTGGGGAGAAGAAGGGGCTGGGCTGAGGGATTGACACGTGGGGCGAGGGAATTTGGGATCGGGGACGGGGAGGAGATTCTCACGCAAAGGCGCAGAGCAGCAAAGAGCGCAGAGAAGATAAATGCGGCCAGTAGGGAACAGGAGGCAGTGGAGGGATAGGGGAGGTAGACTACGTGCCAGGCAGGGTGTGGGGGGATCAAAAAAAAACGAATCAGATCGGCCGCCAGGGCACTATCAGAGAAGTATTTCCACGAGATATTCTTTGCGGTCTTGGCGGTTTTGCGTAACCGATATTCAGTGAGTTCTCCGGCCTACTCTACGAGCGACGATCTATTATCTACCGTATCCATCGCATCTATAGCATCTATTTCTCTCTATCTATCCATCCATCAACGAACATTCAGACCAGCTTTTCCATTCGTGAGCACTTCCTCAAGCCCTGCATCAATTCGCGAAGATTTCAGGATCAACGAAAGGATCGGGCATTGCGCCCTCACCCCCGCCCCATCACGATTCGCGAAGATTAGTGGAAGAGTGGCGTAACGTTTCTCTCGGGAAGCGGAGTTGCCCAACCGCCGCATATCCATCAAGGAACCTTACGCCAACCCTTTCACGACGTGCCGGAGGGGAGCTGTTTGCACCAGCGCCATGATCCCCGGCACCTCTGTCCTGATTTCGCGCTTATCGTCCGGCATATTCCATTTGCTGGCATACCATGCAGGTATAGCGGCAGTGCAGCCGGACGATGGAGTTCACAGCACGCTTGTTCGAAACGTCTTTCCGGAACGATACCGGGCCGGCAGGCCGGCCGCATCATCCCGGATACAGGCCCTGCTTCGGCGGCGCGCCAGACTGCATCCGGAGAAACCCCGTGTCGTAGCCGCCGCCAGCATAGTTGCATGGCCGTATGTCCGTACTCAGCTCCTCTCCCCTTCCATGCCTGGAAGGAGCAAGGAGGCCGGCTATCGTAGCAGGGACGGAACGCGATGAGCACGCAGCAGAGATCCACACACCGTTCATCGAAAATGTCGCGGCGCTCCGTTGGGAGAAGCGCCATGGCTGTCATCGGTACAGGATGGCCGGCACGCGGTGCCTGCATGGAACATACACCACGCGCCAGCACATCAAGAGAATTTGCGTGCCCTGGTTCACCGTTCAGCTACGAAGCCGTTGTCCGCCGGACGCACCGGATGGGCGGTTGCGGCCGGCAGGAGAATGCGTTTGAACGCCTCCATGCTCTGTGCGGTAGCAATGCCGGGCAGCCCGAGCAGGAACGGCGGCTGCGGAGGGAAGTAATGCAGAACTTCCCGACATTGCGTGATATCCCGGAACCAACCGGGAGAGCGGCGGGAGAGGGAGTGACCGCCTGATGATGGAACAGGAGCATAACGCCGCGCGCGCAATGTTCCCGCTCCCTTCATCAGAAGGATCACCGGCATCGCTGCCGGCTCCCCGCATCCCTGTCATGATCCGGGATGGTTCCGCGCCGGGCCGGGAGATCGTCCAGTAATAAGTCTCCCCAGCCATCTTAACGCGGTCCCGCATCGATGAATATTCCGACGTCATATCCGGCCGGCCGATAACCGGCCCGGATACCACAACTCCCAGGATTCGCCACCCCGCAATCATCACCAGTACATCAGTTCCGCGGTGCGCGCCGTTGCCATACGGAGCCGCCGCAGAGGGGTACATGGAAGGCACCGGAATGAGTTTCGATGGTTCCCGCCATGGGAAACGCCGAACCGGTGCACCTGCACACACAATCGAATAATGGGTTTGGACCTGGAGTTGTGGACTCCCGCAACTTACGCGGTGCGGGCAGCCGGCTGTTATGATTTTTGTCAGGTTCCGGAAATTATTTCCCGGAATATTCGGGGATTTTTTTTCGCCCTCCGCAATCATCCCTTCATCAGTTGCTCCCCGGCATGCATCGCCGCGGCATACGAGCTTGCGGACCATTTGCCCGATGGTCCCGAAACCCGCGCCGCGGCCCCGTCCCGGCGGAGGCGAAGTAAGGTCGGCTTCGCCTGCCGGAGCATGGATGATCCCATGCGGAGGATCTGCCGTATGGCACAATCCATCACGAATGCGGATGCAGCCGGAGATTGAACAGGTCGCGCACAGGGCGCAACGGATGAATATTAGGATGTTGTGGACCTGATACATCAAAACCGAACCGGCCCCGCGGGGCCTCCCCTGGTAGGGGACCACAGCGATCGTGGCAGGCACGAACGATATTCTCTCCAGATGGAACGTGCCATCGTTCCGCTGGCTCTTCTCCCGGACCTTCCGCCGCAGTGGCTCATTGTAGACGGCGCAAAACTACTGCGGCACGCCGGGCGCGAACAATGACATTTGTCATATCGGCGATGTAAAATTTCCGGCGCCATATCCGTATCGCCGGGCGCGGCCGTATGGAATATCATAGCGTATCATAATAGACACGAAGCGTCGTACCTGTTTTTTTTCTTCCGGGCTGCGGAGTATCTTCGCAGTCAGCCGGATAGAACATCCGGCAACATGGTCAACGAGGTCCAGAGGTCTACAGGGAGCCACTCTCCCCCCACGCTATTCCAGCACCTTCTCGTTTCCATGCATTCGTTTTCATGTTCGTGGCCGCACGTGCGTTCCCGCCGTGTGCTCCCCCGTTCCCGATCGGGCCGCTTGCGCTGCCTGGGCGGACGTCTGCGGGGGTGAACCCGCCATGCTGTTGCGTCGTTGTTCCTCCGGACCCCGGCGGACGACGGCAGGAGCTATTGCGGGCCCCATGAACGTACCGGCCTATGAACTCTCGTCTTTCAGGAGTTATACGATGATTACGGCGAACGGCATGCGTACGGAGAAAGCTTACGGCCAGGCGAGAACCATCTCGGCGCCGTCGCGAAGCGATCTGCTTCTGGTCTCCGGAGGTACGGAGCGGACGTTCAGGAAAGGAGAGAAGATCTATGGCGTCGATGAGATACCGCAGGGGATGTATTACATCGCCAAGGGGAAGATCAAGGTCTACAAGTCGGGCATACTGGGCAAGGAACAGATCGTCCGGCTGGCAAAGGATGGGGATCTGCTCGGGTACCGGAGCCTGATCGCCGGCGACCGCCATTCCACCACCGCCATCGCGCTGGAGGACTCCACACTCTATTTCATCCAGCGCGATGCGTTCTTCCGGCTCTGCGCGGTCAACGACAGCCTTATCCAGAAAGTGCTGGTGATCCTGGCCGATGAACTGAAATCGGCGCAGAGCAATGTGGTGGCGATGGCACAGAAAACCACGAAGTCGCGCCTGGCCGGGGCAATCCTGATGCTGAGCGAGAAATATGGTCTGGAGACCGACAACGCCACGCTGCGGGTGACGGTCACCCGGCAGGAGCTTGCCGATTACGTGGGAACCGCCACCGAGTCGGTGATCCGCATCCTCTCGGAGTTCCGGCAGGAACGGGTGATCGATATCACCGGCCGGCGCATCAGAATCCTGAACCGGCGCGCGCTGCAATCCACGGCGGATTCGAAGGTGTAGGGCGATTTTCGATTTTAGATTGACGATTTTCGATTGGGCGGGTGCAGACGGGGGTGGTCGCGGCTTCGGGGAGGGGATTTTCACGCAAAGACGCCAAGGCGCAAAGAAACGCACAGCAAGAGCGGGAACGAGTAGGGAGCATCTTCCAGCGCGCGCTGCGGCTTCCCGTGCTGTATGAGCGGCGCATACAAGCCTATCGGCCATAGCGTTGCTCCTTCCCAGCGCATCGCAAAAAAAACTCCGGAGCAACACGGGCGATACGCCCTGTGCGCTCCGGAGTCTCATCGTTTCACGTCTCCTTCTCCCCTGCCATTCCCCCCATCGGCATCCCGGCCCATCGGCATCCCGGCCCATCGGCGTCCCGGCGGGAGCGGTCAGAGCTGGTAGCTTACCTGCGCATAGGTCTCCCAGTAGCGGGCCGACCCGTTGCCGAACAGCCAGCGTCCGGCTCCCAGCTCCAGCCCGTAGGTATCGTCGGCGCTCACGATCACGCTTCCGTACAGGCGGCCGTAGCGGCCGTTGTTGAAGTAGTTGTTCGCCGACGGGCGCCCCTTGGCATCGCGGAACTGAAAGCGGTCCGACTCGTCCGGCACCTCGCCGTTGCCAACGCCGCCGGTGTAATCGAACGCCAGCTTCGGCATCACCGACCAGCTGCTGGACACGGGGATATTATAGCCGCCATCCACCGAGAAGATCACCTGGTCGG
>JBMDXA010000082.1:0-19941 GCA_048594725.1 Candidatus Kapaibacteriota bacterium
CTCCCCCGCCGCCCCGGAACGTCCTGCGGCGGCATATACCGCCCCGGAACGCCCGATGCCGGAACCTCCGGCACACCGGCACGCCGGGCCGGACCCGGAGGACGACCCCATGCTGGTAAAGGCCGCGCGCGTGGCGATGGAGCTGGAGCGGATCGACCGGGAACGCTCGGTGCAGGACCCGATTCCCGCACCCTGGAACGATACGCCACTGGAAGAACGGCCGGTGCAGCCGAGACGGGAGGATGTGGAGATCATTCATGGTGCCCCCCCTCCCCCGCCGCCATCGGCGGCGAACCATCTGACGCTGAACGTTCAGGAGGGGGAGACCGACGCCGATCTGGAAACCGAGGATGCCGGGGCGCTCATCGAACGCACCCGCGACGAGCAGATACGCTATGTGGCGCCGTCGGTGGATCTGCTGGTGCCGCAGAACGAGGAGGCCGACGTACGGGACGACGAGCTGAAAGAGAACGGCCGCATCCTCCAGGAGAAACTGGCGACCTTCAACATCCAGATCGAAAACCTGACGGTGACGCCGGGACCGGTGGTGACGCTGTACGAGTTCGTGCCGGCGGCCGGCATCAAGATCGCGCAGATCGAATCGCTGGCCGACGACATCGCCATGGCGCTGAAGGCGCGCGGTATCCGCATCATCGCGCCGATCCCCGGCAAGGGAACGGTTGGCGTGGAGATCCCGAACTTCAAGCCGGCGATGGTCCGTATCCGCTCGGTGCTGAACACCGCCAAATTCCGTGAGGCGGAGCACCGGCTGCCGCTGGCACTCGGCAAGACCACCGTGGGAGAGGTCTTCTGCGATGATCTTTCGAAGATGCCCCACCTGCTGATCGCCGGCGCAACCGGCTCCGGCAAGTCGGTGGGTATCAACGCCATCCTCACCTCGCTGCTGTACAAGATGCACCCGCGCGATCTGAAGCTGGTCATCATCGATCCGAAGAAGATCGAGCTGTCGCAGTACCGCGCGCTCCGGAATCACTTCCTGGCGCGCTGCCCCGATATCGACGAGGAGATCATCACCAACCCCCAGAACGCGGTGATAGCGCTGAAGTCGCTGGAACTGGAGATGGACCGCCGCTACGATATCCTGGCGAAGGTGGGACAGCGCAACATCCACGACTACAACGCCAAGGTGGAGGAGGGGAAATACAACGACGTACGGGATTTCGATCATGTGAAGCTCCCCTACATCGTGCTGATCCTGGACGAGCTGGCCGATCTTATGATCACCGCCGCACGCGAGGTGGAGGAGCCGATCGCGCGTCTGGCGCAGCTTGCGCGCGCCATCGGCATTCATCTGATCGTCGCCACGCAGCGCCCGTCGGTGGATGTCATCACCGGCGTTATCAAGGCCAACTTCCCGGCGCGCATCGCCTACCAGGTGGCCTCCAAGATCGACTCGCGCACCATTCTGGATATGAACGGCGCCGAGCAGCTTCTCGGCAACGGCGACATGCTCTATCTGCCCGGCGGCATGCCGAAGCCGCTCCGCCTTCAGAACGCGTTCGTCTCCACCGAGGAGGTGGAACTGATGTGCGATCATATCGGCGACCAGACCGGCTATACCGTACCGTACATGCTGCCGTCGGTGGCTGAGAAGGGAAAGCGCTCCGGCGGCGGCGTCAGCGACGTGCGCGACGAGCTGTTCGAGGAGGCCGCACGCCTTGTGGTGCGCCACCAGCAGGGCTCCGTTTCGCTGCTGCAGCGCAGGCTGAAGGTGGGCTATTCCCGCGCCGCCCGTATCGTCGACGAGCTGGAGATGGCCGGGGTGGTGGGTCCGTTCGACGGCTCGAAGGCGCGCGCGGTGCTGCTGGAGAGCGAGGCGGAACTGGAAGCGTACATCTAGAAGAAGTACAGGGGTTGGGGAGTCCGGAGCCGGGGAAGTTCCCCGCCAGCAGGTGCAAGTCAGGGGATGACCGGTCGTGGTCATCCCCTTTTTATTATACTGTGCCCTTCATCAATACTCCCTGCTACCATCTACGCCGCCGCGGGCGGCCTGACTATCGGCAACTAACTACTAACCCGTCCCCATTATGTTCTTTCCGATCCTGGGCTTCAGCGGGGCCCCGGCATTCTTCGCCGATGTTGTTGCGCTTCTGGCGATCAGCGCCATCATCGCCTATCTCTGCTACCGTCTCGGCCTGGTCCCGATCGTCGGGTTCCTGATCGCCGGAGTGGTGATCGGCCCGAACGCGCTGGGCCTGGTGCGCGAGCAGGAGCTGGTGGATGCCACCGCTGAGGTGGGGGTGATCCTTCTGCTCTTCACGATCGGCATCGAGTTCAGCCTGGAGAAGCTCTCCCGCATACGCCGGCTGATCTTCGGCGGCGGCGGCCTGCAGGTGGGGCTTGCCATCGGCGTGGTGGCCGCGGTGCTGATGGCATTCGGGATCGACTGGCGCACCGGGGTGTATACCGGCTGCCTGGTGGCCCTCTCCTCTACCGCCATCGTCATGAAACTGCTGGCCGACCGGATGGAGGTGGATACGCCGACCGGCGAGATAGACCTGGGCATTCTGATCTTTCAGGATCTGGCCGTGGTGGTGATGGTGCTGCTGATACCGATGCTGGGAGGCGGCGGCGAGGGGGGATCGGCGGCGGGAATCGCCTGGGCGCTGGCGAAAGCCGTGGGCATCATCGCCGCGGTGCTGCTGCTGGCGCGCCGGTGGGTGCCGAAGCTGCTTGAGCTGGTAGCACGCACCTGCTCGCCGGAGATCTTCCTGCTGACGGTGATCGGTATCGGGTTCGGCACGGCCTACCTTACCAGTCTGGCGGGTGTCAGCCTGGCCCTGGGGGCGTTCCTGGCCGGTCTGCTGGTGAGCGAGAGCCGGTTCAGCCATCACGCCTACGGCGAGATCCTGCCGCTGCAGATCCTCTTCAGCGCCACCTTCTTCGTTTCCATCGGCATGCTGGTGGACCTCCGGTTCGTGGCCGACAATCTCCTTCTGGTGCTGGGCGGGGTGGCGCTGGTGGTGGTTATCAAGACCCTTACCACCGGCATAAGCGCGGCGGCATTGGGCTACCGGCTCCCCACAGCACTGGGATCGGCCCTGCTGCTGGCGCAGGTGGGAGAATTCTCCTTCGTGCTGGAACGGGCCGGCCGCGAGCTGGGGCTGTTCCCGGCCGGCATGGCGAAGGCCGGAACGCAGACCTTTATCGCCTCCACCGGCCTGCTGATGGTGCTCACCCCCTTTCTCGGGCAGTTCGGCTCCTATCTCGACAAACGTATCACCCGCAGAAATGCCACGGTGGCGCTCCCGCCGAAGGATGCAGCCGCAACCGATGCGGAGCCGGCGGAGACGGCAGCGGCCGAGATCGGGAATGCGCACGAAGCGATGCGGGATCATGTCATCATCGCCGGCTACGGCCCCGCCGGCGAAAGCCTGGCGCTGGGGCTGCGCGATGCCGGGATCGCGTTCCTGATAACGACGCTGAATCCGGGGGGCGCCAACCGGGCCGAGGCCGACGGCATGCCGGTGCTGCGCGGGGATTACTCCCGCAATCATCTGCTGGGCCTTGCCGGGGCCGGCGCCGCGCGCGCCCTGGTGGTGGCCGACGACGAACCGGCGATGGCGCACCGGGTGGTCTCCATGGCCCGCTCGCAGAATCCCGGGCTCTTCATCCTTGCGCGCACGCATGCCGAGAAGCATGTGAACGAACTCCTGGATGCCGGAGCGAACGTAGTGGTCTCCGACGAACGTGAGAATGTGGTGGGTCTGCTCGGCAGCCTGCTGGAGAGCTATGGCATGGAGGAGGAGATCGTGCGGCGGCTTACCACCACCCTCCGGTTCCGGCGGGACATCCGTGGAGAGGCCCCGGCACCGGCCGACGTCATCACGCTGAGCGATCAGGAACAGCACAGCCGGCATTGCACACACACCGCGCAGGCCGAGCCGGTGGTACGCCGCTCCAGCGGCTGCGAGGAGTGCATGAAGCTTGGAGAGACGTGGGTGCACCTCCGCATCTGCATGAGCTGCGGGCATGTGGGCTGCTGCAACACCTCGAAGAACAAGCACGCCACCCGGCATTTCCACGAGACCGGCCACCCGATCATGAAATCGCTGGAAGCCGGCGAAAGCTGGAGCTGGTGTTATATCGATGAAAAGGAACTGTAGCAGGAAGCCGTAGCAACAAGCTGTAGCAACGAGAAAGGGCCGGAGAAAATTCCCCGGCCCTGAACTCGACGTGCCCGAATATTGCGGTATCTCCACATAATCACCATATCCGGAACGCACCTTCGAACGGCTCCCGCAGCGCCGGATGGAACCCACCCGCCGCAGACCGAAACCGTGATGGCGATTTCATCACGATCGCCACCACCCGCCGCGCTTCCATGGAAATACGGCAGGCTCTCGGCAATAATAGCCTTCTTCCGCATTTAAAAACTTCTCCCCGATTGCGTATTCCCGTATACCGGGCATAAATCCCTGGAGCGAATTTCAATCGGGCCAGGTCTTTTCAGACCAGAAAGAATGGGCCGCTCCTACGGAGCTTCCGGCAAGTGCGGGGCGGGTTGGTACTACAGATAGGTGCCCCCTACGGGGGCCACGACAGAGTAACCATAGTGAAATCCGCTCTAAAGGTAAAGGCCATCCAACCGGCATGGAGTGATTGATGTGCTGTAGGGGTATGCCTCCACTACGGGGCACCTCCAATCCGGATGTTCAATGAGGCATATCAAAAACAGCAAGCCCCGCATGATGGTTCATGCAGGGCTTGTATGTACAAGCTTCCGGAGAGAGGTTCATCCAACGCAACGCCGGCCCGCTCTCCTGTCAATCGAAAATCCAAAATCGGAAATCGAAAATTCTCACACCGACGTCAGGCGTTCCAGCACATGGCGCGAATACGCCGGGAGCTTGCCGGCGCGGATCACCACGTTCGGCCTGGGGAGGCCGGGGAACAGATCGGTATCGGAGGTGGTACGATGGCTCTCATCGTAGAAATGGAGGGTGCGCTCCTTCTCGGTAGCGATCACCAGCAGCGGGTTTCCCTCCCCCTGATCGCCGGAGGGCTCCACGAACCGCACCGAGCCGCGCCCCATCTGGTAGCTCTGCTCCTGCCCCACGCGGGCGAACGAGACATCGAACTGCGGGCTCTCCCCCAGCAGGCGGGAACAGCAGGAGGAGAGGAAATTATTCGCCACCTGCGCCCCCTCGCGCGTGATCACCGTAAGCGGAGAGCGCCTGCGCAACCCTCGCGAGTAGTTGACGAAGGCGCAGAGCCCGCGCGTGAATTCCATCTTGTTATCGGTCAGGATCACCCCTTTCACCGAAAGGATGCGCCTGATCTTTGCCTCCTGATAGAGTGCCATCAGGATTTCCGGGCGGGGATTGACCACACACACGGCACCCTCGTAGGCCACCAGCGTGCCGCTGATAACCCCTTCGTCCGTGATATAGACTTCCGCCTGATGTTTTCTATCGTACCAAACGTGCTTGCTGAACATGGTTCTATGCGCGTAACTATCGGTCAGGCTTACGAATTATGCGGGCACTTCCCCGGCTCCGGACACTCCGCAAAGATCTGGAAGGAGTGATCCACCACCTTGAGGCCGGCCTTGTCTGCGATCTGCTTGCGAAGGCTGAGCAACTGCGGATGAACGAACTCGCTGATATGCCCGCACTTGACGCAGATCAGATGATCGTGATGCGGCTCGTCGAAACCGATCTCGTAGTAGCTGCGGCCGCCACGGAAATTATGCTTGACGATCAGCCCCGCCTTCTCCAGCAGTTCCAGCGTGGAGTAGACGGTAGCGCGGCTGATCCGCTGCTTGTCCAATACCATCGCCGCATACAGCTCGTCGGCATTGAAATGCCCCAGCTTGTTCAGCACCGCATCCAGCACCTTGAAGCGCTCCGAGGTGGAACGGTAGTGCTCGTTGGCGAGAAACCTCGCGAACGTCTCATGGGCCTTCTGCTTCAGCTCATCGGTGAGGATGCGGTCCTCCTGATGAATCTCCTTGGTCTCGATACCTGGCTGGGGCTCCCCGGCGGCATCCTTCTTGGTTCTGGCAGGCATGGCTCCTCCAGCATGGTAAGTACTCATGACAACAACATCCTCATGGGAGGGAACTCCCCCGACGATCCTTCGGCGGCGATCGTGTATTCAACGGCTCTGCCGGGAGCATCATCGGCTACCGGCAGCTTCAATCTGATTATCTCTTGTAGACAAACTCGTTGGTCACCGAGTGCCGGATCACCCCGGTCAACTTCAGATCCGCGGTCTCTCCCTTCGGCTTGCCCGTCCCCTCCACCTCCATAATCATATACATCTGGGAGCGGACCATCGGCATGGATTCATCGAGGGGATAATCCCCCTGAAACTGCACCACCGCCCCGGCGTTCAGCGTGCCGAACTCCTCCGGCGCCGGCAGTTCGAGCTTCGTAACATCCATATCGACCTTCACCTTGTAGATCGGGATCTCCCGCATCGTGGAGACTCCGGCCAGGCGGGCATTCCCCTTCACGTTCTCGGTGCTCAGCTTCAGTTTTCCCCCTTTCGCGAAGCTCTCGGCCGCCTTCTTCGTGTTGATCGGCCAGCTCCCCCCCACCAGCTGCGGCTTGTCGGTGCCGAAATTCTCGTCGGCATTGCGTCCGGCATCGCTCAGGATCTCCTCCAGCCCCTGGGTGGCATTCTCCGAAAGCGTTCCCCCGACGGCCGTGATCGTCTCATTCCCCCCGGCATCGGAGATACGAACGAACTGGGTGCCCGGCGGGGCAAGCTCGACGGTATCCCCCCCCTCGAAACGGAGGAACTGGAAGATCTCGTAGCGCACCTCGCTGGTCTCCCCGCTTCTGATAACCTCGCCGTCTGCCAGCAGGTAGATCTTCACCACCGAATCCTGGTTCAGAAACGCCTGGCCGCTGCGGCTGACCGTCATCCGCTGAAGATGCTCGTACCAGGAGGTGAGCGAGAACTGCTCCCCCACCTTCATCGGGCGGTCGAGCTTCAGCTTGTGTGCCTGCGCGCTGGCAACCGCGGAGGCCGCCAGCAGGAGGATCATCTGCACTAGTATCGTCTTACGCATGATTGCGACCTGATAATGTACTGGAAAAATTCTGGATACCATCGGCCGCACCATGAGCCCCTATCAGCGGCGCAGGCCGGTACGGGCCGCCAGCGACTCCTCTGCGACCGGGCTTGAGCGGCGGGCCGGAAGCGGCTCCGAAGGACGTCCCGGCGGCGGCTCCTCATCAACGATGAACGGCTCGATCTCCTTGCGGCGCCGGATGATCGAGAAGAGAAATCCTCCCACCATAATCACCACGCCGGCCCAGACGAAGGAGATGAACGGCTTGACCGAGACATCGAGCGTGATGGCCGGCCTGGCCGGGGGCACCGGATGCGAGGGCGAGGAGAAGATGAGCTGCGCCTGGGAATTGGCGAGATTTTCCTTGTCGGCATCCAGGGCATAGAAGCCGATGGAGATATCGGTGCCGGGGATGTTCACCGGCGTATAGGCACCGTTCTGCAACGAGAGAAACGCGGTAAGATAGCTGCTGGAATCCCCCCGGATCACCTCCACCACGCTTCCCTGCATCCCCTCGGTCTGCGCGCGCCCCATATCGAACTTCTCGAACCGGACGGTGATGGAGCTATCGAACGGCACGGCCGCCTTCTCCCCCTTGCGGAGCTTCACCTTCGGGTTACCCCCCTCCTCGTCCAGCGCCTTCGGCGAGAGGTAGATATCCTTGGTGGCGGTATAGAGGATGCCCGGCTCCAGGAACGCCGATTCCCGCTTGTTGTAATCGCTCAGGAAGGTGACCGGGGCCACCTGGTAGCTGCTCCCATCTTTTTGCAGCGTCACCTGGTGCTGGTACTTCTCGCGGTCCAGCTTCTCCAGCTCCACCTGCTTCGGGCCGTTATAGGTCACCGAATATCCGAACACATCGGTGGGCACCCCCTGCACCAGCCGCACATGCTGGGTTTCGCTGTAGCGCGAGGTGAAGATGATGCCGAGCATCATCAGGGAGATGCCCGCATGCGAGACGTAGGCCCCCACGAACCGGGGGTTCCCCCGCATCACCTTCAGGCCGATCTGCACGTTCACCACAAAGGCCAGCAGCGAACCGAACCCGAGCGCGATATAGATGGGATCATGGATCTGCAACAGCACCAGCCCTATCGTCCCGATCACCGACAGGATGACGGCCAGCCCCATCTGCTTGAAGAAATCGGCGCGCGAGGTGTTCTTCCACTTCAGGCGCATGCTGATCCCGTTCAGCAGCACCAGCACGATAGCCAGCGGCAGATGGAACGAGTTGTAGAAATCCGGCTGGATGGAAACCTTCGGCTTGCCGAACAGCGGCATGAAGATGGGCCAGCTTGTGCCGATCAGAACGATGGTGGCCGAAGCCAGCAGCACCGCCGAGCCCAGCCCCAGCGCGTTCTCGCGCGACATCATCGGGAAGCTCATCGCCGCCTGCACCAGATCCTTCCAGCGCATCGCCAGCGCCCCGAACCCCACCCCCAGAAACAGGAAGATGATCGTCAGAAGGACGATATACACGAAGTTCCCCGGCGACACGAAGCTGTGCACGGAGGTATCCCCCAGCACCCCGGAACGGGTAAGGAAGGTGGAATACAGCACCAGCCCGAACGTCACGATCGCCAGAACGAAATTGGTCTTGACCAGCCCGCCGATCTTGTCGGCGGTGCCGGCGCGCCGGGCAACGCTTCCGGTACGCTTCTGCACCAGCATCGTATGCACCAGCGCCACGCAGGCCAGCCAGGGGATCAGCGACGAGTTCTCCACCGGGTCCCATGCCCAGAATCCTCCCCAGCCGAGCGTTTCGTAGGCCCACCATCCTCCCAGCATCACCCCGAAGCCCAGCGCCATCGACGAGAAGAGCGCCCAGGGGAGGGAGATGGAGACCCAGCGCTGGTAATCGCGCTTGATAAGCCCGGCCACCGCAAAGACGAACGGGACGGTCATGGCCGCAAAGCCGGTGAAGAGGATGGGCGGGTGGATCGTGATCCAGAGATTTTCAAGCTGCGGGTTGAGCCCCCGCCCGTCCGGCGGGATGAACCCGGCCGGGATATTCTCGTTGGCGAACGACTGGTAGATGGTATGGAACGGGGACTTCACCACCAGGATCAACAGCAGGCAGAAGAGCACCAGCATGAACGGCGCCATCACTTCGGCCTCGTAGCGCACCCGCTGGGCATATCCCAGCACGAACACCCCGATCAGCGCCGTCAGAAGGGTCCAGAGCATGAAGCTCCCCTCCTGTCCCGCATAGAAGCTCGCCATCAGCAGCGGGCGGGAGAGATTGGTGGAGGAGTGCTCGTAGACGTAGGTATACTGGTACTGGTGGGTGAGGATCAGATACATCAGTGCGGCGCATGCCACCATGAAGCTGATCACGGCGGCATGAAAGCCGAAGCGGGCGATCCGGAAATACCGGTCGGTAAGGCCGCCACGCAACGCCATCGCATAGGAGACTCCGGAGATCAGAGCCATGGCAAAGGCGAGCGAGAGAAAGATCGATCCGAGCATATCGTTCAATGGGTGAGGATGAGGCCGGTAGGAGCCGCTACTACCGGAAACCTCTCTCCGGCGGCGACATGTGGATTACGTCCTGGCGGGAACCATCCGCCAGCGGATCACTGGAAGGTGATCCCCTTGGCGTGGAACCGGTCGCCACACACATGACCGGAGACTGCGATCCCCCTGCCGGCAGCTTTTGCCTGGGTGATCCTTTCGGCCGGGATCTGGTCCTGGCCGTCGTAGAAGACTTTCGATTGCGCGCCGCTGGCATCGGCCATATAGAACGTGAGGGTGGCACCTTCCGGCACAACCCCCTGGTCCAGCACCGTGCCGGGCACGATCACCTTCTTTACCGAATCGCCGGCGCCGGCGGCCTGCGCGAAGGTATACTCCGGAACCACCACGGTGGAACTGGCATACCAGACGGTAAAGGCCACCAGAAGAAGGAACGCGAGGATATAGAGGTTTTTGCGCTGCATCGGTAGCGTCTCCTCCTAATATCCCGCCGCAGCGCCGGCCGGCTTGGCATGCGGCTGCAACCCGGAACTGCCGGATTCATACTTGGAAGGACACTTCGTAAGGATATTTGTCGCATTGAACCGGCCGTTCTCTACCGTGCCGGTCACCACGATGGAGGTGGCGATCTCGAAATTGTTCGGCTTCGCCCCTTCCAGCACCACCGGCAGTTCCTTCCCCCCGGCGTCGCGCATGGTGAACTTGAAGCGGTTGGAGGCCGCATCGTACTCCTGCCCCTTCTCCCGCACCCAGGTGCCGGATATCTGCGCCTTGCGGCCGCTCTCGCCCGCACCGGCGAAATCCATATACTCGATCTTCTTGTTCTCCACCGAGAAGACCGCCGTGGCAACCACCAGAAGCGCTGCGACTACACCGATGATGTACTTAAGCTTCATAGAGAATATCCGCTAGAAAGTTTCCGTAGTGAGATTCCGTCATACGTCCGCAACCGGAGCCGGCAGGATCACGCCATCCAGCGGCAGGCCCTTCAGGGAGAAGGCCTTATCTGCCGGCGGTGGGATCTTCCCGCTCCAGACGGCGGAGCCGGGCATCGATACGTACCAGATAGGCCAGCAGGCCCAGAAGGATCAGCGCCGCGACGATCAACGTCACGTACATCGAGTTATCTACCAAGAACTGCATGATCGCGCGTGTTTAAAGTTTCACCGTAGACGAACCACCTCGGAGTCCATTGCCGCCCCTACCGGGGCTCCCCTCTGCTCCAGTTCCTGACGCTCGGCACTGCGGCGGCGGCTTCCGAGAGCGGCCAGCCCGGCCCGTATGTTCACGTTCAGCATCCAGAAGAAGAGCATCGTAAAGCTGAACATCGACAGGGCGAAGATCACCTGTTTCATCGGGTTCAGCGCATCCTCGTCGGTGGAGATCACCGGCCCGGCATTGCCGCTGTCGGCCGCCCCCGGATGCAGGCCGTCCACCAGACGCGGGAAGATGAAGAGGAAGAAGATGACCGGCACCATCAGCAGGATCAGATACACCGCCGAGACCCGCGAGCGCTGATCCTCGTTCGGCAGGGCCGAGCGGAGCGCAAAATAGGCCCCGTAGATCACCAGCACCACAAAGATCGAGGTCTGCCTCGGGTCCCAGTTCCAGAACATCCCCCAGTTGAACTTGGCCCACACCGCCCCGGTGACCGTGGCGAGGATGCAGAATACCGCTCCCAGCCCGGCGGCCGCGGCGGCGCGCACATCATCCTCCGGACGGCGCTTCCGCAGGTAGACCACCGCAAAACCGAAGGCGATGAACCATGCAAGCTGCGCCAGCCATGCGCTCGGCACATGAAAATAGAGGTTGCGCGCCCGCTCCTCCAGACCCGGAATCAGCGGCAGCACCGCTATCGGGTTCTCCGAGATCACTCTGGAGGCCACATACCGGCGTTCGCTCCGTTTGAACGACACCGCCAGGATCATCTTCTCGCCGACCTCCGGGGCAAGCCCGGGGACCTGGGAGATATCCACCGGCTCGCGGTTTCCCCGCACATCCTCCAGCATCACCGTGGAGGCGACCGGCTTCTCGGCCACGGTACCGTACACCGGCAGCGGCAGCTCATCGTTGCGCGACATCGTCACCGTGGTGAACGATGCGAAGTCGCCGCCGGTGGGGATGCCCAGGGCCATCACCACCGTCACGATCATGGCAAGAGCGGCCAGCCAGCGCCACCATGCCGGTTTGGGACGCGACATCCCCCCCGGAAAGAATCCGAGGAGAAGCGCCAGGATGATACCGCCACCGATCAGTAAACCTTTCATGAATCTCTATTCTTTCCAGATGAGGTCGAACAGGAAATAGCTTACGAGCATCACCGAGGCCGTATACAGCACCAGCAGCAGGATGTCGTCGGCCATATTGGCGAACGTGATCCCCATCATCGACCGCCTCAGCAGATCGACCCCGAGGATCACCAGCGGCAGGAGCACCGGAAACGCGAGTACCGGATAGAGCGCCCCCTTGGCACCGGAACGGGCTATAAGCGCGGCGATGATCGTGAGGGCACCGGCAAACCCCAGGCTGCTGACGCCCACGATGGCTACGAAGGTTCCGGGAGATTTCACCCCGGCGCTCCCCATCATCAGCAGGAACAGAACCGACAGGAAGGTATTGCTCAGCAGCGAGAGCGCGATATTGACGAGCAGCTTGCCGAAATACACCGGCGTGGAGGGGACCGTCAGCCGAAGAAGCAGCGTGGTGCCGCGCTCCTCCTCGCTGATGAACGAGCGCCCCAGGCCGGTGACCGCCGTAAAGAACATGCTCACCCAGATCAGCGCCGAGGCGATGCCGTTGGAGAGCCGCTCGGTGCCGGCGCTGAACGCTATCACCGCAACCGTCACCACCACGAACATCGCAAGGGAGTTCAGCGCATACCGGGTTCTCAGCTCGCTTCGCAGATCCTTCCGCGCAACCGCAAGCGTCTGGCGTATGAAGGGTGCCATCATCCCTGCAAAGTTAGGGATTGCGCCGAAATGAGCACAGGATACCTTGTTACGTATCGTGCGGAAAAAGGGTTGCAGCAGTCAGTAGTCAGTAGTCAGTAGTCAGTAGTCAGTAGTCAGTAGTCAGTAGTCAGTAGTCAGCAAGATATCCGTGATGCCGGGGAAGCCAAGGATAAAACTTCTTCAAATCCTTATGCGAGGGGCCAGTGGTACCGGAGAACGTATGGATATGCGGCTCTCCGCCACGGACGACGGACTATTGACCACTGACGAGCGGTAAAAATGACCAGCGATAAAAAAAATCCCCGTGCATGCCACAGGCCCGGCCGATCCGGCTCCGGTCAAAAACCCGGATGGTAGGCCTCCTGTGCGCGGCATGCACGGGGTAGATTCCGCGATCCTGCTGCTCTGCGAGCGTTTCATTCCATCCATCGGAGCGGCACGCGCCCCCGATACCGGACATCGCCGCTACCGGCGACGGGACTACCGGCGACGGACAAACTTCTGAGTGCTCCGGCCGGCCGGGGTGACCAGGCGCAGAAGATAGACGCCGTTCGGGGCCGGGGAGCCAAACTCATCGGTGCCATCCCAGCCAACCGAATACGATCCGGCCGCGTGATGCCCGGCGGCGAGCGTACGCACCAGGTTCCCCGCGCTGCCGTACACCCCAAGCTCTATCCTCCCCCCTGCGGCCAGGGTGAAGCCCACCGAGACCGGACCCGCCGAGGGATTGGGCGCCACCGATGTGATGCGCGAGGCCCCGCCGTGCGCGGCCGATTCCCGTGTGGCGCTCAGATACTCCGCATAGAGCCGCTGGTAGTGGAACCAGAGGGAATCGGCCAGATCCAGATCGCTCTGCTCCCTCCAGCTTCCGTAATTCCGGTCCACCGTTCCAAACGCCGGTGCCGCCGGAACACTGTCGTTCCGGTTGCGCGATCCGCGCCCGTTCCGGTGGCAGCTCTCGGCGCAGGTGTTCAGCATCCCCGGAACCGCCCCGTTCATGAACTGGCGCGTCGCGTTCGGGCGTATCACCTTGAATCCGTGATAGCTGAACTCGTAGAGCGGCTTGTTCGGCAGATCGTCGAACGCGATGGTCGCCACCTTGGTGAAATGGCAGTTGACGCAAGCCGAGGCCGATTGCGAGTGCTGCGTGTGGCGGTTCACGGTTCGTCCCACGATCGGGCTGAACGCCGTATCCCCGTGCGATGCATGGCAGCCTACCGAGAGGCATCCCTCCCCGCTTCGGAGCGTATACCAGTTCCGGTCGAGCTGGTACGGCAGGCCATCCTTTCCGGTGGAATGCACCCGGTGGCAGCTCCAGCAGCCATCCTTGAAGACATGTTTCTGGTAGGGAGCGGAGCGGAGAAAATCCTGCCCGGCCTGATGATGGGCATAGGAGACCATCTTATCCCCCCAGGTCCGCATCGCCGAGAACTCGTCGCGGATATAATCCTTCAGGGAGTTTCCGGGAACGAACGGGCGCCGGTTCTCCTCGTCGTAGGCGAACGAGTAGCTGCCGGCGGTGCTGACCATACGGTTATGGCACTGGTTGCAGAGATCGAGCTTCAGATCGGTCCCGGCCATCGTCTTCGGCAGAGCGCCGGGAGAGAAGATGTTGCTGGTAGTGGGATTGGCGGCATGGTCGGAGCCGGGACCGTGGCAGCTTTCGCAGCCTATCAGGATGTTCTGATCCTGAAGGGCCGAATCGCCGCCTCGCGCCCCCACCCACTTCGCCAGCCAGGAGGTATCCGCGCCGTTGACCCGCTGCTCGATATCGAACCCGTTGACATGGCACTGCGAGCAGTTCTTATCCCACGACTGTTTCCGGAACTGGTTGCTGCTCCACTGGTAGAATCTCCCCTCCAGGGTTACGGAGTCCACCTGGAACCAGCGGTCCATATCCAGATAATAGAAGCCTCCTCCATAGGAGGTCCGCTCCTTGTAGCCTGGAAGGATATACTGGAACGGCGCCACATAGAAGTTGCCGCCGATCTCGATGAGATAGCGCTGAATCCAGCCGTTTCCCCCATACGTGTAGGCAACCTTCATGAACGGCGTGGAATCGCCGCCGCCGGAGAAGCTGAAGCGCATCAGGTAATCGGTCCTGTCGGCGCTCTTGCTCAGGGAGATCAGAAGCGTATCCCTGCCCGGCGCGCGCACCTGGGTGATCACCTTCCGGATGACGGTATCCCGCTCGAACAGCCGGTCAATTACCACCGTTTGCGGGGTCGGGCGGAGATGGATCTTCTGATGCATCGTCTCGCGGAACGGCCCGGCCCCCTGGAAATCGCTCTTCTCCCCATAGGGGCCGGCATGGCAGCCGGAGGCCAGGCAGGTCTCCTGCCCCACATAGGTGGCCGCCGGAGGAGCCTCCTGGGAGCTCAGCCGGAGCGCCACGGACATACCGGCCACGACCGGCAGGATCAGACAGAGTAGAAAGCGTAGCGATCCGTTCAAAGGCAGCAGGGGTATCGGTTGAGGAAATAACGGCCGCGGAAGCCGCATGTAGGAGAAAGACCCAGGAAGGTAGAGAAAAGTCACAAGACGTGAACGGCATACAGGTTGTTCACAAATCTTGTAGCGAATCAACTCCCCCGCATCGTAATCCCATACCCCGTTATCCCGAGCCCTGGCATGAGGAACGTCAAGTATTCGGAAGCTGTGCTGGAAGATCTGGTGGCTCTCGATCTGGCTCCCCCCAGGGATATATCACGCATTCGGCCGGAAGCAGTCGCGCTTGCGGACCGATACTTCGCTCATGTCAGCGACTCCGACGAGACCCGCAATACATACCCCATGTGGCGCTATGTGGGCTAGAGTTTATTGCTCTGATAAGCAGGGAAAGAAGAATGGGCCGCTCCTCCGGAGCTTCCAAAGGGATAAGGACCGGGTTGCCTGCTACAGACGGGTGCCCCCATCCGGGGGCCATTCCCACAACAATGCGAGAGTAGAGAGGAATCCGTTCCAGATCTACACCTGGGCAATACCCATAACTGTTGGCTCAGGAGTCCATCTCCATAAGGGTGTCACACGAGAGCAGGATAGAATCCGCTCCGGAACTACACCGATAGAGCTGCCGCATCTCCCCCAATCGAAAATCCAAAGGCGACTATATACTTGCTAGACCCAACCATGGCAGATGCATCACGGGAAGCCGTGAAGGCGCAAAGAAGAGGTCTTTCTTTGCGCCTTTGCGGCTTCCCGTGGGGATTCTTTAAAGATTGGCTACTCAGGGTCGCTGGAGTATATAGTTGCCAATCCAAAATCGAAAATTCCTCACCTCACGAGAGCAGGATGGAATCCGCTCCGGAGCTACACTGATAGAGCTACCAGCACCATCTCCCCCAATCCAAAATCTAAAATCGCAAATCGAAAATCCCTCACCTCCCCTGCACTCTCCTGACCAGCCCATCGAACCCCTCGGTGAACGCATCCCAGGTGTATTTGCGGCGTTCCACGATGATGTTCTCGGAGAAGCGTTCGATGGTATCCCCCTGGAACAGACGCTCCACGGCCGAGCCGATCGACTCCGGCGAGGAATCCCCCAGCACGAACCCGGTCTTGCCATCCACCACCACCTCCGAGAGGCTTCCCACATCGGTGACCACCACCGGGGTGGCGAAGTTGTAGGCGATCTGCACGATGCCGCTGTTGGTTGCCGAGTGATACGGCAGCACCAGAACGTCGGCGGCAGAGAACCATTCGGCCACCTCCTCGTTAGCCACATAGCGGTTGTGCACCGTCACATGCGACTCCATCCCCCCCTCCCGGATCTGGCGCATATACGGCTCCGGATCGTCGAAGAACTCCCCCACCACCAGCAGATGGGCATCCGGGACGCGGCGGATCACCTCCGGCATGGCAGCCAGCAGACGGTCCAGCCCCTTGTACTTGCGCACGAAACCGAAGAAGAGAATCACCTTCGGCGCGGTAATCCCCAGGCGCTCGCGGATCTCCCGGCGCGGCAGCCGCTCGCCGAAGTTCTCGTAGGTGGGATGCGGCAGCATCACCTGCGGTATCTCCGGGAAGAGCCTCTCAAGGTCGTTCTTCACCACGGTCGATTGGGTGATCGCCATTGTGCAATAACGGAAAAAGAACTTCGTGAAGGCGGCGTCCCCGGGCCGCTTCTCGTGCGGGATCAGATTCTCGACGATCACCATCGTGTTCTTGCGGCGGCGATCGGCCACCGAGCGGGCGATCGTGCCGAAGGAGGGACCGAAAAAGGGCATCCAGAACTTGAAGGCATACAGGTCATACTCGCGGCGCTTCAGCTCCCGCCCCACCCGCAGCCAGTTCAGCGGGTTCACCGAATCGATCATCCGCTCCGAGACGATCTCCCCGGCAAATCCTCCCCCCTCTCCCAGTTCCTCCTGAAACTCCCCCGGATAGAGAAGTTTCGGGTACTGCCGGGTGAAGGTGATGACATCCACATCGTGCCCGCGCCGCCTCAGGCCGGCCGAAAGCATGTTGGTATGATGGGCGAGCCCCCCCCGGTAGGGGTAGGCGGGTCCGATCAGGGCGATTCTCATGCTGTAGCGTGCGATAAAACGTTTCGATTTTAGGGGCGAAGCGGGCCGCCGGCCAGGAACTACATTCGCATCTGCGACGTCTCTCCCCTCCTACGAGTTCTACGAGACCGCCGGGCTATGGCATACCGGGCCCGGCCGAACAGGGCAATATTAAGGCTCTGCAAACTCTCGTGACCGTTTCTCTCCCCTTCTCTCGCGAAATCATGTTAGATTTGTGAATCTATGAATGTAAACGAGATCGATAAGCCCCTCTGTAACTGCGGCGTTGTCGGGATCTACAACCATCCGCAGGCCTCCCTGATGACCTATTACGCCCTCCATGCTCTTCAGCATCGCGGGCAGGAATCAGCCGGAATCGTGGCCGCCCGGCCAAGCGAGTCGGAGCCCGGAAAGCAGAAGTTCGCCATCCACAAGGCCCACGGCCTGGTGCTGGACATCTTCTCCAACTCCGATATCCTTATGAACGATCTTCGCGGCACCGCGGCGATCGGCCATAACCGCTACTCGACCACCGGCTCGAACATCAAACGCGCCAATATCCAGCCTTTCTACAGCCAGTACCATCATGGCAACCTGGCCCTGGCCCATAACGGCAACCTGACCAACACGCTGACGATGCGGCGGAACCTCAGCAATGAGGGGGTGCTCTTCCAGACGACAACCGACTCGGAGATCATCCTCCACCTGATCGCCAGAAGCCGTGAAGATACGACCGTTCTGCGTATCCGGGACGCCCTCCGCCAGGTGCGCGGCGCCTACTCGGTCACCATCCTGACCGATGAGGGCCTTGTGGCCGCGCGCGACCCGCACGGGTTCCGCCCGCTCTGCATCGGCAAGCTGGGAGACGGCTATGTGGTGGTCTCGGAAACCTGCGCGCTCGATATCATCTCGGCCGAGTACATCCGCGATGTCCGCCCGAACGAGATCGTGGTGATCGACGACGACACGATCCGCACCGGCGAGATCAAGTCCTACCAGATCGACGACATCACCCCGCGTCCGGCGCACTGCATCTTCGAATACGTCTACTTCTCCCGCCCGGACAGCCGGATCTTCGGCCATGCGGTGGACAAGGTGCGCCGCAAGCTGGGAAAACGTCTGGCCGAGGAGGCCGGCGTACAGGCCACTCCCCCCGGCGGCAAGGTGGTGGTGATAAACGTTCCGGACTCATCGAACACGGCCACGCTCGGCTACAGCCGGGTGAACCTTACCAAGAACGGCACCGATACCCGCTACGAGATCGGGCTTATCCGCAGCCACTACGTGGGACGCACCTTTATAGCTCCGGGACAGGCAAACCGCGAGTTCAAGGTGAAGACGAAGTTCAATGTGGTTCGCGGAGTGCTTGAAGGGCAGCAGGTGGTGGTGGTGGATGATTCCATCGTGCGCGGCACCACGTCGAAATCGCTGCTGAACCTTATCCGCGAGGCCAAACCGCGCGAGGTGCACCTGCGGATCACTTCCCCCCCCGTCACCCATCCCTGCAAGTACGGAATGGACTTTCCGTCGCGCGAGGAGCTTATCGCCAACGAGCATCACCTGAACGTGGATGAGATCTGCGAGGCGCTCGGGGCCGATTCGCTCCATTATCTCTCTATCGAGGGATTGCTCGACGCCGTTCCGCATGAGAACGGCGAAGGCTACTGCACGGCCTGCTTTACCGGCAATTATCCGGTGGAGATCGATTCCGACGCCAGCAAACTTGCACTTGAGGAGATGGGGTAAGGGATGATCGGAGCGCTGCTGGTAGGGCTTACCGTCGGATTCTTCCTCTCGATCCCCCCCGGCCCCATCGCCGTGGCGGTGATGAAACAGGCGATCGACGGCAATTACAAGCATGGGATGAAGATCGGGCTGGGCGCCTCGACGATGGATACGATCTATTCGCTGGCGACCATCTTCGCATCCTCGGCCCTGATCGTCACCCTGACCAACGCGCTCAAGAATCAGGCATGGCTGCTGCTCGCCTTCCAGATCGTCTGCGTCTTCGCCTTCGTGATGGTGGGCATCCGCTATCTGAAGCCGAACCGCAAGAACGTGAAGGAGACCGAGGAGAAGGAATTGATGCAGGAGGAGCGGGCCAGGAAACTGGGCTACTCCTCCCCCTATCTGGTGGGGGTGGTGATGTCGGTGGCGAACCTCGCCAGCCCCACCTTCCTGCCGATGCTCTTCGGCGTGGCAAGCTATCTTCAGGCGCACGAGCTGGTGAGCAAGGGAGCCGATGAATGCATCGCCTACGGCTTCGGGTTCGGCGGCGGCGCGGCGCTCTGGTTCATCGTGCTGCTGAAGACGATTTTCAAGTGGAGAACCAAGCTCTCCGAAGGGTTCATCGTGCGTATCTACCAGTTCGCCGGCATCTCCTTCATCTTCTTCGCCCTGCTGCTGGCCTTCAATGTGATCCGCTCAACCAACTGGAGCGGATTGTAGAAGTTTTCGATCGACGATGTTCGATTCCGGATTGGAAGAGAGGAAGCTGGGAGCGGAAATCCGGAGCCCGAAGAATAGGAGAATAAAAAAATGGAAGCGGCACCCTGGAGTTCATCCGCAGGTGCCGCTTTCGTTTGTTCGTCTGTGGGATCAGCGCAGATTTCAGCCAGGTTACCTTTATGGCAACTGGTAGGATGGGCCGCTCCTACGGAGCTTCCGGGAGGAAGGAAACGGCAGGCCCTCGGCTACAGATGGTTGCCCCCGATGGGGGCCATCACGGCGGCCTTCATGGCGCCAGCCACGATCACGGCGCTATATGATGTGAAGTCCCCTTTTATCGTGAAGCTCTCCCAAAGCCTCAACCGTCCCCCCTTTCACCCCAATCGAAAATCCAAAGGCACCTCTATACTCCAGCGACCCTGAGTGGACACTTCCAGAAGAATCCCACGCAAAGGCGCGCAGGCGCCAAAAAAGCCCACTTAATTTCGCCATCTCGCCCTTGCGGGTTGCATATTGG
>JBMDXA010000083.1:0-7163 GCA_048594725.1 Candidatus Kapaibacteriota bacterium
TGGGCCTGGGCGATGTTGTTGCTGGTGGAGACCTTCACCCGCACATCGGGGATGGTCGGGGAAAACGGCTCGGTCCGTTCCTCGGAGCCATAGATCATCACCCCGCCATCGATGCCGAACATAAGCGGCGCCTGACCAAGATGGTAGCCGATATTGCCGGAGATGCCGAATCCGGTGCGGCTCATGTTATCGTGAAATTCCCCGCTCGGAAAACCGGTAAGAAGGCCAAGCCCGCCATACACACTCTGGGCGCTTGCGCCGGCCGGTGCAAGCATTGCCGTTGCGGCCAGAGCCGGAAGCACGAGTCCCTTCAGTACATTCTTCATTACGCTACGCATTAGTCATCACTCCTGATTGAATATATTGGCCGCAACGGGGGGAGCGCCGGGCCGTTCCATAGGTTGGGAGCGCACTACGGGACTCCCTGCGGCCGGTTTCACTCCGGGGCGGATTTAACAATCCGAAATATCCCCCGCTATCGGTTACGATTGGTGAACTCCCGGCGAAGATCTCCTCGCACGGGCAGTTGCGGCGGATCTGATCGATATCAAATCCGTAAGTTTACTCCCCTTCATTTCAACGCAGATCGAAATCGGTTATGTCTGAACGCAACCACAAGCTGCTCGTCGTCGTGGACGCGCAGGAGCGGATGATGCCCGCCATCAACCGGGGCGACGAAGTTACCGCCGCCATCAGCAGGCTGATCGCCGGCTGCCGCGAGCTCCGGGTGCCGATGCTCGTCACAGAGCAGTACCCGTCGGGGCTTGGCGCCACCATCCCGGCGCTGCGCGAGGCGATGGGAGAATGGTATCATCCGATAGAGAAGATGAGCTTCTCGGCCTGCGGCGAGGTGCTGTTCATGAACCGCCTGGAGACGGCCGGCATGCATGACATCATCCTCTGCGGCGCCGAAACCCATGTGTGCGTCTACCAGACCGCGATGGATCTGCGCGAACTCGGCTACTCGGTTCAGATAGCGGCCGATGCCGTGGGGTCGCGCACCGAGGAGAACTACCGTCTGGCGTTGCGCCGGATGGAGCGCCACGATGTGGAGATCACATCGGTGGAGATGTTCCTGTTCGAGCTTATGGAACGCGCCGACATCCCGGAGTTTAAAGCGGTGCACCGGCTGGTGAAATAAAAGCGCCCGCACACGGTTCGGGTTCTCTCCGTCTTGCAGTTACCCAGGTCTCGCCCCCTCAGAACGCAGTGAGGACGAGCCTTGTCCCAGGTTATAACAGGTTATGCTCAATCCGAAAACTCTCGTTTATATCATCGGCGCCATCATCCTGCTGGGGGTGGTCCTGCTGGGATTTCAGTGGTGGATCACCGGCGGCATCATCACGGCCATCGGCCTGGCGTTCCTCTACGTATGGTGGAGGATGAACCAGCTGGTGGAGATCTCGCAGGCGATGGCCTCCAACAACATCCCGCTGGCCCGCACCAAGCTGGCCGCCGTGAAGAACCCGCACAAGCTGAACCCCTATTCGAAGACCTACTACTATTTCTTCCAGGGAATGGTGGATGTGCAGTCGAACAACCTGAAGGAATCGCGTGCCGCGTTCAAGACGGCGCTGGAGACCAACCGTTTCCGCACCGCCGACGAAAAGGCCACCGCGCTTCTGATGCTGGCCCAGCTCGATCTCCGCTCCCGCAACAAGGAGGGAGCCAAGCGCTATCTCCGCGAGGCCAAGGCGCTGGAGCCGGGAGAGCAGATCCGCGAGCAGATCAGCTACATCCTGAAGCAGACGGGGATCAGGCTGTAAAAGGGCCTCCGGGGGAGCGCGGGCAGCAGCCTGAGAATTTGTTTACAATTCCCCTCTTGCGTTCCCCTCCCCCCGCTCATTATCTTTGTGACCCTTGTAAGGGCGATTGGCACAGTTGGTTAGCGCGCTTCGTTCACATCGAAGAGGTCGTAGGTTCGAGTCCTACATCGCCCACAAGAAACCCCGAATCTGCAAAGATTTCGGGGTTTTTACGTATTGGGGGATGGATTTTGCAAGCTCCCGGCGTGGTGCTATCAGCGGTAGGCTGAAGAACCGGCACCCTGTGCTCCAACCAGAATCGGGCTCTGTTGCTGCGGCTACCGATCGATCGTCGTTCAAGCGGGCCGGAGAGCAGCCTTCGGAATCCGCCTCAACCAGCACAATGAACTCGCAGAGGAATCGGGAGCCACTGGAGCGGAATTCTACTAGGTTGCTCGGCCCTGGTCCCTGGATAGGGCACCTGCCCGTAGACGCCGGACATCTCCTCCAGGCGAAAACTCCGGAGGAGCGGCCTGGATATTCCCTCCTGCGATACACCACACGCGATCACAATTCGCTATAGTACCTGGGAGAAAGTTTTCTGACATTCTTTTTCGGTGTTGTCGCGGAGTTCCACTCCGCGACGCTGGCTGCTCAACCTCGCACGGAGTCAAATTCCGCGCGAACAACCCTCAGAATCTCAGAAAACATATCCGTAGGTACGTAGTACAACCAGCAGAGGACAGCGATGTACAATCATGCGGTCTATCTTATTTCAGGGCTGGGGGCCGATGAACGGGCATTTAAATTTTTAACGATTGACTGTCCACATATCATACATCTTTCCTGGATAAAGCCTCTTGAAGAGGAATCCCTGGAGGGGTACTGCACAAGGCTCTCCCGGCAGATCGATACGACAAGCGGCAGGAGAATCATCCTTGTAGGAGTATCCTTCGGCGGAATAATAGCTCAGGAAATTGCGAGAAATGTCGAATGTGCAGCGATATTCATCATTTCAAGCATCAAATCTAAAGAAGAAGGTTCCGCTCCCCTTAGGCTTCTCCGGAAATGGCAATTGCATAAGATTCTGCCCGCAGGAATATCGAAAGCAATCAACGGTTCTCTTGCACGATATTTCTTCAGCACGGAAACAGAGGAGGAGGGAAAGCTCCTGAATGCCATCATACGCGACACCGATGCGGATGTTATGAAATGGGCCATCGGCAGGATCGCGAACTGGGATAGCCCCCGCATACTCGACAACGTAATCCACATCCACGGAACCGGGGATCGCATTTTCCCCATTAAAAACATCAGGAATGCAACGCGGATCGGAGGAGGTCATTTTATGATCGTCAACAGGGCGGGGGAAATCAGCGATATAATCAACGAATATTTACGCCGGGAGGCAACACAGGCTCCCCCGGCGATTTAACGCGAGAAGACGGCCGGAACCATTAAAACCACGTATCCAGCTCGCGCAGATCCTGCACCACCATATCGCCCAGCCCGCGCACATGTACCACCTGCTGGTAGAAATTCCAGCCACTTCCGGTGCGGTATCCGAGAATGTTATAGATGTGGTCGGGATGGCGATTGTGCGACTGCACCACGGTGATGTTCGGGCCGGTCTTCCAGGGCTTCAGCCAGCTGGTGGAGGCGGCCATATGATGGCCCACGGTAGCCAGCATCCCGTGGACATTCATCCCTCCGACCGGCATCGTCTGATTGACGTGAATAACCTTCGGCCGGTACCAGTTCTTATCCACCGCGAAGGTGCATCCGGAGAGCGGGCCGGTAAAAAAGAACCGGGCGGCGTCGCCGAGGGTGCCAACCGATGCCTGCTGCCGCATCCATCCCAGGATATAGAAGAGCGTCCCCGCCTGCCCCACCGGGGTGCGCATCAGCCGGGCAGCGCCAACATCATCCAGCATCACCTGCACATTCAGTCTCAGAAGCCCGTTGAACTCCGAGGAGCAGGAGCAGGGATATTTCTGAAGAAAAATGATAGGGCTGGCGAGAAATTCGTCGGTTACATCAGTCATGTCCGGGCCTTTCGTTGTTGTGTTGGTTGATATGGTGTTATGCCGTAGCGCCGCCGGTCTGCGTCCCCCCTTACAACTCCACCCCGCTCTTGCGGGTGGTGCTGAAGACGAAATCGACCCCCTTCATCCTTCTGGAGCGGACGAGGAACCTCCAGAACGGCCTGGTATTGGGCATGGGTTCGGGGATGCGGCCGAGATGATAGGCTGGCACCCCGGGGCGCGCATGATGCAGCTCATGGAGGTTGAAGTTCAGCAGCACGAACCTGGCGAGGGTGCGCTCCACCCGCAGGCTGCGCGTATACGGTATCTGCTCGGGATAGGTGATGGGGCGCACATCGCGCCCTTCGGCCAGCGGGATATCGATGTGGCTGTGCTGGCTCAGGATGAACAGATCGGAGACCACCAGGCTTATCAGATAGGCCAGCCCCAGATTGGCGATGATCCATCCCCCCCAGAACACAAACGCAATCGCGTAGCAGACGAGCAGGACGGCCTGATTGATCTTGATAGCCTTCAGCTTCCGCGGGGGGAGATACCGCCGCAGCTTCCCGTGGCTCCAGTAATTGCCGATCCGGTAGCCGAGCGTGAACAGCGGGAACCCTATCCGCCACGCCACATTGACAACGCCCGAGACCAGCGGCCCGAACGCGGGCGCCACGGTCCCCTCGGTGGTGGGGTCCTTGTCGCGCCACCCGGTCCAGCGGTGATGCAGCGCATGGATTGCCTCCCAGCTACGGAAGGGGATGGCCGAGAGAAACCCGCAGAGATGCCCAAGCCACCGGTTCAGGAGCCTGCTCTTGAAGAAGCTCTGGTGCCCCGTCTCGTGCAGCAGGATGAAGCATTGAAAGAAGAAGATCCCGAGCGCGGCCTGCCCGGCCAGCCACAGGTACCACGCCCCTCCATGGAGCGTCAGCCACGCCCCGGCGGCGGCCAGAGCGCAGGGAACGGCCAGATGAACCAGGGCCATCATGTTGCTTGCGGGGTAGACCGGAGCGGTGGCTTCGCCAGGGCCGCCCGCCGTTGCATTACGCTTGTTCGCCATGTGCTTCATTGAATCTGCGGATGAAGATATCCCGTACCGACTCCACATGCTCCGGCAGCCCCTGCTCGGTCCAGGCACTCGTATCGATCGCCGGCAGCACTTCCACGCGCACCGTCCCCCCCTTGTAGATATACCCTTCCAGGGAGTTGACGCTGCGGGGGATATGAAGATAGACCGGCACCACCGGAAGCCCCGCCTGCATCGCCATCCGGTAGACGCCGGTATTGAACGGGGCGATACCGTGGATGAACTGGTGCACCCCCTCGGAGGAGACCAGCACCGAGAAGCGCTCCCGCATGATTCTGGCGGTGGTCCGCTCGAAAAACCGGTCCCGCCGCCGGGCGTGCTTCTGCTGCGGGATGTAGAGCGTGCCGATCGCCAGCGCCGATATCGTCAGCGGCACCAGCGGCAGGGTCTTCTCCGAGAGGAAGCATCGCGTCCCCTTCAGCCCCAGCGCGGTGACCACCAGCACATCCAGATAGCTGTTGTGATTGAAGGTATACATCACGCTCCCGGCGGGAAACGCCGAGCGGGGGGGCATCACCAGCCGCACGCCGAGCAGCCGGAGGATCAGCCTGGAGGAGCGCGCCACGATCTGCGTGCGCACCGGATCGCTCATCCCACCCAGCGCCATCCCCCGCGCCAGCAACGCGGCCGTGCCGCTGATGCCCATGAGGGAGTAGCCCATCACCAGCCGCGCTATCGCTATCAGATTTTCCTGCATACGGCCGTTTGCATCGAGAGGTTGAGAAACTTCTGCCCCAGCAGAACCGGCGTCAGAAGGAGCTGCCCGGCAAAATAGGGGGCCACGATCCTGTCCAGGTTCAGCCCCTTGCCGATGGTCTTGAAATAGGCCCCGGTGAAGATGTAGAAGTACGGAGGAAATGCCCCGTACGGCAGATAGTGCTCGATACGGAATCCGTTCTTCTCGATCATCCGGCAGAAGGTCTCCCTGCTATAGAGCGCCGTGTGCTGAGGCGCCTGCACGCCGGGCCATTTCTCGCCGAA
The DNA here is from genome assembly GCA_048594725.1 of Candidatus Kapaibacteriota bacterium. Classification (GTDB taxonomy): domain Bacteria; phylum Bacteroidota; class Ignavibacteria; order OLB7; family OLB7; genus JAFDZV01. The sequence goes on from JBMDXA010000083.1 coordinate 5,841, forward strand.
CAGTTTGAAGGTGACGGAGTCCAGGCGGGGCACCTCCACCACCAGCGTTCCATCATCCTTCATCACCTCCGATGCGGTGCGCAGCGAGCGCTCGGGATCGTAGCAGTGCTCCAGGAAATGCCACATCGTCACCAGATCGTAACGGCCGCGCGGCACCGGCGCCTCGTAAAAGAGCCCCTGGTAGAAATCGATGCGGTCGAAGCCGGGGTAGTTCAGATCCTCCTTGAAATCGAGGCCGCCGATACGGCAGCCGTAGCGATCGTTCAGGTACAGCAGGAACGTCCCCACCGCGCAGCCCACATCAAACACCTCGGTCTCCGGGCCCAGCTTCACATATCTGGAGACCAGCTTCGCCTTGTCGCGATCGTGCTTGTTCATCGCACGGTTGTACAGGGGGGTGAGCGGGCCCCAGTCCTTCTTCTTCCGGTGCGCGATGTACTCGCTGTCGTAGAACTCCTTGATGCGATGCACCGGCAGGCGGGGGTTCTGGTAGACCAGCCCGCAGCCGTGGCACTTCACATAGAGGAATCGCCCATCCTTGCCGGTAAGGTCATCCTCACCCACAAGAAACTCCGAGCACTCCTGCGCCCCGCAGAGATAGCAGGAGACATCCTCGTACTCGAAATGCGCCGGGTTGCCGAGGCGCGCGATATGGTCACGGGTATTGAAAGCCATGCAAAAGGGTCCAGAGGCGTAAGAGAAGAAGATAGAGCAACACTCCATAACGGGCGCCGGGGACGCGGCCGTGCAGATAGACCGGAAGCGCCGCAAGCGCCACCCCCGCAAGCACCAGCGGGTAATCGCCCGGGCTCATCACCGGAAACTGCGGAAGCTGCATTCCCAGCAGCAGCAGCGCCGGAACGATTCTCCCCAGCCGGTAGGAGGGGTCGTCCAGCGACTCGAAGAGGACGAACGCCGGCAGCAGCGCGAGGCACGCCAGGAGATCCGCGAGCGCTATCGTCCCATCCCCGTATCCCCTGGCACGCTCCGGCGCCAGAGCAAGAAGAATGGCGAGAACCGGGTACTTCAGCAACGGCAGCAGATGCCGCCACCGCTCCCGCCCGAACAGGAGCCGGTAGAGAGGGATCTGCGCCAGCATCCACGCGGCCAGCAGCGCTCCGGTCATCGGATCGGTCAGGAAGACGCAGGCGAGCAGAACGGCTCCGAGCGGAACGAGCAACCGCCGCAGTTCCCGGCAGGCCCCCGGCTCCGTGTAGACTCGTCCCGGCTTCCCCGCATCGATCCGATGGCTTGCGAGATCGTCGTACAGCCGGAACCAGTAGAGACGAACGAGCGTGAGGACCAGGGCGATCGGCCCCTCCG
>JBMDXA010000084.1:0-3663 GCA_048594725.1 Candidatus Kapaibacteriota bacterium
ACCGTTAGTCCCTGAAATTCCACGGCTTCCGTTGTCTTCGCGATCTTCACGATATGGCAGGGGGAGGTGAGGGCCGCCGTAGTCGGGCAGTCGATTCCCGGAACGGTCTCCTGAAACGAAACCTGTATCCCTTTTTCATTCCCCGTGATATGCGTCACACCGATATCATATCCGCCGCTGAGCTGCACTCCCTGGAGCATCGCGATCACCGTGCTGGTGCTGAAGTCCACGTCCGGAAGCGCTGGCATTGGATTGATCCCGTTATGGAGCTTCGCCCAGAGCGCTTTCCATTCGGTCTCATTCGTAACAATGATCTGCCCGGGCTCGTTGAACACGCTTCCATGTCCCTGTGTGCGGATGATGGTCTCGAACGGAATATCCTTGCCGATAACTTCGGTGCCATCTCCTCCGCCAATCGGGTCGATGGGGAAATCACTGCATCCGGTGAAGAGTGCCGCCAGCGCGACCAGGAACAGAATTGAGAGTTGTTTCATCGTAAATGCTGTTGATAATAAGTGATAATCTCGTGGCGTAGAGCGCCATCGGAATCAATGACGTTGCTTCGTTCAGGTGTAACATCGGTGGTCACGGATTTTTTCTGCGGAAAAAGGGATGACGTTTTTGTGGTATTGGGGAGGTGGGGGCGGGAGCCTCGGGTCAGGGAGCCTGGAGCCGGGGATCGAAAGAGAATAGAGAGCGGAAGAGCGGCGGATGCACCATGATATACCATGCTGCAACCGGCGGCGGGGGGGCTGGTATACGCATTCGGTCAGAATCCCTAAGTTAGCGGGAACAGGAGCATTATGAATCGAGATCACGACAGCGACAAGCGGGGGAGCGGTTACGGGGCTCCATCATCGATACCGGAGTGGGTGAACACGATCATGAACACCGTGATCCGCATGCTTGGAGGCACCGGCGGGTCTCCGCCCCCGGCGCCACAGCCCCCCTCTTCCCAGGCTTCCTCCGCGCGTGCCACCGGCATCGGCAGCGCGATACCCGGCATACAGACGCCCCAGGGGCCGAGGCGTACCCTTGTGGGGTATATCAATACCGGCATCTACAAGTACGAACAGGCCCGGCGCTCCTCGGCGCTTGCCAGGCAGTACAGCGAGGCGCTGCATACGATCCGCCTTACCCGGCGGGCGGTGCGCAACACTCCGCGCTCCAGCCGATATCTCTTCGAAGGATATGCGGGCATCCTGCGCGATGCCAAGCGGCGCGTGAAGGATATCTATGTGCAGATCCGGCAGGCCGAGGCGCATATGCGGCGTTATGATCCGCACGCGATCAACGATGAGATCCGGAAACTGGAACTGGCCGCCCGCAACGCGGCCTCGGAATCGGCGCGGGTGGAGTCGGAGATGCGGATGGAGGCACGGCGCGACCTGCTTGCGACGGTGCAGAGCTTCGATGACCGTATCGAGTCGCTCGCCGCGCAGCTTGGAACCATCGCCGCCGCACTGGAACTGAATCATGTCAAGATCGTCACCATCAGCGGCACCGCAGTCTATACCTCCCAGGATGATCTCCTCACCATGCGCATGCAGGAGGTCACCGAGCAGCTGAAGCTTCTGGAGGAGAGTCTGAAAGAGCTGGGGAGATAGCGGGCTCAAGTCTGGGAGCCCCGGTCCGGTGGGTCTGGCGGCCGGGAGAGCGGAGCCAGGAGGAGAAGATAGAAGGAGGAGCGTGGGGGATCGATGAGCATTTCGCTCCTCTTCTCCGTGCTCTGTCGCTACCCGCTACCGGCCATCAACTCCTCCCGCGTTCTAAACACTAAGAATCATTCTCTACCGGCCACCCCTCGTATATTTGTCTTCTTGATCGGTCTATCTACTGACTCATTCTAACCGACGAAGATCCATGAACTATCGAATCGAACGCGATACGATGGGGGAGATGCAGGTTCCCTCCGATCGCTACTACGGCGCGCAGACCGCACGCTCATTGCAGAACTTCAAGATCGGCGGCGACCGCTTCCCGCGCGAGATGGTGCGTGCGCTCGGCATCCTCAAGAAGGCGGCCGCGCTCGTCAATCAGGAGCTGGGGCTGCTCTCGCAGGAGAAGACCGAGCTTATCGCCCGCGCCGCCGATGAGGTTATCGATGGCAAGCTCGACGACCATTTCCCGCTCGTGGTCTGGCAGACCGGCAGCGGCACCCAGACGAACATGAATGCCAACGAGGTGATCGCCAACCGCGCCATCGAGATGGCCGGCGGGGAGCTGGGTTCCAAGAAGCCGGTGCATCCGAACGATGATGTGAACAAGGCGCAGTCGTCGAACGATACCTTCCCGACCGCGATGCATATCGCCGCGGCCGAGCGTATCGTGCGCCATCTGCTGCCGCGCGTGCAGGCGCTGCGCGATACCTTGCAGGCCAAGGCCGGGGAGTTCGCCGCCATTGTGAAGATCGGCCGTACCCATCTTATGGACGCCACGCCGCTGACGCTCGGGCAGGAGATCTCCGGCTGGGTGCAGCAGATCGACAACAACATCAGGCGGATAGAGCTGGCGCTCGATGGCCTGTACGAGCTTGCGCTGGGCGGCACCGCCGTGGGCACCGGACTGAACACCCATCCGGAGTTCGCCGAGAAGGGAGCAGCGAAGATCGCCGAGATCAGCGGCCTGCCGTTCCGCAGCGCGCCGAACAAGTTCGAGTCGCTTGCCGCGCACGATGCCATCGTCTTTGCCTCGGGCGCGCTGAAGACCCTGGCCTGTTCGCTGATGAAGATCGCCAACGACGTCCGCTGGCTCGCCTCGGGTCCGCGCAGCGGCATCGGCGAGATCATGATTCCGGAGAACGAGCCGGGAAGCTCCATCATGCCGGGGAAGGTGAACCCCACGCAGTCCGAAGCGATGACGATGGTGTGCGCGCAGGTGATCGGCAACGACGCCGCGATAGCGGTTGGCGGGATGTCCGGCAATTTCGAGCTGAACGTCTTCAAGCCGGTGATGATCTTCAATCTTCTCAACTCGGTCCGCCTGCTGGGCGATGCCTGCGAGAGCTTCAACGAGCACTGCGCGGTCGGCATCGAGCCGAGCGCCGACGGCATCAGGAAGCATCTGGAGAATTCGCTGATGCTGGTGACCGCGCTCAACCCGCATATCGGATACGATAATGCCGCGGCCATCGCCAAGAAGGCGCACAAGGAGGGAACCACGCTCCGCCAGGCCGCATTGGAGCTTGGGCTGCTGACGGACGAGCAGTTCACCGAGTGGGTGCGTCCGGACCAGATGATCGGTCCGTCGGCGTAAACGCCGGATGCGGTACGGATATACTATCAAGAGGATGGTGCTGTAATATGCCCATCCTCTTTTTTATGTTCGTTCCTATATTCCACTGGATTCTATAGGCTGGTAATTTCAAGCACCTATAAAAGTCCCCTTGTCTCGAAATTGATCCTTATACAAAAGCTCATTCCCATGCATTATTGGTCACGTCCGTATTCAGACTATCGTACTGTTCCGATGATTATTGGCGCCATTATATGGATGATACTGTGCTGTGAATATTCCGTGGGGCAGGTCGATACGATCCGTGCCAGCCCGAAAGCGGTTCGGTTGCACGAGATCTGGCGAATCGAGGGGCCGAACGGGGGCGGCGGCGATCAGGTGGGCCTGGGGGTGGGGTCGGTGGGAGATATCAACAACGATGGTCTCGAG
>JBMDXA010000085.1:0-10476 GCA_048594725.1 Candidatus Kapaibacteriota bacterium
CGGTATCTCTGTAGAATCCCTAAGTTATTTAACGTTCTTGCCACGTCCGGCAGGTACAATGGGGGCATCTCTACTACCATTTGCCGTTGTGCCTTTAGGGCCTTTTGATATAGTCTAAGAGCATACTCCTGTGAGCCAAGCTTTGCCAGTTCGCCTGCCAAATTATCCATAACTCCACATAGTCTACCTTCACCAAGCTCTTCCCAAAATTCCTCGAGCAGTTTCTCATACCAGTATTTCGCTTTAGCATGTTGCCTATGCTTTGCTAGGAAGTATGAATATGCAAATAGGTTGTTTGCAGTTGAACAGCTCCGAATGGACTCTTCAAGATATTTACAAGTATTTTGGAACCGAGAGGGATTCTCGAAATCGAGTGCAGTTATCTGTGCCTTGATCAGGAACTCGTTGGCATTGTTCTGCAGCTTCTCGTTCAGCTCTTCCAACTGCTGCTCGGCACTCCCTTTAGCAGCAAGCAGGCTCTCCTGATCCTCTCGAAGTTCACTCGCCTTCAATACTGCATCGGCTTCCCGGAACTTCCCCTCCTCAAATAGCCGCTTCGCCTCCTTCAGTCGTTCAGTGTTGATCGTTATCGTACTGAACGTCTCGGCCAGGCGAAGCACATCTCGCTTGAAAGCCTCGATCCGCTTCCGATGCTCTTCAAGATTCTTACCCCGAACCAGCCGCTTCTCCAAATTATCCTCAGGAACAATGGAAAGAAGCTCATCAAGCTCCTGCTCACGACCTAGCAGCTCCTGATACTCCGCCGACTTATCCAGATAATTATTGATGTTGACTATAGAGTCATCAACTCTGTTCAGGATGATATTACCATCACCGGTGTTGGAGAGGATGTCGCCCATCGTGGTTAGGATCGAGTGATAGAGATGCTGCTATTGTTGGTGTCCTGCATCAATATGTTATTGTCGCCGGTGATATCCATGGTGTTCTGCTTGATCTGTCCCCCTGCCTGCATCTTCGCCAGCAGATCCTGCAACTGCGCGCTGATATCGGGGTTCTCCTCCAGCAGTTCCTCCAGCTTCCCCTCCACCTTCCCCTGCAGCTTTGCATCGCCAGGGTTCTCCTCCAGTTGCCCTACAAGCTTCTGCTCCTTCTCGGAGGTGAACGGCTTCTTGATCAGCTCCCAGAGATCCTTCCCCATCCCCTTGGCCATCTCCTCTCCCCCTTTTGCGAGATAGGGCGCAACTGCTGAAACAGCAGCCGTTGCAAGTAGTGTGATATCCATTGTGACTTCCTTGAATTGATGAATAAGGCTGAATGGTGGTTCCGGTTGGGGGTAACAGCTCCACTGTGAGTGCGAACATACGCCGTAGAGGGATAATTTCTATACCCTGCACGATCCTCCGCACGCGCTGATTCCTACAATCTACCCTTGCTACGGGGCCGCGCACCTGCCGGCTATCACTGCCCCTCTGTGGCTGCGCAACGGCTTGGCATCGGCCACCACGTTGCACCTCGCGCGGCGTCTTCGCTCGGGTTACCCGCTTCGCGTAGGCGCGCGCTCCTGCACCGGCTTCTTGCCAGGCGCTTGCCCCGTTGCCGGACGACTCCCGGCCACTTCCACCACGAGGTGCTCTATGCGTTGCTCCTGTTCACTCGCCACCCCCGCTCGTTTCCTCTGGCTCCATGCTCGCCACCGGCCCGTGCCCCTCAGCCGCCGAAAGCGCGGCTTCTCCCAGCGCCGCTTGCCGCTTCAGATCTCATCTCCGGCATTCTTCGTCGGCTGGTGCATCCGGGTCGTCTCCTTCCCCCGCCGCCCGATCCTCCTCTTCGGCCTTCCCGCAGGGGCGCTCTATGGCGTTCCCCGCGTCTTCGCGGTTCCCTCCTTCCGCTCTGCTCCTCGGCCCTCGTAGGGGCCGACGGGGTATGAATCGATCTGCTGGAGGTACTCCAAAGTGAAGGATGCACCCAAACATCTGCAGAAGTATGATCCAGAGTATATCTAACCGGGCCGACACCCTGATCAGCTCCTCCGGGTTATCTGCATTGATGCTCCCATGGTTGATTGAGTTACGTATAGTATATAATTGGTCCTCTCTCTGCTCTAAGTCAAAGCACTCTGAGAAGTAATGGTCAATATTGGTACCGAAACAATATTGCATGGCAAATCTAGATTTCTCTTTCAGCCCTGAGTTTACGATCTCGTGGTAGCACGAGGCTATATGTTCTGCCTTCAGCCCTCCAGTAATCTTAGATAAGAATTCATCTACCTTATACTGTTTTTCTTTCTGAGATTCCTTCTTCTTCTTTCCTAATATGCAAATCGCATCCACTAGACATTCGAAGGCATTCCAGTAGCCTGCATAGATCTGGAGCAGATCGTACCCGTAGAAATACCGTGTCAGCTGATGCCGGTCACGAACCCAGTAGAGTGCCGCTTCAACCTTCATTCTTGCTTTAGCTGGAATTGCTTCCAGGACTTGGTTGGATTCACTTATATCACTTAATGGCCAGTAAAACCTAAGCCTAGCGCTTCCGAATTCATTATCGATTAAAGAGCACCACCAGCCAAAACTACTATTTCCCCATCCTACCACCCGCCACAATCCAATTAGTAGATTGATCTTATGGATCGCATCCACAAGCCCTTTAGCACTTCTCTCACCCACATTAACACTTACCTCCATGGCAGAAGCAGCATCGAATCTTTTACCGTCAATCTTTTTAGTGTGGAGTGTGATGCCTAGATCAGGCACATGGAGATCAGTATCAGGAAGCTTAAACTCTCCATACACAACAAACACCACGCTATCCGCCCATTCTTTAGGCCAATCCTCTATCTTCCGTTCAAGCCGAGCAACATTGGCAGCGTGGTCAGACGCATACCCTTCCGCTTTCAGCTGCTCTATTCGGGCGCGGAGTTCTTCTTGCCTCTTGATCGGCATTTCCATCATTGCAATCCTCACTTAAAGAATAGCCTACTGCAGTTTCATTCCAATTCTGTTACAAGCCTGCTAGTTTTGCGCCGAAGTATAGATAGAATTTATTGACGTCGAGTTGAACGCTTATGCAGCCTGGGTCTAACTGAATCGATATGCTGCTTAGCAGAATCCAAGCGAGTCGTTCTATCCGAAACGATAGTAACACGTAGCAATTGTGGCGGGTTCTTAAGAATTACTTCGCGTGTTGCGCTTGACGTGTGGGAATTCCAAGCTGCCGTGCTGACAGCTACGGCAACCGCTACAACCATAGACAGATAAGCCACTCTGCGAGTCGTTCTCTGCGCCTGAGCTGCTTGATATGCTGTCAGAGATAGGAACCCATTCTGCTGATACTCCTGCACAAATGGAAGTACAAGAATCTCTTTACACGCTAGTTTCCGGAGCAAGCTCTCTGCCAAAGGTGTAGAGAATGCTCGATCACGTGTGATTAGTCCACCTCCATGTTTCCTAACGATGTTGGCCATCATTATAACGCCGTCACGTTGTAGCGTTTCTATTACAATCGCAAATGCGGCGAGTAATTGTTCAAGCTGGAGCGCATCAGGAATGACGGCAATCTCCTGTGTTGTGTACCTCTTATAAGTTTTATCTTGCCCGATAGAAAACTCGACAACTATGGCCTCTTTCCCTTCTGGAGCCTTCATAAACAATTCTAGCAGGTCAACTACATTATGGACCTTGCCTTGGGCGATAGCATTGAACACATCGATCTGCAATCTTACAAACGGCATAGATAACCTTTATCCACCAGTGCCAGTTACTTCCCCTGTACGTATTATGGCTCAATATCTGGATTGTGCAGTCGAAGAACAACGCTTGATGTGCCTGGTAAAATAATTTCCAGCGAATTAGCCAACAGCAACAGAGATGGTTGAATCTATTTACTATAAACCGGACGTGGCAGCCAATATTTTCAACAAGTTTTGATCCCTTTCCCCTCTTCTACTGTAAGAATCCCCGCCCGCACATCCTCCCTCCGCGCCGCCCGTTCCTTCCGCTGCAGCTCCTGGAGCGCCGTCATCCCGGAGCAGTCGATTTCTACCTCGAGGCCGCCCGTCAGCCACCCTTCGGCGCGCAGCCCGGCGTCGATCGCGCTCCCCCAGTTGGTTGCGAGCGGCACAACAGTCCCCTCGGCGAACGCTTCGCGCGCTTCGGCGAAGTTGTTGTAGTCGCTGTTCTCCACTCCCATCGCAAGACCCGCCACCGGCGCGGGAACCCGGAAGCAGGCGGGTACCCGGCTCTCCGGGATGCGGTACACGTTCCCCAGATCCAGCTCCGCGATCGAAAGGCCCGGCCGGGTGAACTCCGCTCCGTTCTCCAGCACCGCAAGCTCTCCCTTCCTTCCCGCCCGCCGCGCGAACTCCTCCTTGATCTGCTTCCGCCGCTCCGGGTCGAGCTGGCTCCCCGGCGGCAACTTCAGCGCCTGGAATGGGATGCCGTCGTCTCGCAGCAGGGAGGCCATGTACGCGCTCGCCGAGCGGTCCATCCCTACCTCTCGCAGCAGCGCTTCCGCCGGCGCCAGACCGATATGCGGATCAGTAGGATGTGCCACCGGCCACTTCAGGGCGATGATATCCCGGTGCTCCACCGGCTCCCACGTCCCATCCGGCCGCTGCACGCCGATCACACGCCCCGTCGTGGGATCCCGCTCCGCCTCATACCGGTGGTGCACCTGAAACCCCGCCAGCCTCCGCCCGGTGATGATCTTCTCCAGATACGCCACCCCGCCGATCGCCGCGAACGTCATGATCCGCACCAGCATATCCCCGGCGCTCATCTCCACGTATTTTCCCGGATCACGGAATATGCGCTCGAACCCCAGCGTCGGCGCGCGGAATGCACGCTCCAACGGGTGATCGACTTTGCTCCTGCTGCGACGGTCCAGCACCCGCAGCCGCATCTCCTGCGTAGCGAACGTCAGCGCCGAGACGCATGCCATCACTGTGCTGGAGGAGAGCATCCCTTCCGGATCCATCCTCCCCATGAACGGCGTCGGGAACTCACCTTCCGCTCCGCAGACCAGCTCGATCTCCGCCGCCGTGAAGGTGATTACCCCCGGTCCGCAGCTCTTGACCGAGAATCCCTCCGGCTCTGCTTCTGCGGTCGTCTCGCTCCCGAACCCGAGCAGCTCCGCGAGCCGCCCCCATCCATCCGCGATCATGCCCATGATAATCCTGCTCCCTTGTTGCCGATCTCATCCAGATAACAAACCCCGTAGCGGAGCGCATCGAGCCCGTGGTCGTCGACCTGCACCGGCAGCTCCTTGCGGATCTGCCCGGCCGAATCGATCGGCCAGGAATACCCCGCGAACTCCTCCACCACCGAGCAGGGTTTCATCTGCGCTGCGAGCGCGTTGTCCCGTTCCGCCAGTGCTCCCCGCATCACCACCAGACCCGGCATTCCATTGCCGATGTCCCCCAACCGCGCCTGCACCGCCTCCACACCGAGCAGCACGCTCCGCTTGTACGCCAGCGTGCAGGCGATGCCGGCGGCTTCGAGCTGGCTGCGCTCCCCGGCGTCCCAGTCGCAGACCGTCGTCTCGATGTACTCCCCGGCCGAGTGCTCCAAAATCGCTTTGGCAAAGTCCGGGTTCAGCATCCGCGAGCGGTACAGCTCACGGTAGACCACCAGTTGTCCCGATGGCGCCACCGCTATCCAGAGACAGACCGCCGGGTTGATGAACCCGAAATCTACCGCGCGGATCCGTCGCCAGTTCCCCGGTATCACGAATCGCTCGACGATGTGCACGGCCGGGTCCCACGTCTCGTAGACCATCCCCTCCTGATCGGCCCAGATCCCGTCGCGCAGCCGCTTGCGGCGCGCTCCCTGGAGCTTGTCGAGCGATGCCAGATACTCCGGCGTGGCCGAGGGATTGTCTGCGTGCCGCGAGAGGATCCGATGCGTGTCCCCTCGGTTGCAGCGCTGATTCAGCCAGTGCCGCCGCGATCCGGGGTTGCAATCGCCGATGAGCTGCTGGTATGGCATCCGCCCGTTGCGCAGGCGAGTCACCAGCGCATCCCAGTCGGCCTCTGTCAGCTCGGTCGCCTCCGCCACGAAGATCACATCGAACTCCGTGGACATGATCTTCGCATAGTCGTCCATCCCGCCGACCACCACCTCGCTACGGTTCGAGAACTGGTAGCTGTGCCGCTGCCGCCGTAGCAGCCTCCTCCCCGAGGCGCCCCGCAGGCAGACGTGTCCCGGCGGAACGACTTTCTCCTCCCAGGTCACCAGCACGCTCTCGGACATGCTCGCGCGGCTCTTGCGGCAGACCAGCACCCGGATGCCCGCGTACTTCTCGCAGAGCAGGAAGATCTTCTCCAGCACCGCGCGGGTCTTGCCGGTCCCCGCAGGACCATCGATCAGAACCTCCCGTTCGCGGCAGTAGAAGAGCTCCAGCGCCCCGCCGCGCGGGGTGTAGGCGGTGGCTCCCGGCTCCGGCCGTCCCTGCGGCTCATAGCTTATCCGGATCGAATCCCCCATAGATCTTCACCGTCGCCCCCACCTGGGTGCTCACGTGGTAGCTCTCCCGGAATTTCTCCGGGTTGTGTGCCCGCAGCAACCGCTCCAGCAGCATGTCGGAGTAGTGCCGCTCCACTAGCGGCTTGCCGTCCGGACCGAGCACGATCTTGCCGTGCGAGACCACATAGCGCTCGATCCCTTCCACCGCGCGGCGCCACGCCTCCTCCTCCAGCAGATCCGATGCTTCCTCCAGGGCATGCTTCCAGGCTGCGGCGAACGCCTCATCGCGGTCGCGGAGCTGGTAGGCGTTCTGGCGATCAGTTCCGGCGGCGGCGCATGCAAGGCTCACGTTGCCGGTACGAGCCAGCACCAGCAGGAACGGCTTTCGCCATGCCGCGCCCCGCTTCTTCCCTCCCTGACCCACTTCCAGAGCGAACGCACGTGCGGCCGAGATCCCGGGATCGGCCACGCTCTGCTCATTCACCGCATCCTCTCCGGCATCGTTCTTCTTCGCCATATTCATAGCCTCCAATCCTGATTCTTCGGTTCCGTGTCCACCCCTGGACTGCGCGGCTTCCCTCACACGCGCGTGAGCATGTCAACATCTGTCAATACAGGCAGGCCCTCTCATTCGAGGATGGCATCGAGCGGATCGCTCCCACGATGAGGACCGCCCCCCAATCCGGTCGTCTGCTGCACGCCGAGGACTCTCCTGCGATCGGTGATGGCATCGAAACAACGTCGGCAGGCGACCACGTCCGCCAGTGCGTCGTGCGCCCCTTCATGCTCGCAGCCGAAGAAATGACGATAGGTCTCCGCCAGTGATGGGAATTTGAATCGCCCCGCGCCGTCGCGTGCCCGTACGATGCCCGCCGCCTCCCGCATGGTGCAGTAGCGCCGTAGCGGCACGAGCGGATCCTTGATCCCCGCCCGCTTGTACTCCGCGCGCATCACGGCGATATCGAAGTTGACGTTGTGGGCCACGGCGACCGTCGCCAGACGGCAGAGCTGCGCGAACATCGAGAGGACCGAGCGCAGATCCGCTCCGTAGCGCATCGCCCGGTCGTCGGTGATGCCGTGGATGCCTGCCGCGCGCGGCGGGATCACGAACCCCTGCGGCCGCACGATCGCCGCCATCTGTCCGGCGACGGTTCCCTCGGCATCCACCAGCAGCGCCGCGATCTGCACCAGCCGTGGCTGCTCATGATGATCCTCCGGAACCCGGACGTTCACCACCCCGGTGGTCTCGGTATCGAAGAAGAGAAGCATGATGGTTCGATCTGTTCTTCTTCGGAGAGCTTCTGCATCATCGTCGCTCCGGAGGAAGCACGCTGCGATGAAGATCATTCGCAGCGAGTGGTCCGCTTCCTCCGATGCGTTCATCCTTCATCCAGTCATCGGCGCATCCTCTTCCTGAAGATCCTCCGACTGGCCGTCAGCGATGGTTCGAGGAGCACGCAGCTCCGCGATCACCACGGCCTGGTCGCAGATCGTCCGCTGCGCATGCCGGAGTTCATCGTGCAATCGGCTCCGCTCCCGTTCCATCTCCTTGATCCGGATTTCCAGCAGCCCCAGGCGGCAGCGGATCTCCAGATCCGGCGGCATCGCCCGGCCATACGGCTCGACTGGGTGTGATGATGTCTCATTGGCAATAACGGCCTTCGGGAACTCCCACGCCGGAAGCACGTCGGCCACCTCCTCACGCCAGCCGCAGAGCGGGATCTCGCATCCCTCGGCACGGTACCAGCCGATCCGCCGCGCGTTCTCCGGGCTCTCCCGGATCCGCTCGCGGTACCACTCCAGCGGGTAGAGCCTCGGCTCCGATCCCACGAAATCCCCCGGCGTCCAGCGCGGATACCGGTGCTCCAGAAATCGATACACCGCATCCTGAAGCCGCCGCTTCCCCCACCCCTTGCGCAGGATCATCGAGGCGAACACCTTGAACCCCACATCGCTCATCGGCTCGTACCACTCCTCGATCACCTGCCGGGTCTCGGCCAGATCACGCTCCGAGAGCGGTTCATCGTCGGAGGCGATGACCGTGTGCAGTTCGATCCCCTCAACGCCGATCGTCGAAAAGTTCACGCACGAGCGATGCGCTACGGTCGATCTCCTCGAGGATCTCCTGCTCGCTTTTCGGCTGTCGCCGCCGCGCTCCCCCTGCCTGACGATGCGAGACATTGCGCTTCCCTCCCGATTCAGATATAGATCCTGATATAGATACAGAAGAGGGCTCCCGGCGTGCTCCCTGCTGCTCCCCGACTGCTCCGGTTTGCTTCCGGCTTGGCGATTTCTTTGCTGATTTCCCCGGCTTCTGCTCCCCGGTTGCTCCCTTGCTGCTCCGCGACTGCTCCCCGGTTGCTCCCGGCTTTTTATTCCAGTTTCCGCTCCTCTTGGGCACCCCCATGTTGCTCGCTGCGGGTGGATAGATCCCCACTTTCACGAAGAGATTGTAGACAGATTTCGCTCCCCACCGCCAGCGCCCGGCGTAGTGCCTGTAGGACTCCACCTCCTGCGCGGCGATCGCGTAATGCAGATCCAGCAACGCCATCCGCTCGGAGAATACCACCCCGGCCCTCACCAGCAGATCCGTGATCTCCTTCACCGTCTGGCGATCCACCGCCTGCCAGCTCACACCGCTCTCGCGCTGGTATCGATGCAGGATCTCTCGCGGCGGTTGTCGCTTCAACATGGCGGATAGCGGGTCGATAGGTGCGAGCAGCGCACAGAGGAAACCACATACAGATATGGGGACCGCAACCACCTGCGAGTCCCCACCCCAGCCACCCCCAGCTCTCCATTCCAGAGGTGGCACATCGGGAAGTTGCGGGACGAGGAGTCGAACCTCGAACCTCCGGGGTATGAACCCGGCGAGCTGCCAGTTGCTCTATCCCGCAATCAGGCGCCGGCCCCGCTCACCGTAGGCCGGCACCGAAGAGATGGCGCTCCAGCGTCGGAGGAAAGACCCTGAACCTCCGAACTGTCTGCGCTGATCTCCCCTGAGGGGCTCTACGACATCCCCAGATCACGCCGCGCCTCGCGCAGCGATGCCACCCGCACGCAATCGGCCTTGTTGCTGATGTTGTGCTTCCTGCGGTAGCGCTCCATGATCCGGGATTCCTCCGCGTTGAAGAGCACCCCCACCTTGTCCGACCTCTTCGTATCCACCGGAAGCCGGGGTCTGCCGACCTTCCGCTCCGGATGCGAGCCATCGAGAAAGTTCTTCATTTTTGACTTTGCAGACATTTATAAATACGATAATTTCTACATATCAATCTATGTGATTTTATAAATCATGTCAATACATTGATCCATCTTTTATAAAATTCTCACCCCGAATATTCACTTATTCATAAATAGCCATGGTGGCCAAGCAGAAACCGAAGTTCCAGCACGGTGAACGCGTCGCCCTCTTCGCCGTCCGCCGGTTCGACAGCCAGAAAGCCCTTTCCCTGTCGGTCGGCATTCATCCTACGCAGATGAGCCAGTACTGCTCCAACGCGCAGTCCCCTGGCTTCGTCCCGATCAAGCAGCTCTTCGATGCCGGCCTGTCGATCGACTGGCTGCTGGCCGATGAAAGCGAGCTCTATCTCTACTCGATGGACCGCCCCCGCAAGGGAGCGAAGTCCGACCGGCGGCGTGTCGTCGAGGATATGACCACATTGGAACTGGTGCAGGAGGTGGAGCGGCGGCTACGTGAGGGGGAATGAGTGGTCGATGAGGAGCTGAGAACAGAGGTGAGCCGGAGGCGGAGTCTGGAGGTCATTCAAACGATCGCCGCTCAGCTCACCTCTGGCTCCACCACGCTCCGCTTGCAGCCCTCGGCTCTGGCCTCGGGCATGCAGGTGTCGCCTGCGGCTCGCTCAGCGGCTCGGTAGTACGATCTGGGAACTGTAGTGCAGTGGTGTGTGGTCGCCATCTGTTCGCGCCTGCGGCCGTCGCTCCGGCTTCGCCACCACCGCGCGGCGGGCGCCACCCAGTGGAAGCGGCCAGCCGACCCAACCCACCATCGGCGTACCCGCCCGGGCTCCGGGCGCGCCCACAAGGCGCGCTT
>JBMDXA010000086.1:0-22159 GCA_048594725.1 Candidatus Kapaibacteriota bacterium
TCTCGACAAGGTGGAACAGCAGGCTTGGCAGGAACTACCGGATACGTGGATCTACAGGGTCGTGGTTCTGGCTCTGGGAATCACCGTGGTTGCTACTGTGATCGGTGTACTGATCGTGATGATCCTGGGGAAGTTCACAGGTGATGGATCGATTCCCACCATCCTCACTGCAATCGGGTCGGCGGCCGTCGGAGCGCTGGCCGGACTGCTGGCCCCGACACCGGACTAGCTCTGCGTTGAAGTGCCGGGACACGGATTTGAAATCCATTGCATAACTCTCTACTCCTTACAACCATATCGGGGTGATTATGAACAAGGGAATCTCTCTCCATATTGGCATTGGCATGCTCGGGGCAGAATATCGGGGCGGTTTTACGCCGATTACCGGTGCGGTGAACGATGCGCGCGCCATGCAGGACATTGCCCGTCGAAACGGCTTTGTAACCAGGCTGCTGTGCGGGCGCAAGGCCACGAGACAGCGGTTCATCGATGAAATCACGGCGGCTACCGAGGAACTTGAGGAAGGGGATACGATGCTGATTACGGCTTCCTGCCACGGTAGTTTTCGGGAGAACCGTACGAGCGAACCTTCCGGGTTCGATGCCAACTGGTGCCTGCACGATGCGCCGATCTGGGATGATGAGATCGAACGGCTGCTGAACTGTTTTCGGGAAGGGGTAAGCATCGTGGTGATCTCCGACAGCTGCAACACCGGCACCGTGATCGATGTTGCGGAGGCCGGTTCCGGGTTCATCCGGCATGGCCTGGTGGAAAAGTCCGTATTGCCCGAGGTAGCGTGGCGTGCGTACGAGGAATATATGAGGAGGCAGGGGCACTCTTTCAGAGACTGGCCCCAGCGTGAGCGGCCGGCCCGTGTGCTTCTGATCTCCGCGAGCCAGGACCACGGCCTCAATGGAAGCCGTGCTTATGATGCCGGATCGGCGCGGGGACGGTATTCCAGGTTCACCCGTGCGCTGCTGAATGTGTGGGCGGATGGCACGTTCGCGGGGGATTATCCGATGCTCTTCAGGGAAATCAGGAACATCCTCTCGGCACCTGAGCACCAGCCCGGACCGATGTTCCCCAACTATGTGGTGGACCCGAAGGGAAGTGAGGAACATTGGGCCACCATGATCCCGTTCACTATCGGAAAGCGGGTCCCCTCTACTCTGCCGCGTCCGGCTCTGATGCCGCTCGACAATGCGGTGTCAACGTCGGTGCTGACTGTGAAGGCAGCCGTGACGATTGACGGCCGGTCGCAGGATGCAAACGGTGCGGCTGTGTTTGTCGTGGACAGTGCCGGAAAGCTGCGCTCCGTACAGTTCATGTATGATGAGGCCATTGCCTTGTTCGATCTGGAGCCCGGGATGTATACCGTGTATGGTATGATCCCCTATCAGGTGGAGCCCATTCCCAACGAGGATTATTCGGTCGTCACGGCGCTTGGGGGATACTACACCAGGAACTTTGAGATGCCGGCAGGAGATATGACCCTGCCGCTGGATTTTGGATCGTACGACGAGACGGTCGAGCCCGGAGAACCACAGAGAGTGACGGTCAGGGCAGTCGTGACGATCGACGGACTTCCCGTAAATGCCGACGGCACGGCCGTGTTTGTCATGGACGGCACCGGCAAGATGCGCTCGCTGCGATTCCTGGGGGCTGAAGGTAGTGTCGATTTCGATCTGGCGCCCGGGGTATATACCATATATGGCATGATTCCCTACCATATCGAGGAAGTTATTCCCGGCCAGAAGTATTTTTTCGCCACGCCGCTCGGGAGATGCTGTGCCAGAATCCTGGATGTGCCGGCTGGTGAGGGGGTGCTGCTGGATTTGGGAGGGCCCGGCGACAAGGGAGATATCAGGGCCGTGGTCAAGGTGGACGGCCAGGGAAGGAAGGGGGATGTGGTAAATGTCGATCCGGGCGGTTTTCAGAAGTTTACCGATCAATCAGGCTGTGCCCGGTTTACGGAGCTAAAAGGAGGGACATATACTGTCACTGCCAATGTGGTGAAGATATGCGACGGCTCGCCGAAGGCTCCCGTCATACCCCCAAAGACCGCGCTAGTGCCCGATGAGGGATGGGTGGAAGTCAGGTTTGATATCCGTATATGCCCGGAATAGTATCGGTCCGACTTGCCCTCCAATCGGGTGAAGCGTTCAAATAACTATATGGGAGGTGCTGCGCCACATCCGGCGCCTCCTCATTTATCCTGTGCGATGCCATGCGTACGAACAAGACCGCTATTCGGAAAGGTGTCCACCATCATGCGAACAAGGCGCTGGAAGCCAGCGCCGCCGGCAATCGCGAGCAGGCGATGGAGCATCTGAGGTATCTGCTCGATCTGGACGGCGAGCAGATGAATCCGGTGCTGAAGGCCCATCGCAGCTATGTCTGCGGCCAGCTGGCGGAAAGCCGGGAGGAGGCGATCCTATACTTCACGGCGGCGAAGGAATCGTTCGGCGAGGCGGGCAACATGCAGGGCGTTGGGGTAACACTTCTGAGTCTTTCCCGGATTGCGGCGAACGAGAACGACTCGTTGAAAGTGGCAAAGGATGCGGAAAAGATGTTCCTAAAAGCCGGTGATCGCATCGGATTGGCGAAGGCACAGTCCAACATCGGGGCATGCCATATCCAACTTGGGGAATACGTGAAAGCACGGACGGCACTGGAGCAGGCGGTTACCGGCCACGAGGCGAAAGGCGATGTTCTCGGCACTGGTATCGCGCTTCTGAACCTTTCGGTGTGCTATCAATATCTCGGAGATTGCGAGCGTGCTTATGTGCACGCGGAGAAGAGTGTGCTTTATCTCAAGGGACCAGTGCCCTTGGGCCTTCATAAGGTCCGGATGCTGGAAACACACCTATGGCGTACTGGTGGCTGGAAGCCCGCAACCCGGAACTGCGGCGGGCATCTCGCCAATGCCTACATCAATTTCGGCAACAGCCTGCGGTACCTGGGGGCATATGACGAAGCGGTTGTACAGTATCTGCAAGGGGAGGAATTGTCCCGCGAAGGAAATGAGCACATTATTGAAGCTATAGCACTCAACCAGATCGGCGAGGCACTTCGAGAGAAAGGCGATTCCGGGTTGGCAGAAGAATTCTTCTGCCGGAGCAGGGATCTGTTCGAGCAGCGTGGGGTACGGGGATATGAGTATGCCGTTGTCTTGCAGAGTATAGGCGAGATATGCTGTGCTCGGAAACGGTTTGTAGAGGCTTCAAGGTATTACAGCGCAGCGCTCAAGGAATTCAAGAGCGTGGGGAACAGTAATGGGCAGGCGGAGGTTTATCTGCGGGTCGGCCAGCTGTATATCACCAGGGAGAATTACCGGAAGGCTATTCAGGTGCTGGAGAAAAGCCTGAATATCGGCAAGGCGCAACTGGCACGGGACATTATCGTGCGGGCCAATCGAATGCTGGGTTCGGCCACGATGCATAGCGATCCGGACAAGGCCCGCGACTATCTCTCATTGGCGCTGACGCAGGCAGTGGAATGCGGAATGAAGGCCGAGCGGATGAACACCCACCGGGAGCTTTCACGCTACCATAAACTTATGAGCCATCCGGCGGATGCCCTGTATCATATCGAGCAGTTCATCGAGCTTCAACAGGAGATCTATGCGGAGAACAGAGAACGGGACCTCCGGAATGCCGAGATCCTGAACAAGGTGGCCCGGTACCGTAAACGTGTGCAGGAGCTTGAAACAAGGGTGCAGAGCATGCAGCGTGAGCTTGAGGAAAAGAACCGCGTGTTTGCCGTTCTCTCCGCGCGCATTATCGAGAAGGAGGAGTTTGTGGCGAGCGTGGAGAAGAAGCTGGAGAAGATCATCCGGTTCGGCACGCCGGAACGCGGCGAGCTTGCGCAGTATCTGCTCGACGCCATCCGGACGCTCGATAGCACAAAGCATGATTGGGAATATCTCGCGGAGAAATTCCTTCTGGTGCATCAACGTATGCTGGATCGTCTGATATCGCTTGCGCCGAGCCTGATGGCTGCCGAGCTCCAGGTGTGCGTGCTGGTGCGCCTCGGGTTTTCTGCCGGCAGGATAGGCGAGATATTACGGCCGGGAGAGAAGGGGGCTGAGAAATGGGCCTTCAATCATCGGCAGCGCATTCGTGGTAAGCTGGGCCTTGCTAACCAGAAGGGAATAAGCCTGGAGACATTTCTTCTGAAACTGGATGTCGGCGAGGACGAGAGTTGATACCCTCCGGGCACCTTACCGATCTTTCACTGCTACCATAGCCGTTCAACGTTCAGCCGCGTTCCATGAATTGCGACAGATCCCGTGACGGGCTGCCTCTGCAAGCCCTGTGCGAAACGATATCCATCGGATCGGTGAGGAGCGGTGTGTCTTATCCTCTCACAATTCCTTTACCTAACGTTCGACGCCCCCCCTTCATTCATATTCCACAAGAACAAAATCAGCATAACGCTGCATGCAAACCATGAGAATATCCAATCTACCCTTGGGCGTTGCTATACTCGTATTGTTACTTCTGCATCCTTGTCTACAAGCGCAGGATACAACCAAGATCGATATAGATCATGCCAGCGGCATCATGAAGGTGAATGGGAAGACGGTGGATACGGATACCGTCCGGATTCCTGCATCGGATGTAATGACAATCAGCGTCATCAAAACCAACACGGCGCTATATGACTATAATCTGGCAGGGGAGCGGATTGACGTGAAGGATATATCAAGCATTCAGGAGTTCACCAAGGCGCTTGGACCATATCTGATAGATATTCCATCGATACTCTCGAAAGGCAATAACTCAGCCACTAAACCCGAAAGCGAAAGCTATGCAATGATACATCTGTTCTCCGAAACTCAATCCGGTAAGATTGCCACTACTGGAGCCACAGTGCCCGAAGATCCCCAACTAAAAAGGCTGGCCGAAAAGGGAAAAGCAGTGAAAAGCGAGCTCGCTACACTGAACAATCTCGTATATGGCGATCATGGCCTTCTGCAAATCCGGATGGACGTGCTTGCGGCCTTGTCGCGCATGGCAAATGGGGAGCCGATCATCGACGTTGTAAAAGATGTCTCTGGAAGGCTGGATTCTTCATGCCGAAGACGTGCACTGTCGTCGGGGTTACTGAAGCAGTATACACAACTGCGCAAGGATATTGTGGCCTTCGATGTCGTGCTGGACTCGGCTTTAGACAAGCTCTCCGATTCTGACCGTAATAGGTTTAGGACGGCTCTGGATAAGGGGCGAGAGGCTATTGATGATTACGATAATATCCTTGCCACTGCTTATGCTGTCGAAGCGCTGGGCATAAGTGCGTTGGATGCGAGAGACACATGGACAATCGAACGTAAGCCCTCTGTAGCCTGGAACTCTGGCCGTACAGTAAGCCTCACTATCACCCAGAAGAAGGCCATCGAGCTTGCGCGCTTGGCGAAGGCGGACACAACATATTCGGTTATCGTCATGCCGGAATGGAGATTCCGCACGTCGGTAGGGCTGGCGCTAACGTTCACACCAGCGGCCGCATTTCCAACATATAAAGCCGAGAAGAGCGGTGACGTCTATACCATCACTGAACTATCGGCAGAAGGGCAGAACCTTCGTTTTAACTATGGGCTTGTGCTGGGTGTTTCCTGGCTCAATGATGGGACGGACGAGCTAGGGCCTGCTCTCTGGCTGCCAGAAATAACCGTTAACCCCAGTGAAGGCGTGAAGTCGATCGGACTCGGGCTGGGATTTTCCTGGAATGTCTTCAAGGTGGGAATGGGGTCCATGTGGACCCGGCGGAAAGTGCTTGATGGGAAGATCGTCAATGCGACGATCAGTGATGCAGAGATCCCGTTGCGTGATGAGTATAGCACCGCTCAGTTCTATTTCAGTCTCTCGGTAATCGGCTGGCAACCCTTTGTCAAATAGATGCTGGATTCACCTGCTCAGGCATTCAAGAGATAACGTCCAACCAACCCCTCTCGTGCTTCATCAGCATCGGGAGTCAGCGCCATTGATCCGTGCGGGGAGAACTTCGCTTTCTCCCCGCATGGTGTATCCTGGTCAGCCGAGCGAATACAGGCAATCGATATAGATCACCGTGCATCCGGTCTCCCAGTCGAAGGTAGCGGTTACCTTGATCCGCCGATGATCGTTGGTGCCGGGAACACTGATGATATAGGGTTGATTGTCGATGGGGATGTGTCCCCCGAACTGCCCATTGGGCATATAGAGCTCCACCCATTCCACGATTGTTCCCGAGGTGGAAATCGAATGGGTGTAGACGCCATTGGCATAGTATGTCCAGGAGTCGTTATGCGGGAAGGCTCCTCCGATCCCGGCCTTAATACCTATCGGAAAAAAGCTGGCATCCTGACAATTGTTGGAGATGATGACTTTATATTCGGAGCACCGTGGCGGGCACGGAATCGTGGTGACCTGTACGGTGATGCAGCCGGTATTCGGGTCCTGCGTTACCTGGTATTTCAGGCATATCGGATTTCCGCCGCTTCCATATTCGCGATAAACCGAGCCGATTCCGAGATGCTTGCCGTGCACGATGATGCCGATGGCCGGATTGTTGACATCTCCCGGCAATACCTGTGTGGTGCTGGTGGCATTCGGATCAGGGTCAGATGTAAGAGTCAGCAGGCTGTTGCTGTGATCGGCGTACTCCAGCGAGATGCCTTCGATCGTCCCCTTATCCCAGATGATGGTAGCTCCATCGCAGCAACTGACCGCTTTCATCGTGATGACCGGGCAGCCAGCCGCATCGTTGGTGATCGTCACCTCGATGCACTGCCCTGGAGTGCCGGTGGCGACCTTATGAGGCTGCCCATCCTTTGGGATCGTGGTGCCGAAGACCTTGATTGTTCCCATATAGTAGTTGTTGCCGGCAAAGCCATACTGTTGGGATGCCGTGGAGCTTGGCGAGACATCATAATGCCTGTCGACCGAAGGGTAGGTGCCCATATCCGGCACATGCTTCAGCTCGACATCGACGGGAATGGAAGTCTGCGACAGAGAGATGCCGCCCTGGAAGTCGATGGTGTAATGAGAACAGGGGTCGGGAATGGTATACTGGGCCCGCACGATGCCGCCGGCCAAGAATATGATCAGCGCGGTGATCGCACAGAGCCGTATGGCACTGCGACCCTGATTAAGAGGGATGTTCATGGTTTCTGCTAGAGATGAATGAAGAGGATACCGATGTCTAGGCCCTATCGGCCTGGCAGGGGCGATCGTGCGAACTTTGGTGGGTTCAATATAGTTACATAGCAGGCTCTATTAGGGGTAGTTAGTCCGTTGCTGTAAAACGGCGGTTGTTACCCTCTGCTCTCTTCGTATATGTGTTTTTGCGATGCTGATGCCGCAGTCGCTTTCGACAATGGCGGAATTACAACATCCCATGGAGCTATGCAGAT
Organism: Candidatus Kapaibacteriota bacterium; assembly: GCA_048594725.1. Lineage (GTDB taxonomy): Bacteria > Bacteroidota > Ignavibacteria > OLB7 > OLB7 > JAFDZV01. Next base: position 7,397 of record JBMDXA010000086.1, read on the forward strand.
GGCTATAAATCAAATTCGGCAGAGGCTGAAGAAGAAAGGGCTCCGTGATAGGAGCCCTTTTTGCGTGTGGGTGGAAAGCTATAGCTATCTGCTCAAGAACTGCTCTCTGGACATCGCTACGGCTATATTACTGGCCGGTGATCACGACAGGCTGCGTCATGATCGTACCGCCAGAGCCCAGAGAAACCTCGTACCAGCCGGAGGCCAGCCCAGGGGTTTCAATCTCCACTCGATGGAGTCCGGGCTCCTGTGGTTCGTCGATGCATATCAGCACCGTGCGACCCATTGCATCGGCCAGTGAAAGCCAGGAGATTTTTCAAGTTGCTCCCATGTATCGCACCCGGTCAAACATAAAGACCCCGCTATAGTAGCTTCCAATGGTCAGTTTGCCGGTGCGATACTATGGCGATAGATGTCGGGAGTTCGATTTTCACACCGGAATCATTTTCCAGAAACGGTGTCCACGATGCGCCATCATATTTCGCAATTCCATTTCGGCCCATTGTGAACCAGACGTTATTGTCGTTGTCGGCAACGATTGTACCTTGAATATCACTGCACGTGAAAGAAATAGGGGGGGAGGCTGGGGCCGGGCAGAAGTAGAGGAAGGCTCACGGGGGAAAGACCGGGTTCTCTTATGACAGACATCCTATATCTGATACGAGGCCCGATTGTACCCGATTCTTCAAGGCGGAATGTCTCTGGTAAAGAGCGCGTCTTGTCTCTCTCCATGCCTCCAGGTGGAAATCCTATTTCCTCAAACCGTGCTTCCAAGTCTGGCGCAGGCAAGAACCTGATTTGTTGTACCTATGTTGTACCCACGTTCTATCAACAGAAAAGCCCGGATGAAAATCCGGGCTTTTAAGCTGTTTTAAGGGTTCTTGACCCGTATGTCCAGCGGAGAGGGTGAGATTCGAACTCACGGAACCGCAGAACGGTTCAACGGTTTTCGAGACCGTCCTATTCAACCACTCTAGCACCTCTCCGTATCATGCAGGCGTCTGCTTTTCTTCAGGGCTGTGAAGCCTGAAATCGCTGAAATCTGCAATATTTCCCCGATTGGCCGCTGAGGTCTGTCCGGATACCCGGGGCCTCGTTGCTTCAGGGGCTACAAATATAAACAGGGAGAAGGCCCTAATCTTATCAAAATCGTAACAAACCGCCTCAAAAGGGAATGGCTACCGGAAAGGGGCGGCTCTCTGGCGCCTACAGTCTCTTCAGGCTATGGGGATGGCCGGTGCCGGGATTCTCCGAGAACCGAATAATGGAAGGAGTGTGCATAGCTTCTCCTGCCACGAACGCGTGACCAGGGGTGGGCTCCAACTGTGCGATCGGTAGCCTGGCTTCTTATCCGCATTTGTGCGGAATCCATCCTTCAGTTCCTTCCTGATACTACCCGGCCCCGGAGGGAATGACTCAATGCTGTAAAGATCATCGTAGGATTTTCTGGCATAAATACCTGGAGAATATCATCAAAAGAGAAATGAAATTCCCCTGGAAATAATCGCCGAATAAGATCGTGGCATCTGTGGAGGGGTAGGGGTACCCAAAGATGTACTCTGGGGCGCGATAATGAACTACTATGTTTGCATAGATAATTGCCGGCCGGCGAGCAGCGCATACCGTGTCCTCATGCATTGCTGCCGGCGGAGCCAGACCGATCAGGATATCCGTACCCTCCAGGCGGTCCATTATCCTGTGATCTCCATTCATCATCAAGAAGGAATTGTACTCATGACCACCCGTTCCCCTCGTCCATCCGTCCTTGTAGTTGCAATGGCTGTTATTGCATTCCTGGCAATGTTCGGAGCCAGCTCCGCATCGGCCCAGTTCAACTGCGATCCGCTGAAAATTGCCAACAATACAAAGTGCAAGATAGCCGGGAATATCGTAAGCCCGTTCAGTGATCTGGTTGTTCCATTTACGGTTGGGGCAGGGCAGACTATCAGCGTTTCGTTCGGACTCCCCATCGGGACCGTGGAGGTGAATGATGCATGCGGGGTCGTATGGGGACTTCAGCAGACGGGCTGCCTGAAGAATATTCAGGCGGTGGGAGGATGCTGCTTCGATTTCTGTCTGGATACGAAGAGCTGCCTTGTGACGTTCAATCCGTCTCCCGGACCCTGCCCCTGCAAATAGAGTAATGATAGCGCTGCGCCATTGCTGGTGCCGTTGCATCCTGTCTTTCGATATTTATCGATACTGGAGTGCGCCGGATTACTATGGCAGCCGCTATGTGGCAGTATGCAGTATGTTGCCGGCCGGGAGTATTTCTATATCCCGGCCGGTTTTTTAGTGCGTTGGGCTATCTTCTTGCGGTATATCAGGCCGGTTCCTGCTGCTCCTCTGTTTCGAGCTGTTTAGTCCGGCGGGCCGGCCCGCTATCCGGCGCATCGTTTTCTTTTCGCTGTGCCGGTGGCCGCACCCCAGGCTCTTTTCTGCCGATGGCGACAACAATCGCCACTACTGCCGCCGCTGCCAGCGCAAGAGGTTCCAACGATTCCCCGGCGATGATCGCAGCGGCCGCAATCGTGAAGAATGGCTGAAGAAGTTGTATCTGTCCCATCCTCGCCACTCCGCCAACCGCCAGCGCATAATACCAGGCAAAAAATCCGAGATACTGGCTAATAATTGCAACGTACGCAAAGGCCAGCCAGCTCTCCGGCGAGGCATCCAGACCGTGCTGTGCTACCGAGACCACTACAGGGATTGCAGCTACCGGAGCGGCCATCACCAGCGCCCAGCTTATCACTCTCCATCCTCCCATCTCACGCGCCAGCCTTCCCCCTTCGGCATATCCAATCGCGCCAATGCCCATTGCCGCCAGAAGCACCAGATCGGCCGGTGTGGCGGAACCCCCCCCGGTGCAGATCGCAAACGTTGTGATTGTTGTTGTCCCGACTGATGTTGCGATCCAGAACCACCGGGAGGGGCGTTCGCCAAGTCTCCAGCGCGCCGCTCCTGCTGTTGCCAGCGGATATATTGCGAGTAGAACCGCACCGTGCGATGCCGGCACATGTTGCATGGCCCAGGCCGAGAGGAGAGGGAAGCCGAGCACCACCCCGGATGCGGTGAGCGCCAGACGCCGCAACTGATCGCGGCTCGGAAGCCGTTCTTTTGCCAGCAGCAGCACCGCTCCGGCCACCACTGCCGCTACAAGCGCCCGCCCGAGTCCCACGGTTGTGGGGTCCAGCTCTCTGACAGCGATCCGCGTTGCCGGGAGCGTCAGGCTGAAGCTGGCTACCGCAAGCAGGCCCATGATGAACCCGAGCCGCTGCCCTGTCCGCGGGGCGGTAGGGGAGAATGATTCATGCATGATGTAGTTATTTCTCCCCGCATTCTTTTTTTTTGTGCCATTTCTTCCGGCGCCGCCAATTTCCCCTGCCTATATCCATCGTCGCCATCTCTTCGATCTGTTAGCGAACAAACTTAGCGGATGGGAGCCGACCATAACAGATGCAGATTCTTTGTAATCCGACCATATCAGATTAGATTGAGCGAGAATAATTCAGATTGGAGATAAGGGTAGTGGAAGAAACCGCGATAAAGGACGGAGCGCTGCTGTACGAGCAGGTTGCCGCGCGCATACAGCATCTGATCGAGGAAGGGGTGCTGCGCACCGGGGAGCGTATCCCATCGGTGCGGGAGGTGAGCAGGCAGCAGAACGTCAGCATCTCCACGGCCTTCCAGGCATATTTTCTTCTGGAGAATCGTGGGCTGATCGAATCGCGTCCCCGCTCCGGATTTTATGTACGTGCCCCGTTGCGGGGCGCCCTTCCGGAGCCGGCGCGCAGCAGGCCATCGGCAAGGGCCACCAGTGTTGGCATCAGCGATCTTGTTGCCGGCGTGATGCGCGCGGCAGGCACGCCGGATATACTGCCGCTCGGCGCGGCCACGCCCAATCCGGAGCTGCTTCCCACGGCGCGTTTGAACAGGTGTCTGATGAAGGTGGTGCGGGATCATGGCGTGGAGAGCCTTATGTACGATTTCCCGCCGGGCAATGCCGGGCTCCGGCGCCAGATCGCCCGGCGTTCGCTGGCCTGGGGCGGGAGCCTCTCGGCAGAGGAGATCGTGATCACCAACGGTTCCATGGATGCCCTGACGCTTTGCCTGCGTGCCGTGGCACGTCCCGGAGATACCATTGCCATCGAGTCGCCCACGTTCTACGGTCATCTGCAGGCTATCGAGAGCCTGGGGATGAAGGCGCTGGAGATAGCCACCGATCCGCGCGAGGGTATGTCGCTCGATGCGCTGGAACAGGCGCTCGCCCGCCAGGATGTGCGGGCCTGTCTGGTGGTCACCAATTTCAACCAGCCGCTCGGAAGCCTGATGCCGGATGAGAATAAACAGCGGCTGGTGCAGATGCTTGCAGAGCGTGATATCCCTCTGATCGAGGACGATCTGTATGGGGATCTGTATTTCGGGCCACGGCGCCCGGTGACCGCGAAATCGTTCGACCGCAATGAGCTGGTGCTGCTGTGCGCTTCATTTTCGAAGACGCTGGCTCCGGGATACAGGATAGGATGGGTGGCGCCGGGACGATTTCAGGAGAAGGTGGAGCAGCTGAAGTTCATGACCAGCATCGGCACCGCAACTCCGCTTCAGATGGCGGTTGCGGAATTTCTTCAGGGAGGAGGATACGACCGCCATCTCCAGGAGATGCGCCGCGCCTGCGCACGGCAGGTTGCCACCATGAGCGCGGCCATTGCCCGCTATTTTCCGGAGGGAACCAAGGCCACCCGTCCGGCCGGAGGGCATGTGCTCTGGGTGGAGTTGCCGAATGGAGTCGATTCGCTGGAATTATTCCACCGCGCATTGCAACAGAAAATCGGCATCGCCCCCGGCCCGATGTTCTCGGCAAAAGGGATGTACCGGAATTTCATCCGGCTGAATTGCGCCACCCCCTGGTCGGAACGGGTGGAGAGGGGAGTGAAGAAGCTGGGGGAGTTGATAGCGGATAGTGCGTAATGCGTACGCCGTAATTCTCAGGAAGAGATTTCCGGGACAGGGCAGCTGTCCGTGCGCGGGCCGCGCACGCTGCTAGTAGTCCGTGGCCGTGTTTCCGGAACGATCCGGTTATCGTGCCGTTCGGTTCGTACCACCACGGACTCTCCCCAATCGAAAATTCAAAATCGCCGATCGAAAATCGGAAAATTCCCTCACCCTTTTCTATTCATGAGCATTTCGGCGAACCAGACCAGCATATCGCGGGCGGGGGTAGCCGGGAGCGCCTGCAATGCCTCCTCGGCGCGGCGGATATAGATGCGCACATCCTCCTGCGCCGAATCCAGCACGCCGTGGCGGCGGTACAGATCGAGCATATCGCCGACACGTTCGGCCGGAAGCCCCTTGCTGGCGAGCATTGTTTCCAGAAGATTCCTGTCGTCGCCATCCTGCACGCGGGCCAGGGCCTGCACCAGCAGGTAGGTCTTTTTTCCTTCGATCACATCGCCGCCGATCCGTTTTCCAAGCTCCGCCTCCTCGGCCACGATATCGAGAAGATCGTCCTGAATCTGAAATGCCTGGCCGATATGCCGGGCATAGGCTCGCAGCGCCCCGATCTGCTCCGGCGTGCCGTCGCCGAACAGACCGCCCACTTCCGCGGCGGTTTCCACCAGGCGGCCGGTTTTCATGGCGATCATATACATGTAATCGTCCAGGGTCACATCGTTCCGGGTTTCGAATTCCCGGTCGAGCGTCTGTCCCTCGCACACATCGATGATGCCGTGGGTAAAGGCGCTGAGCACCTCCGGCAGACGCTTCGGCGGATTCTGCAGGAGCGCCGAGTGTGCCAGGCCGATCATCACATCGCCCACAAGGATCGCCACACCTTCGTCCCATTTCTTATGCACGGTCTGCCGTCCCCGGCGGGTATCGGCGCTGTCCATGATATCGTCATGAACCAGGGTGAAATTATGGAGTATTTCCACCCCGACTCCCGCATCCAGCGCTCTGGTGCCATCGCCTCCCACCGCCTCCGCCGCGAGCATCACCAGAATGGCCCGTATCCGCTTCCCTCCGGCACCGAGAACATACCTGGTCGGTTCGTAGAGGGTGCGCGGCTGCTCCTTTTCGATAAATGTGCGCAGCCGCTCATCGACGAGCGATTTATAATTGAGATAATGCTGTTTGAAATCCATAAGAGACAAATCGCAGAGAAATGAGGTGAAGCTGGAAAGGGAAGACGTTAATGAATAATGAAGTATCCACAGATAACATTATCCGGGATTTGAGCGCGGTGCGATAAACCACCACCATTATCTACCGCATATCCACGTACAACAGCCCGGGCTCCGGATTGGTTCATCGCCGATGGATATTTTTTTGCGGCATCGCTGGTGCTACCGGGGACCGGTTCCGGAGAGCACGCGGAGCCGGGCATTGCGGAGATCCTCCACCGTGCGTGATCCGGTCAGGAACATCATGCCGCGAAGCTGCCGTTTCCATAGCACCAGCAATGCGGCAAGCGACTGGCTTCCTCCGTCGAGGAGCTGTTTCAGCAGCACGCGCGCGGAGCCGGCCAGATGAGCTCCCAGCGCGATTGCCACCGCCATATCGCGCGGCGATGCTATCCCTCCGGAGCCTATCAGCGTGGCGCCCGCGCTCTGGCAGAGCGGACGTGCGGCGATCAGGGCATCGGCTGTCGGAATACCCCAGTCCCAGAATGTCTCGTCGGCAACGCCGTCGCTGCGGCGGAGCAGTTCCACGCCGGACCAGCTTGTGCCGCCGGCGCCGGCAACATCGATATGGCGCACACCCGCATCCAGCAGGCGGCGTACGGTTCCCGCCGAGAGTCCCGCGCCCACCTCCTTGACGATCAGCGGGATCTCCAGCTCCCGCACCAGCTTCGTTATCCCCTCCAGCACCCCCCGGAAATTCGGGTTTCCCTCCGGCTGCATCAATTCCTGAAGGGGGTTCAGGTGGATTGCCAGGGCGTCCGCGCGGATCATATCGGCCAGGCGTGCAACCGCGGCTATATCGGGGTTGCGGGCCACCTCGGCCCCCCCCAGGTTGCCGAAGATCGGGATGGAGGGGGCGGCGTGCCGGGCGGCGCGGAAGCTCTCCAGATGCTCCGAGCTTTCCATCGCCTGGCGTTGCGAGCCCACTCCCATCGGAATGCGGAGCGATTCGCACACCTCCGCCAGCTCCCGGTTGATACGCTCGGCCTCGGGGTAGCCGCCGGTCATGGAGCTTATCAGCAGCGGCATCGAGCAGGTTTTTCCCAGGAAGGTGATCGTGGTATCCACTTCCTCAAGGTCCAGTTCCGGGAGCGCATCGTGCTCCAGTTCGAAGCGTTCCAGACCGGTGCTTTTTCCACGGAAGGTCACATCGCTCCCGACGCAGAGCTCCACATGATCTTTCTTGCGGCTCGGGGTCGTGCGCTCGCCGGGGTCGTTCTGCGGGTCGGTCTTGTTCATTGCTACGGTTCGGAATAGAAGAAAAAAGATACGGCCCCCGGGGCTATCTTCATCACCGGCGAGATAAGTTGTTGCGAACCGGAGCGCACGCGGCCGGAGGGGATCGGACGACGGATCGCATCCGGTCATGGTACCGATAGCAACATCCGTTGTGGCGGGCGGGTTCCGGAACCGGGAGGGGGGGAGAGGAGGATTCGGAGGGATAATGCAATCTTCCCGCAAAAAATTGATCCGGCCGCTTGTATCTTCCCGCATTCCGTGCGCTCCGACGCCGGGCGTCGTGCGTCCGTGCGGCTGGTTCCCCGCCTTTGCGGCGGGCCGCCGATACGATTTCCAGGCAGTGTTACCGCGCCGAACAATCGAACACTCTATGAAACGCGTTCTCTTTGCCTCCACGCTGGCTTTTATCATGATGAGCGTGCTGGCGCTTGCCCAGCCAACCACCCCTTCCGAGGAGGAGCCGTTGCCACGGTATGGGGTTTTCGGCCATGCCGGCCTGAACATCTACTCGGCGGGCTTTCGCGCTCTGCCGGGGTTCCCGAGCTGCTGCCAGGAGTACGAAAGCGGCAGCGGCTTCGGATGGGATCTGGGGCTGCTCTACGAGCTTCCGTTCTCGTCGCAGTGGTGGCTCGGGGTGCGCGCCGGGTATTCCGATGAAGGGGGAACGCTCACCGACATGGAGAATACCACGGTGATCCTGCTCAGGGACACCAACGCCACTCTGGTCACCGATGCCGAGATCGAGCATTCGATCGCCGCGGGCATCGCCACCATCGGCATCGAACCGATGATCGGGTTCCGCCCGGTCAAGGGGCTCTCCATCTACGCCGGCGGGCGGATCGGGTTCATCATGACCAAGAGCTTCGATCAGCAGGAGGAGCTGGTGACGCCGGATGGGGTCACTTTCGAGAACCGGCAGCGGGTGCGCAACGTCTATTCCGGCGACATCCCTGATGCGGCTTCGATAGAGGCCGGGCTGTTGCTGGGAGCGGGCATGGAGCTGCCGATGAACCGGGAGGGGACGGTACTGCTGGCGCCGGAGATCTTCGGCACGCTGGGCCTTACCAACCTGATGAGCGATTCCAGCTGGAGGGCCAATACCGTCCGTCTGGGTGCCGCGCTGAAGTTTGCGCCGAAGCCGGGTGTTGCGCCGCCCCCGCCGCCGCCGCAGGAAGATCCGCCTCCGGTGGCGCCGCCGCTGCTGGTGGCGAATGTCTCGGCCGTGGGTGTGGAGAACGACGGGACGGAGCTTACCACCTTCCGGCTCTCGGTGGAGGAGTTCATCTCCACCAGCATGCGCCCGCTGCTGAACTACGTCTTCTTCGAGCCGAACTCCTCGGAGCTTCCCTCGCGCTACCGGGCGATATCGCCGGGTGAGGCGTCCGGTTTCCAGCTTGCCAGCCTGCATGATGTGGAGACCCTCCCCACCTACTACCATATACTCAATATTCTGGGGCGGAGGATGACCGATAATCCGGGCACGTCCATCACCCTGGTAGGCACCAATGCCGATCTGGAAGCCGAGAAGGGGAATCTGGCTCTGTCGCGCTCGCGCGCCGAATCGGTGCGCAACTACCTGCGCGATGTGTGGGGCATAGCCGAGAACAGGATGAAGATCGATGCCCGCAATCTCCCGGAGAAGCCCTCGAACCCGGCCGAGGCGGATGGCGTGGCGGAGAACCGCCGTGTGGAGATCCTTGCCAGCGACTGGCGGCTGGTGGAGCCGATCGTCACCAACGATACCATCCGTACCGCCAACCCGCCGGTGATCCGGTTCCGTCCGGATGTCAGCAGCGAGGCCGGTGTCTCCGGATGGCATCTGAGCGCCTCGCAGCAGGGGCGCGCCTTGAAGGAGTTCTCCGGCACCGGCGCCATCCCCGGGGATCTGGTCTGGAACGTGAACGGCGATCGCGAGACGATGCCCCGCATCCCCACCCCGATCGACTATACGCTGGAGGTGACCGATGCCGCCGGGCAGACCGTGCGTACGCCGCAGGGGGCGCTGCCGGTGGAGCAGATCACCATCAGCCGGAAGCGCCAGGAGCGCCTGGCCGACAAGGAGATCGATCGCTACAGCCTTATCCTCTTCGATTTCGACAAGGCCGATCTGAACGATGCGAACACGCGGATAGCACGCTGGGTGAAGGAACGCATCCGGCCGGAGGCGTCGGTCTCCATCATCGGTTCCACCGACCGGACCGGAGAGGCCGACTACAACAAGCGGCTTTCCGAGGAGCGTGCGCGGAACGTGGCGCGTGTGCTTGGCGTGGGAGGGACCGTGCAGGGGGTGGGAGAATCGAACATCTTCGACAACAACCTGCCGGAAGGGCGCTTCTATTGCCGCACGGTAAGCATCGTGGCGGAAACGCCGGTCAAGGTAGATTGATGGTTGGGGGAGGAGAATTTTCGATTTGCGATTTTGGATTTTCGATTGACGGAAGAGGTCAGTAGTCATTGGTCCGTCGCTGTTCTGCAGACAGGCAACACATACAGGTGTTGGTTCTGGCGGCATCCGTACCCGAATCATCCTGCCAGCCAGCGAGCATGCGCCGTACGGCAGGCCCCTACACGGGTCCCCGTAGGGGGCGCCGGTCTGTAGAGAAGCGAGTCTTGTTCCAACGTTGCGGAAGCTCCTGGGGAGCGGCCCATTGTTGGTGGTGTGCGGAGCAGATCCTCTCAGAGCTCTGCTCCGCTACCGGGCACCTTGAGTTATCTCCAACTAAAAAGCCCATCGCCGATTCCACGGGACGATGGGCTTTGTCGTACGGTATGTTCCTCAGCAAGCGTACGGCCAATCAGATATCGATGCCGAGCACCCTGGCGCGGCTGGCGTCGGGGGCGCTCTCCCGGCTCGGGATGTGCTTCATGGTAACCTCGCCGTTACCGTTGCTTCGCGGGGCGAACAAGCTGCCGAGTTCCGGCTGGGCGTTGTCCGGCTCTGCGCTGTTCGGTGCTGCCCCGTCATCTTCCATGGCCGGAGGGGCGATCATGATCTCGATCTCTCCGTTCGGGGTGTTGAACTTCATGTTCGGGGGCATGTTCCTGAAGAACTTCATCCCATTGAAATTCTCCATATCGGGGAGCCCGAATCCGCCGTTCATCGCGGGGCCGTCCAGGGTTATCCGGAGGGTCTGCTCGGCCTTGTCGCGGATCACGCCAAGCTCCACCTCTCCCTTGTCCTTCTTTGCGATGGTGCGGGCCACATCGCCGGGGTTGCCGACCTTCTGGCCGTCGATCGAAACGATCACATCCCCAACCTGCAGGCCCCCTTTCTCCGCTGCCGAGCCCTCGCGCACCGAGCCTACCAGCGCACCCGCATCATCCCTGACGCCGAAATAGGTGGCGAGCTGCGGGGTGATGTTCTGCAACGTTGCTCCCATGCGGCCATCGCCCACCATCATATGCATCCCGCCCAGCTTCGGGGCGTTTTCCATCATCTTCTCGAGCCTCTCCCGCATCTCCGGGGTCATATCCTCCATCTTGAACTGTTTGAAGTCCTTGAACTCCTTCAGGCCATTGGGGAAAATCTCCGGCATGTTCATGCCCGGGCGGCTCTCCAGGGTGGTCTCCACATCGGCGCGGGCGCCGTTGCGCAGATAGCCGATCCTGACCTTGCGTCCCACCGGGGTTTCGTTGATCATCCGGCGGAGCATCACACCGCTTTCGACGCGGGTTCCGTTCCATTCGACGATGATATCATCCACCTGAAGGCCGGCTCTGCTGGCGGCGGTGTTCTCCTCCACCTTCGTCAGAAGCGCGCCGTGCGGATCGCTCATGGCGTACTTCGAGGCGATCTCGCTGGTCACCTCCGCCGGGTAGACGCCGAGAAATCCGCCGGTGCTGTTGAAGGGGAATCCAAGCCCGAGTCCGGAGGAATAGACCCGGACCTCCGGGCGCGTGCCCATCGGGGCGTCGGTTTCAGTGGTCGCGGTCTGTGCCGAGACGATACCGCCGGCCATCAGGCAGGCGAGGATAGGTACGATTGTCCTTCTCATTGCGCGTAACCTAAGCGAAGTGATAAATATGTTGTACCGGTTGGTTCGCGGATGCTCCCTGTGCTGCCTGCGGATGGGGCGGCGCAAGGGTGGAGATGCCGCGCCATCGCTACTCGATGATCGCTATCTTCGCCCCCGGCGCTCCTTCCACGGCCAGGTAGTAGACCCCCGCCGGGAGATCGGAGAGGGAGAGTTCCCTCGTTCCCCTCCGGCCGGTGAGCTCTTCGCGGAGCACCTCGCGTCCCAGAAGGTCGATCACTCCTAATGACGCACGCTCGTTTTGGATGTTCCATGCGATCGTTACCAGCCTGCCGCCTCCGCGCAGAACCGCCGGGGAGACGCTGAACATCGTGCCGGCCGTGGCCGGAACATCGGGCACCGCCATCGCGTGTTCGATATCCCGGAACGCCAGCAGCCCCCCGGCCTGCTGCCCGATGATGAGATGATTCCCCTCGAGTGGCCGGAATGCCGCCGGCACCGGGCTGCGATCGGTGGCGATATCGGGATAGCGGTAGCTGGTGTCGAAGCTGGTCCCCCTGTTCAGATAGAAGCGGATGAACCCGGATGCCAGATCGGGCCGTGCCCTCCCGCCGACGATGGCGTCCGGAAGACCGTCATAATCGATATCCAGAAAGGTGATGGCCGAGTTCTGCCCCACGTCGAGCGTATTGAACGGGGAGGGGGGAACCGCACGCGCGAACAGCGGGGAGGTACGGCTCCCCGTGTTCTCGAAATAGACGAACTGCCCGTTGCCCGCCCCCACGAACAGATCCAGATCGCCGTCGCGGTCCAGATCCACCAGCTGCGGTGCCGCATACTGGTTCACCCGGAAGGTATCAAGCTGCCATTGGGCATTAACGAGCGTGTTCCCCTGAAAGCGGAACAGCCGTACGCGGCCGTCGTTGGCGTCACCTATCAGGATCTCGGCTGTGCCGTCGCCATCGAGGTCGCCGGCGGTGGGAACCGCCTGGAAGAGGTTCTGCATGGTGGGAAATCGCCCCTGCTGCCGCCAGATTGTGCTCTTGTTTTCGGCGGCGATGCTGAAGTACAGCAGGGAGCCGTCGCTGGAGCCAACCAGTATCCCGTTGCGCGAGGCGTCGCTGATGAACGCCGGGGCGGAGTAGGTGCCGGCATCGATCTCCCCGGTCAGCTCTATCGCCCGCCGCCGCATCGCCGGCATGCCGGGGGCGGTGCCGCTGGTGTTTTCATAGAGTACGATGGGCTGGTCCGGAGCGAGCGGATAGAGGGCCGAGACCAGCACATCCAGATCGCCGTCGCCATCGAGATCGCCGCTGGCCGGCTGGTTGAAGCCGGTGCTGGAGACCACATCGCCGTTCGGGCGGAACGCGGTATCCAGCCGGTTCATACCGAACGAGGGGAGTGCCGGTGTGCCGGTATTGCGGAAGAACAGAAGCTTGTCGGTGAAGAAATCTCCGAAGAGGATATCCAGATCGCCGTCGCGGTCCAGATCCACGAAATCGAGCACGCTGGCGCCGTGGCGTTCCAGCATCTGGCGGGCCGGAGAGCGGGTCTTGCCGGGAACCCCGCCGGAGGAGATCACGAGGATATCCTCGAACATTCCGGTGACGAAGGTGAAGCGGGGAGCCGCGGCCGTGCCGATGTTCCGGTAGAAGCTGATGGAGCCCTCGATGTTGCCGCTGAACAGATCCAGATCGCCATCGCCATCGATATCGGCCAGGGAGGGGACGGTCTCCTGCTGGGTGAAGATGGTGGTATCGCCACGGCGGAGCGTATCGGGAGCCGCCGGAAAGACCGGGGCCGCGGTGGTGCCGCTGTTGCGGTAGACCAGCACCTCCGAGAGCGCTCCGGCGGTGAACAGATCGTCGGCGCCGTCGGCATCGATATCGGCGATGCGGAACCAGCTCCGGACCGGGGCCGCGTCGTAGGGGGAGGGGAACTGCCGGCGGAACCGGAAGCCCCCTTCGTTCACATAATACCGGAGGCGGTTGTCCGGATTGAGCGTGAGCAGATCGGGAAGCCCGTCGCCGTTGATATCGCGCAGGCCGATTCGGGGCTGCACAAGGCCGCCGGAGAAGGGGTTCAGATAGCGGGAGCCGTCGGAGCGCTCCACGGTGAACGCATCGATCTGCCGGATATACGGCTGGGCCTGCGCGGCCGTGGAGACCAGGGCGCAGGCCAGCAGCAGCGCTCCGAGCGGGAGCAGGGGGGAGCGCCGGGGGCTTATCCGGCGGGGATCGTTACCGGTCAACGGTGACCTCCATATACGGGGGATTGGATGGGCGCGTCAGCTGGATAGGGGTTCCGGCGGCGGTGCCGCTGGCTATACGGTCGGCCTTCAGCAACTGAAGAAGCGGGCGCTGAAGTTCGATGCCGATCGGTTCTGCCGAGACGATCAGCCCGTAGGTGCCGTCGTTCAGGGAGCGTCCGGCTGCGCCCACGAAATCCTCTCCCGGTGCGGCATGGATGCGGGATGGCATCGATCCGGCTCCGGCGCCGGCCCCGGTGGAATCGGCGCGGTTCACCCCCAGGAAGCGTCCCAGCTTGATATATTCCTCGCCGGCGGTTCCGGCGTTGCGCACCAGCCACGATTGATAGCTCCATTCCCCGTTCTCCGCGTTCAGCGGCATCGGCGCCAGCCCCAGACCGGGGAGGGTATCGATTCTGGTGCCGTTATTGGAGAAGAGGACGAACCAGACGCCGCGCGTCTTATCCCCAGCCAGATCGCTGGTGGGGGCATCCAGCAGGGCCAGGCCGCTCTCCTGGTTCAGGATCTTGTTGCCGAACGCCTCGGCATCTGCCGGCTCCATGCGGGTGAACGCCTGCTGCTGGGTTCCCTCGAACGCCCCGGCCAGGATGCGCGCTCCGGGGAGCTTGTCGTCGTTGCCGGCCGGCTCCACCGTCACGATGCCATCGATGATAAGGTTGGGGTTGTAGCCCTCGGGAATGGCGAATGTGGCCGGCCCTCCGCTCAGGTTCACCAGGCTGCCGTCATCCCCCACCCGGAACTTCCCGATGCTGAAGAACGCGGCATCACCGTGATCGACGCCGGGGTTCTTGCCGTTGCTGGCGGAGGTGGGGTAGCTGAACCACACCTCGTAATAGGCATCTCCCATCAGCCTGGGCATGGCCGGGGCGCGTACGCTCACCGACTTTGCGGGGAAAACAGGATCGTCCGTGCACCCTCCCAGCAGGAGCGATGAGAGGGCCAGTGCGCCGAGCAGCGAAGAATAACGGTGTAGGTGTGCCATGATGATATGAATATTTGGTGCGGGGTGCGCAGGGAGTTATGAGTTAAGTACCTGGGAGAAAGTTTTCTGACATTCTGTTGTTGTGTTGTCGCGGAGTTTTACTCCGCGACCCCTGCTGCT
>JBMDXA010000087.1:0-36505 GCA_048594725.1 Candidatus Kapaibacteriota bacterium
ATTTTCGATTGGGGGGGAAGAAGTCTGGGGGGGCGGACTTGGAGAGAGGGTAGAAGGGAGGGGAGGTAGAAGAAACGAGGAGAGCGGAAGATGGCTCCAGCCGATCTTCCGGCCACGGACAACCGGCTACCGGGCACGAGCCAGCCGGCAGGCCCTCCAGGAACCGTAGTCTATGCCCCAGCCCATCGATCCGGCCGGATCGCCGGGTCTGGGGCGGATCGTTTTATAGGGCGGCCGGCGGTCCGGGTTATATCCTGCAACGCAGCCAGATCCGCACAACAGCCAGCGCGCAATGGGACGCGGCAGCGAGGGAGGAGATGGTTCTCTCTTCCTCGTTGCGGAACCTACCGGCCTCCGCTTCTGCGGGAGAATATTCCCGGCACCGGAGTCTCCCGGCATCGGAGCCGCTGAGGGTGCGGGGCTGCTACGGCATATACTGCAACGGATAGGTCTCGGTCTCGCTCCCTATCATCACATGCAGAATATAGATGCCGGCATCCAGTCCCCCCGGCACCCTGTCCGGATCGAACTCGATGATATGCACTCCCGGCGGACGGCTGCCGTGAAAGATTTCGGCTATTACGATCCGGTCGGCGAGATCGCGCAACTGGATCAGACACTCCTTTTCGGAGCCCTCGATAGAAAAAGGTATCGTAATACTCATCGGTCAATCGTAATTCAGCGAGTGCAAACTTACGAGAATGAAATCGCTTGGAGCATATCTAACACTTCTTGTAGCGTATATGCGGGTTAATCTCCGCAGCGCCATGGAGTATCGTGCCAATTTCATCTTCGAGAGCCTGCTGTCGCTCGTCGAAGTGGGGATGTATCTTTTCTACTGGAAGATCTTCTTCAGCATCTCCGACGGCATTCCGGGGAGCAGCTACGAGCAGCTTGCGGCGCTGGTTGCGTTCAACCATGTCATCTATGCCGGGGCCGACACGCTGATGGGGAGCAGCGTCTGGAACACGGGGCATATGATCGTCACCGGCCAGCTCGATATCTTTCTGGTGCAGCCGAAATCGGCCATCTACCAGATCTTCTTCTCCGGCGCCCAGCCGATGCGCGCCGTGCAGATCGTGGTGGGGAGCGTTCTGTTCTTTCTGTTCCTGCCGTTCACCCTCCAGAACCTTCTGCTCTACATCTTCGGTCTGGCTACCGGCACCGCCATCTTCATTTCCTGGGTGATGATGATCCATGCGCTCACCTTCCGTCTGGGCAACTCGGTGATGGTCTACAAGCTGCTCTCGGTGATCCTGCATTTCGCCAAGAAGCCGGCCACCATCTTTTCTGCCGTTGTGCGCTTCTTTCTCTACACGCTCATTCCGGCGGCCTATGTGGGCACCGTGCAGGCCCAGCAGGTGTTCAATCCCGATCCGCTGGCAATGCTCGGTCTGGCGGCGCTTGCGGTCATCGCCCCGTTTCTTGCAGTTGCCCTGTTCCGTCGCGGCATGCGCCTGTACGAGAGCGGCAACCTGATAGGAGCCAGGATGTAGGATTTTCGATTGCCCCTTTACGATTTACGAGTGACCATGGGGAAGGAGAATGTGCGGTTGGGGAAAAGTTGATACTAGATAATCGCTGGTCGTCCGTACCTGGGAGAACGTTTCCGGAGATTTCCTGGAGCAGCGTGCCGGTTCGGGCAGCGTTCTACTCCGCCCGCCTCCGTGTATGCAGGCGTCGCGGAGTCAAACTCCGCGACAACGCATCCCGGAACACGCATCTCCGTAACGCATCCCGGATAGCGTATCCGTAGGTAGGCCGCAGCAGGGGGAGGGAAATGGGTAGCGCAGAGCCCGGGCCCACGGTAATCCCAACTCCCGGCTCCTGATGTTCCCTTCGCCCTCCCTCGCCACGATTATTCATATGGCAGCGTTTTTCATTCGCGAAGATTTCATCATTACCGTATCTATCCGGTTGCTGCATCCCTCACTCCCGCCCGCCAGGATTTGCGCAGATTCGCGGATTCTCTTATCCTCGCGGCAACCCCTCCAGCGGGCAGATCCGTTTATGCGGGACTGGTGCGTTGGGCACCCTTCACCATCCCTCATGTATGGTCCGGTCTGCTATCTCAACAGCATGGTTGAACGTTTATCATTTGGCCGAATGTTTGCATTGTTGCACAACGGTTAAATCTGTCATGAACCTGTCATTCTCCAGTACGATGCTACCGATACGATTTCCTGCTACGGCACTATCAACAGGGCGTCTTGCAGTGCGCAGGGCAATGGCCGGGCTGTTGCTCCTCCTTGCATGCTCGTTCCATGGCGTGGCGCAACCGCTCGATCCGGCGACGCCTCCCAGCAGCCCCTGGCTCTTTCTCGGTGTGTACGGTGGCTTTTCGCTGGTCACGTATGACCCATTCCTGACCCCGGCGGTGTTCACTACCAGGGTCAATATCCCCAATACCAGCACTTTCACCTCCGGTGACGGGCTTGGAGCACTGGCAGGGCTTCTGGTAGAGGTACCGCTGAGCGAAACCTTCAATATCGGTTTCCGCGGGGGCTATCAGCTCCATAGCGGCACGATGGAACAGACCTATGTGAACTCGGCGGATGTGGAAAGCCAGGCGGGGGTCGGCGTGGATGCCACCGTGCGCGGCACCGTCGATACGAAGTTCGGGCATATCAGCCTGACGCCGTATGTACGGGTGGAGCCGTTCGCCTTCCCGGTCTATTTCTACGGCGGGCCATCCATCCTTCTGCCGGCGCAGGCGCGCTACGAGTACACCGAAGCGGTGGTCTCGCCTACCACCGCGCGATTCAGGGATACCGGCGTCCGCGTTCGCCGCACCCGCAATCTGGGCACCCGCGATTTCGACAACTCCACGATGGTGCTGGCCGTTTCGGCCGGCGTCGGCTACGAGTATGCCTTCAGCCCCGATTTCCGGCTCTTCCTGGAGGCGCAGTACCAGCCCACGCTGGGGGATTTTCTGGAGCCGCTCCGTTCCAACGAGCGGTGGACCGCCTCCACGATGAGCGGTGTGCTCGGCTTCCGCTACGGGCTCGGTGCGGGTCCGGCGGAGCGCCCCGCGCCTCCTCCCCAGGTTGTGGCCCGCGATACGGCGGTAACCCCGCCCCCCGGCCGCTTCGCAGCCGGCGCGGTCACCGCCGATGGGCTCAGCGATACCATCACCATCTCGCGGCGGCAGGTGAAGGCCACCGAGGTGCATGCGCTTCTCCCCTATATCTTTTTCGATCGTGACTCCGCCATTATCCCGGATCGCTATATCCGGCTTGACCCGAGAGGCCGCCGCGATTTCCAGGTGGAGCGCATCCCGCGCGGTACCACGCTGGATCTGTACTACAACCTGCTGAACATCGTGGGCGCGCGCGTGCGCGATGATCGTGTTACCGAGCTCACCGTCACCGGCTGCATCAGCCAGTTCGAGAAGGACAGCACCCTGGCGCTTCGCCGTGCCGAGGCCGTGCGCGATTACCTGGTGACGGTCTGGCGCGTGCCGGAGCGGAGGATCAAGGTGATCGCCCGCGGGCTTCCGGCAAATCCCTCGCTCAGCGAGGTGGATACCATGGAGGCGGCTCGCGAGAACCAGCGTGTGGAGATCTCCTCCCCCGGCTATGTGGTGGAGCGCCCGGTGGAGCTTCCCGATACCACGTTCCTGCAGCCGGTCGGCATCGTCCGGTTCCTTCCCCCGCCGGTCAACGATACCACCGGTGCCATCGATAGCTGGGCGCTGGATGTGATGATCGGCGATTCGCTTATCAAGCGGGCGGTAACCGGTGTCGGCGCACCTCCCAAGCAGATCGATTACCAGATCGAAAACCGGCCGGACCTCGATCTGCGCGGCCCCATCTCGGTCTCCTCCACGCTCGTGATCCGCGATACGCTCTATCAGGATCTCTCGCGCACGCAGAGCGAGCAGGTGGTGCTGCAGAAGGAAGGGGAGTACGAGGAGGTGCGAACCGTGGTCAACGGCAAGTATGTGGATACCTACAACCTCCTGCTGTTCAGCTTCGATAGCGCCTACGCTACCTCGTTCACCCAGCAGTCGCTTCCGCTGATGAAGGACGACATCACCCCGAACTCCGTGGTGCGGGTGATAGGTCATACCGACCGCACCGGCCTTCCGTATTACAACCAGCGGCTCTCCCAGCAGCGCGCCGAGCATGCGGCCATGCTGCTGAACCTTCAGCCGCAGGAGATACGCGGGCAGGGAGAACGGGACCTGCTGTACGATAACTCCTTCCCGGAGGGGCGCTACTACAGCCGCACGGTGACCGTGATCGTGGAAACCCCGATCGCCGGGCCGTCGAACGAAGTGGAGTCCAGCAGCGGCCGGGAGACCGATGGCAATTGAGCGATTCGCCCGCCGCAGCGGGAGTTGCGTGCTCTGAATTGGTAGAAAAAAGGAGTGGAGATCGTTTCTCCGCTCCTTTTTTGCTTTTTTTGCCGTTGTCCATTTCCTCTCTCCTCCCCTGATCGGTTCCAAGGTCTCTTACCATTGCGTAATTTCCCGGCCATATGATTTCTTCCTCCCGTACCGGACAGACATATCTTCAGAAGATTCGCCGCTTCATCCGCCAGCACGAGATGCTGCTCGGCAAGGAGCGGGTGCTGATTGCCGTTAGCGGCGGTCTTGATTCCATGGTGCTGCTGGACATCATGGCGCGCCTTGCCCCCACCTTTCAGATCGAGCTTTCGGTCGCCCATTTCGATCACGGACTTCGCGGCGAAGCCTCGCAGGAGGATGCCGGGTTTGTGATAGAGCAGGCGAAACTCCGTGGCCTGAAAACGTATGTGGGGCGAGGGGACGTCAAAAAACTCGCTTCGCAGCTTCGGCTCTCCGTCGAGGAGGCGGCCCGCAAGGCCCGCTATCAGTTCCTCGAACGGGTAGCCCAGAAACACGGCTATGGGATGGTGCTTACCGCCCATAATGCCAACGACAACGCCGAGACGGTGCTGCTGAACCTGATCCGGGGAACCGGGGTGCGGGGCATGGCGGCGATACCGCCGCTGCGGCCCCTGGCCGAAGGGGTGATGCTGGGCCGGCCTCTGCTCGGCGAGGAACGCTCCGAACTGGAGGCGTATGCCGCCGATGCGGACCTGGAGTGGCGTGAGGATGCCACCAACCAGTCCACCCAGTTCACCCGCAACCGGGTGCGGCTGGAGCTGCTGCCGAAACTGGCGGAGTTCAACCCCGGTATCGTCTCCACCCTGAACGTTACCGCCGAGATCATGCGCGGCATGGATCAGTATCTCGGCAGCGCGGTGGAGGCGGCGATGAAACGGGTGGTGACCGAGACCGGCGAGGAGAAGATCAATCTGAGCATCCATCAGCTCAAGCATTATCTGCCGGCCATCCAGGCCGAGCTGCTGCAACGGGTGATCTCCCGCACGTTTGATCTCCCCCCGATCTCCTACGGCGCGGTGGAGCGTACGCTCTCGCTTCTCTGGAAGGAGACCGGATCGAAGGTGGAGCTGGGAGTGGGGCTGAGCGCCGCGCGCGATCGCGACACCCTCATCATCCATTGCGAGCCCCCGCCGTCGGTGCAGGTCAACCGGAACTTTCAGCCGGGTGAGACCGTTCAGACCGAATACGGCACTATAGTTAGTGAGCGGCTGGAGCGCGCCAATGTGCGCTTCACCCGCAACAGCAACATCGAGTTCGTGGATGCCGACAAGATCTCCGAGAATCTTACGATCAGAACCTGGCGCGACGGCGACCGGTTCCGCCCGCTGGGATTGAACGGCGAGAAGAAGGTGAGCGATTTCCTGGTGGATTCCAAGGTGTCCATGGAACGGAAACGCTCGGTGATGGTGGTGGCCGATGGCGATACCATCATCTGGGTGTGCGGCATGCGGCTGGACGATCGCTACAAGGTGGAACCGGCCACGCGCAATGTGGTTCGCCTGGAGATGCGCTCGGCCAACAGAAATGGGAAATAATCTCCTGAAGGACGATGTCGCATATCCGGGGGCGGTACGGGTAGGGGGGATGCGGTTCGTGCCGATGATCGGGCCGGATGAACTCCGCACAGGGATCGCCGGCCTGGCCGGGGGGCTTACTGCCCGCTATGCCGATACCCTCCCGCTGCTGGTGTGCGTGCTCAACGGAGCGGCCATCTTCCATGCCGATCTGGCCCGGATGCTGCCGTTTCCCCTGCAGCTCGATTACATCCGCGTATCGAGCTATCAGGGGGGGATGGAGTCTTCTGGCACGATAATTTTTACAACGGAATGTAGCACTCAGATCACCGGGCGGCACGTCATTATCTGCGAAGATATCGTGGATACCGGGCGTACCGCCGAACGATTGAAACGGTATTTCACCGATGGCGGAGCCGCCTCGGTAGCAGTGGCCGCACTCTTGTATAAACGTGAGGCCGATCTGGTTGGCGCTCCCCCCGAGTACGTGGCATTCGAGATCCCCGATCGTTTCGTGATCGGTTTCGGTCTGGATTACATGCAGGAAGGGCGAAATCTTCCGGCAGTTTACGTTCTCGATGATACTCCCCCCGACGAAGCCCTACCGTGAATCACTCACGGTGAAGGTCCTGAGCCGCCCGTTGTCCCCTCTGCCGCATCCGGCGGCGCCGGGATGCGCGCTTCAACTCCTTCGGATGCCGGCGGATGATCGCAGAACCAGGGACGACGCGAGGATGGATGAGAACACGAATGTTTCCTCAGATATAAGGATCTATACTTCCGATGAAGGATGATATGAATCAACGCAAGCCGATGCGGCCGCTCCCGCCTCGCCGGAATCAGAACGGCGATGAGGAAGGGAACATCAACCGTATCGTACGAAGCGTACTGGTCTGGCTGACGATCCTCTTCGGCGGCTTCGTCGTCTTTATGATTGTCAATAAGGGCGGAACACAGCCGAGCCAGGTCAGCTTCAACGAATATCAGCGGCTTCTCAACGATGGAGCTATCGCCAAGGCGGTCGTCTACAAGTCGCAATTGAACGATTATGAATTCCAGGGCGAGCTGAAGGAAGCCGTCATGGTGAATGTGGAGGGAAGCGCCAGACAGGCGAAGACCAAGAACATCGTCACCAAGCTCCTGGTTGTGGATAACGACGTGCAGAAGGAATGGCTCGACAAGGGCCTTACCGTTACCGTCCAGCAGGAGGGGAGCGAGTGGTGGGG
This sequence comes from Candidatus Kapaibacteriota bacterium, assembly GCA_048594725.1. Lineage (GTDB taxonomy): Bacteria > Bacteroidota > Ignavibacteria > OLB7 > OLB7 > JAFDZV01. The sequence goes on from JBMDXA010000087.1 coordinate 7,113, forward strand.
ACCGATCGTGGGCATGCTCCCGTGGCTGGCGCTGCTGGCTATCTGGATCTTCGTCTTCCGCCGTATGCAGGGGGCCGGCACCAAGGGGATCTTCTCCTTCGGCAAGTCGCGCGCGCGCCTGCTGAGCGAGACCTCTCCGCGCGTCACGTTCGCCGATGTGGCCGGAGCCGATGAGGCCAAGGAGGAGCTGACCGAGATCGTGGAGTTCCTTCGCGAGCCCGGCAAGTTCCAGCGCCTGGGAGGCAAGATCCCCCGTGGCGTGCTTCTGCTGGGCCCTCCGGGAACCGGCAAGACCCTTCTGGCCCGCGCGGTGGCGGGAGAGGCCGGGGTGCAGTATCTCTCCATCTCCGGTGCCGATTTTGTGGAGATGTTCGTGGGTGTGGGCGCCTCGCGCGTTCGCGATCTGTTCGAGCAGGCCAAGAAGATCGCCCCGGCTATCATCTTCATCGATGAGATCGATGCGGTGGGACGCCAGCGCGGCGCCGGCCTGGGCGGCGGTCACGATGAGCGCGAGCAGACCCTGAACGCGCTTCTGGTGGAGATGGACGGGTTCGAGCAGAATACCGGCGTCATCATCATCGCGGCCACCAACCGTCCCGATGTGCTCGATCCGGCGCTTCTGCGCCCGGGCCGATTCGATCGCCAGGTCGTCGTCGATCGTCCTGATCGCCGTGGCCGCGAGGGTATCCTGAAAGTGCATACCCGGAATATGCCGATGGCCGAGAATGTGGAGCTGATGACCATCGCCAAGGCTACCCCCGGGTTCTCCGGTGCCGATCTTGCGAACCTCTGCAACGAGGCCGCCATCTACGCCGCACGCCGCAATGGCGACAAGGTGACGATGTACGACTTCGAGATGGCAAAGGATAAGCTGATGCTCGGCCTGGAACGGAGGACGATGGTGATGTCGGACGAGGAGAAGCGCATGACCGCCTATCACGAGGTGGGACATGTGCTGGTGGGCAAGTTCATGCCGCATGGCGATCCGGTCCACAAGGTGACCATCATCCCGCGCGGCCGTGCTCTCGGCGTAACCGCGTTCCTCCCGAACGATGACCTCCATTCCCGCTCCCGCGAGTGGTTCGAGGCGAAGATCGCCATGGCGCTGGGAGGCCGTGCCGCCGAGCTGATGATCTTCGGCAATTATACCTCCGGAGCGCAGGGAGATATCAAGACGGTTACCCAGCTTGCCCGCCAGATGGTGTGCGAACTCGGTATGTCCGAGAAGCTTGGCCCCATCAACTATGCCTCCAACGAGGGGGAGGTGTTTCTGGGACGTGACTTCGCTACCCACAGGGATATCAGCGAGGCCACCTCGGAGATCATCGACAAGGAGGTTCGTGATATCGTGGATGCCGGTATGCATCGCGCTACCAGCGTGCTCCGCGAGCATAGCGAGATCCTCCACCGTATGTCGCAGCTTCTGATAGAGCGCGAGACCCTCGATTCCGAGGAGATCGATATGGTGGTGCGTGGCGAGGAGCTTCCGCCGATCGAGGTAAAGAGAATGCTCCAGGCGCGCATGGCGAGCGGGCAGCCGGTGGTTGACAAGGCCGCCGCCAACGCCGCTACCACGGTGATCGCTCCCAATGCCGGCGGTGCCGGCAACGATATCGGCACCAGTCCGGACCAGAGCCGTCGGTAAACGGCGCTTTTCCCTCTGGTACTGTGTGCCGATTCCCCTGCTAACTGTTATGTTACGGCCCGTCCATGACGCTTATGGACGGGCCCTTTTATATCCCCCCGTTCCGGTGCCGAAGCAGGCGGCTCCGGAACCCCCGCTGCCGTTTCTCCGGCGGGTTGCAGATCCTGCCAGCGTATCCGGGCACGTGAAATGCATGTGCCGGCCAGGAGTACTCTGCTCCGTCCGCAATTTTATATCGATTGATGGCTGTACTGAAGAAACATCCGACCACGCCCAGCCACCAGGCCGCCAGGAATCCCGTGCAGATCTCCATGAAAAGCGAGCTGCAACGGAAGATGATCCATCTCTCCTCCATTGGTATCCCCCTCCTCTATATCTGGCTTTCGCGGGAGACGATGCTCTGGCTGATCGTGCCGGTGTTCGCTCTGTCGGCCATAGTGGAGCTGCTGCGGTGGCGCGTTCCGGCGGTGGAGGAGCTTATCCGCAAGCTGTTCGGCCAGATGCTCCGGGAACATGAGAAGGAGGGGCAGCGCAAGATCAGCGGGGCCACGTTCGTGCTCCTGTCGGCCCTGCTCTGCGTGCTGATCTTCCCGAAGGTGGTCACCATCAACGCGTTCGCCGTGCTGATCGTCTCCGATACCGCCTCGGCACTCTTCGGGCGCCGGTTCGGACGGCATCGGTTCCTGGAGAAGAGCGTGGAGGGCTCCTCCGCGTTCGTGGTGACGGCGTTTATGGTGGTGCTGGCCGTTGCCGCCATCTACGATGCCCCGTGGCAGTTCGTGGCCGTGGGTGCCGTTGCCTCGGTTGTGGCGGCGGTGGCCGAGGCGATGAGCTATGGCGTCAATATCGATGACAATTTCACCATCCCCCTCTCGTTCGGCGCTACCATGTGGGGCCTGCTGGCCCTCTTCAGCACGCCGGAAATCGAGTTGCTGCTGGGGATTCGGTGAGGAGATTTTCGATTTTCGATTTTGGATTTTCGATTGGGGAGAGGGAGGGAGGATTTGGGATTTTCGATTGGGGGAGCGCTGAGCGGGGGTGGGAAACCGGGATAGGAGAGAGAATCGCGAACCGCGAACAATGGTTCTAACCGATCTCCCCTCCGTGTTACTGACTGCTATCCGGTAACTACCAGCTCCTCTCCCAACGAACAACGCCTGCAACCGCGCTCCAAGCTCTAGAACCAAGCCCTGGAACCAAGCACTACAACCCACTGTTATGCGTGCCACTGCTGAATCTACCGCCGCCTATCATCTGCGGCATCCCGGCCTCCATACCTCCATCCTGGGACGTACCGGACTTACCGTCTCGGGCGCCGGGTTCGGAGGGTATCGTATCGCCGCCGGCGTGGCCGCTCATCGCATAGCCCTGCGCGATGCGGTTGCATCGGGCATCAACCTGATCGATACCTCTGCCAATTACGCCGATGGCGGGAGCGAGGAGCTGATAGGAGAGACGATCGCCGAGCTGGTGCGCGATGGGCTTCTCTCCCGGAACGAGCTTGTGCTGGTTACCAAGGGGGGCTATATCCAGGGGAGCAATTACGAGATGGCGCGGGAGCGGGTGGCCGCCGGAAGCGGTTTCCCGGAGGTGGTGGAGTATGGCGAGGGGCTCTGGCACTGCATCGCGCCGGAGTTCCTGGCCGATCAGATCACCCGCTCGCTGGAACGGCTCGATCTCCCCTCCGTCGATGTCTATCTGCTCCATAATCCGGAGTATTATCTCAACTGGGCGAAGAATGCCGGCCTCCCTCCGGAAGAGGCGCGCAGCGAGTACTACCGCCGCATCAGGAACGCCTTTGCCTATCTGGAGACCGAGGTGGAGCGTGGAAGGATCGGCTGCTACGGCGTCTCCTCCAATAGCTTCGTCTCCCCCTCCACCGCCTATGATTTCACGTCGCTGGAGGAGATCGTGAAGATAGCCGAGAAGCTCTCTCTGGTACACAACTTCAAGGTGATCCAGTTCCCTGCGAACATCTTCGAAAGCGGCTTCGTGCGGGAGCAGAACCAGTCCGGCGGCCGCACGCTGATAGAGCTGGCGCGGGAGAAGAATCTGGGAACGCTCGTCAATCGCCCGCTGAATGCCATCCGGCGCGGCACGCTGATGCGCCTGGCCGATTTTCCCGGAGCGGATACCTATACCGGACCGGAGCCGATCCGGCAGGGGATCAGCCGGCTGAAGGAGATGGAGGATCGCTTCGCGAGCGAACAGGTGGAAGCCTTTACCGATGACGACGAGGGGCGGAGCATGCTGCTTACGTTTATCGCCGTGGGGGGAACCATGGAGAAGTACTGGCAAACGTTCGGGTCGATAGAGCATTACAACGATGTGCTCTCCCAGCATTTCGCTCCCAGGCTGGCGCATGCCTCGCAGTATGTGCGGCAGCATTGCATGCAGTCGCAGGTGGACTGGTTCAACAGCTATCTGGCCGATGCCCGGGCGCTCTTCCAGGCGGTGGGAGGATTTTATGCGGCGTCGGCCGGCGCTCGTTCGCGCCGTATCCGCGAGCGGCTGGGCGCCGCGCTGGGAGGGGACCGGCCCGGAACACTCTCCTCTCTCGCTATCCGGCTGCTGCTCGGTGTGCCCGGCATCGACACGGTACTTGTGGGGATGCGCCGCGAGGAGTATACGGCTGATGTGCTCCGCGCGCTTCACGAGGGACCCGCCGGCGATGATGAGACCTGGAGAAAACTGGATCTCTCCGGCATTGATATGGCAGGTGAAGGGGGATAGATGAGCATGTTTTCGCTCGCTGTCATTCCCCCGTAATCCTCAGGAACCGGGGGATGCAAAGGAGCGGATTAGTATCATCGCTTCGGTTGCGCACAATTGTAGGCATGGCGCTTCCGGAAGAGGAAATGGATATAGTTTTTCGAATGAAATGCGCGAAATCTACGCGTAAACGCGGATTTTGTCCATTTGATCGTTGCTCCTTCCTCATATCCGGCTTCTGCGGAAAACAGGAATAAGTATCATGGGTTAGTATCACCTCCTCGAAAACCACATTTCTATGTGATACCACACGCAGATCCCGTAGTGCATATTGAACCCGTGCTTCGGCTGTTGTTGGCAACAGGCCGAAGCCGGCTCCTATGGAGTCGTTCCGTTGCTCCTTACTCGAAAAGCCATCAAGGGGATGTAGGCCGCGTGTTCCGTGCCGGATCACCTTATCGATCATGGAACATACCATGCGGCCGGATGGCAAGGAGTATACACCCTTCCGTTGTCTTGATGACGGGGGAGTCAAATCGACTCGGAAGGCAACTTTGCAGAGGGCGGCCACGTGCGGTGGGCGCCCTCTGCTTGTTTGCAGGCTGTTGGTGTACTGCGGCACTTCTATCGAATCAGGTCCAGTGGGGGAACGCCCGTGGTTCGTCCGCAGCGGCTAGAACTATCGGATGCAGAATGGGCCGCTCCTACGGAGCTTCCAACGTGGTACAAAATGGTGATCCTTCTACAGATAGGTGCCCCCTGACGGGGGCCATGATGGCCGGAACACCCCTATCGCCATCACAGGCCGGATTGCCGGACGCGCGGTGAACTGATCCGCATGAAATCCATTACCACCGGCTCGCTGGCTCCGGACCCCTTCACCCACAGGACTCTCTGACCCACAGGACTCTTCGTGTTCCCGGCTTCTTCAATTCGTTACCGCACGGCGGAGGTGCGGAGCCATTCGTTGCACTATCTTTAGCCCATGTGCCGGATGGACCATATCGTACAGGAGAGACGATGGCGGTAAACCGTTGTCTCTGCCGCAAGATCCCTTTTGCGCAGGCGTTGGAAACCGCTCGTGAAGCGGGGTGCGGCAACGTGGCCGAACTTCAGCGCTACCTGCCGCTCGGCACCGGCTGCGGGCTCTGCATCCCCTATATGCAGCGCGCGCTCGCTACCGGCGAAACCGATCTTCCCGTACTGGGCGAGGCCGAGTCCAACCGGTGGCTGGCCGTATCGGGGCTGATGCCGGAGGACAAGCGATGAGCCACGCATTTGCGATGTGGTCCGGCGGCAAGGATTCTCATTATGCCATCCGGCGGGCGCAGCAGGCGGGCATGGAGTGCGATCTGCTTCTGACCTTCATTGATGCGGAGACCGAACTGGTGTTCTCGCATCGCCTGCCGCCGGAGCTTATCGAGGAGCAGGCAGGGCTGATGGATATCCCCCTGATGAAGGTGCGGGTCACCTATGCCACCTACGAGCGGGAGCTTCGCAACGTCCTCTTCGATCTTCGGAGCGAGGGGATCACGCGCGGCATCTTCGGCACTATCGGCATCCGCGAACACCGCGACTGGTTCGATTCCCTCCTGTCGGATTTCTCCATGCGCGCGGTATTCCCCCTCTGGGGCGTGCCCCCGGCGCTGCTGATAGAGGAACAGCGGCGCACCATGAAATCCACCATCATCCAGATAGACCGGACGATCAGCGAGGCGTATCTGGGCAAGGAGATCACTTCCGAGTTCATCGAGTATATGGGGGAGAAGGGATTCGATCCCTGCGGGGAGTCCGGCGAGTACCATACATTCGTCGGCAAGAGCCCTCTGATGAACGGAGAGATCATCCTGACCCATGCCGAGCGCCGCGCCACACCGCAGAATATCGGTCTGGAGATCGACTTCTGGAAGGTGATGAAACAGCCATGAGCCTCCCCGCGAACGAGACGGAAGTTACGGTGCGGCGGCCGCACAGCCTTCTGCGGGAGATCGGTAAGTATCTGGCGATCTTCCGGATCGAGCTACGGCAGCAGACCGCCTATACGTGGGATTTCTTCTTCAGCAATATCACCATCGTCCTCTTCTTCTACGTGCTTATCCAGGTCTGGCAGGTCACCGTCAGCCCGGAGAAGGTTGGCGCTCTTGCGGGGGAGGGGTTCAGCTGGGAGGAGCTGATCTGGTTTCTGGCGGCCACCCAGACGCTCTATTTCTCGGTGCAGTCGGAGGCCCAGCTCGATATCGAGCATGATGTGATCTCCGGCAATATCGCGGTGACGCTGGCGCGCCCGTACGATTATCTGCTGGCGCGATTCTCCGCCTCGATGGCACACACGGTTCTCTCGTTTGCGGTGGCCTTTCCGGCGGCGTTCGCCGTAGCCTGGATCGCCTCCGGCACCATCGCGGTAACGCCGTTGGGGGTGCTTGCGTTCATCTTCGGGTTCCTGCTCCGCACGCTGCTCTACTTCGCGCTTCAGGCTATCGCGGGGCTTGCAACGTTCTGGATCGAGCGGGCCACCGCATTCGTCTGGATTCTCGGACTGCTTATCATGACGTTCGGCGGGGGTGCCGTGCCCATCGGCTTCTGGCCCGAGTGGGCGCGTACGATGGTAGAGCTGACGCCATTCCCGACGATGATGTATTACCCCGCCAAACTCCTCGTCTCCCCCGATCTCTCCCTGATCGTTGCAACGCTGGTTCGCGGCCTTATCTGGCTTGCGGTTCTCGGCGGCATCGCCGCCCTCATCTACCGCCGCGCCCTTCGCCGCCTGGATCTGAACGGAGGATGAGGGGATTTTCGATTTTAGATTTTCGATTGGGGGAAGGAGAGAGCGACGATTGACGATTTACGATTTTGGATTGGCGGAGAGGGGGCGTAGATTGATGGTTGGAGGAGATTTTTTCCTGTACGAGCATATCTGCGAAGACTTCATCGCCAACCCCTGCGTGTATCAAGGCCATCCTAAATCCCGCTTGCGGGTATCAGGGCAGATTCACGAAGATTTCATCGCCAACCCCTGCGTGTATCAAGGCCATCCGAACTATCGCATATGGTTATCGGATCATATGCGCAAAGATTTCATCGCCAACCCCCTGCGTGCATCAAGGCTATCCGAACTATCGCATATGGTTATCGGATCATATTCGCGAAGATTTCATCATCACCTTTACGGACTGATGAAATCACCATTACCCCCGCCAATAAATATTCGCGAAGATTAGCGGATAATGCTTGCATTCATCCCTGATATCTCCTATTTTGCTCCCCGTATCCCCCAGCAATCTTCAACGATCCGGTTCGCTTATCAACACACGCACATCCGTACGATCTTCGGCAACGATAACAGCGTTTTCTTCAGATCTGGTGCGGCTTTGCGGGCGATGGAGAACCCGGAAACGATGATTGCAAAAGGATATATTCCTCAACATATGCGCCTATAGCTCAACCGGTCAATAGGTTACGCGGAACTGCTAGGAAGGCGGAATTAACCGAAATTCATAAAAATGTCCCAAGGAGAGGCAACTCTCCTAGATTGAAGCGACTCCTGCGCCAGAGAAAATCCAAACCTGCGGTCAAGAATGACAGTACGCGCGCGTCGGTAGAGAAATCCTAGGCTCTCTATCGTGATATCGATTCTTGATTGCGGAATCCAAACTTCTCGAACAATGGATGTTCGCTCCAGTCGTTACGAATTTCGAATACGGTTCCGTTGGAGCATCAGGAAAGTAACGGCCTAGAAGAGCAGTGGTCTTTTAAACCGCAGGTGTGGGTTCGAGTCCCATTAGGCGCGCTTTGTATAGCTACGGCCTCGTTTATTCGCCAGGATAAAGGGGCCGTACGCCGTTATGGAACCGCCCCCTCTCTACCATACAGCTTCCGGACGGTCTGCTGAAAGGGGGATTTTCACGAGAGAGCCTGCCATGATGACACCCGAGGATGCCACCACAGCCAGTATTGAGGCCCCTTCCGACCCGATTATCACTCCGTCGGCGAATATTCTGAACCATATCGAAGCGCTTGTGCGCTCGTTCGGCGGCGGGGAAAGCTGCCAGACCGTGGAGCTGCGGCGTCGCGGTAATGCTCCTACCGATGTACGGCTGTTTTTCAAGGGACGCGAGTGGATTGGCTCGCCGGCCGGAAAAGAATTTCAGGAAATTCTTGCCGCCGATCCCGCCGTGGCCGATATCCGCCCGAAAGGGACCACCATATCGATACGCTTCGCCGACTATTTTATCGATGAACTCGGAAAAAATCTGGAGCGGGGGGATAGTTCCACTCTGGACACCTCGTCGGTGATGGCTGGAAGGGAATATGCGGTGGGATTTGCGGGACCAAATACCAGCAAGGCGCTCCATATAGGGCATCTGCGGAATATCACGATAGGAAGCGCGCTCGCCGCCACACTGGCCGCAGCCGGCGCCGATGTTATCCGCCAGAGTCTGGTTGGAGATATCGGGAGAAATATATGCGAGGCAATGGCCGGCCTGCGGAAATACCATCCGGATGGCATCCCCGATGATGTAAAACCGGATCATCTCATAGGACGGTGTTATTCCCGGTATATCAGCGAATATTCAGCAGGGTCAGCCGCCGGCGCATCGCCGGATGATCCTGCCAACCGTGAATCGCACGTGACCGATGATCTCGCCGATGAATATATGCGCGGCTGGCTTGCGGGCGATTCGGCGACACGGGAATTATGGCGCCGTACGCGCGATCTTGTTCTGGAGGGCCATCGCGGGACGCTCGGCCGGTTCGGGGTCACGATCGACCGGCATGATTACGAATCCGATGCGATGGAGGATGTTCCGGCCCTGATGCAGCATGGCCTTGCCGCCGGTGTGATCCGCCGCGAGAGCGACGGCACGATCGTGTACGACAGCGGCCGGCCGGAATTCGAAAAAATGGTGCTTCTTCGCAGCGACGGATTTCCCACCGAGCATGCACGCCTGCTGGGGGTGTATTACCGATTATTCGGCGGGTGGAGGGAGCGCCGGAATTATATCGATCTTTCCGGTACCGAATGGCAGCCGGCCAGCGTGCTGCATACCGAACTGCTGGAGCGGCTGCGTCCGGAGCTGATGTTCGGCACGCATATACTCCTGTTCCATGGCATGGTCACTCTCGGCAATGCGAAAATGAGCTCCAGCGAAGGGGGTGCGCCGTTGATAGATGAATTGCTGGCACGGATCGATACTACTCCGGAAATCGGGGATCTCCTACAGCTCTCCGGCGGCACCGTCGCGGCGGGAGAATTGACCGCCATGATCGTCAAGAGCTTTTTCCTCTGCCGCCCGCATATGAAACCGATGGAATTTTCCTGGGATCTGCTGATGGGCGATGATAATCCCGGCTGGATCATCGCCCGCGCCTGGTGCGAAGTGATGAGACCGGAAGAGGCAACCGGGAATTTCGATTCCGATGCCTACCGGCTTGCGGTGATCCGTTCCCAGGATTTTTATCGCACCGTGGAAAACGCCGCGTCCACATTGTCGCTCGCCGGGCTTGCCAGTTATCTCCTCCATTTCTGCGAGGATTTTCTCGCAAGCCCGTCCGATACGCGTCTGCGGGACGTGGTCCGTACGGTGCTGCAACGGGTGATGCCGGCGCTCGGGCTGTTGCGGACATAATATCCCGGGCTTTTCTTCGGTTCCTGCGCGCGGATTCGGTACCCGCGCGCAGGAGTTTCATTCCGCTTCGGCCGCTACGGGAGAGCCCTGCATCTCAGCCATTATCTCCGCCGGTGCCGTATACGCGGCTCCTCCGCGAGGCCAGTCGCTGACGCCGGTGCCCTCCGTATAAAATCCTCGCGGCGCCACCCCCAGCATATCCCCCGCAAACGTCGTCTTCTTCCCATACACCAGCCAGGCCGTGGGCACATATCCGATATATTTCCGCACGCGGAAGCGGCCGGGATTATCGATATGGTAGTGCAGATAGGTCACCCCCGCATCGAACGCTCCCTCCAGCAGTTTCGCCCCGACGATAGGTTTGCTCGGCTCGTAGATCTTCACCGGATAATGGATATCGTGGATATATCCTTCCGTTGCCGAAACCAGGCCGACGGTTTCCGGTTTCTCCACCGTGGCATCTTCCAGCACCACGATCTCCTGGGTAGTATAGAGAAATGTATCGGCGACAAAAACATCGCGATAATATTTCTCCGTTACCAGATTAACCGCGAGATGAGCGCTGTTCTGGAGGAGAAAATCGGCCTGGTCATTATAGACCATTTCCAGCCCATCGAGAAAATCGGTTACCAGGACGATCTCCGCGTTCTCTATCCCATGATGCCGCAGATAGTGCCTGGTAGCATATTGGTGGCAGGTGCCTTCCGGCCCCAGCGTTACAAATCTCATATCCTCTCCGGTTGAACTTATCCGGCTGAATTGAATGATCCCACCGCGCTGCGAATGCCGGACGCGGTGTGGCGGCCGGTGCAGGCAATGCACTGAACCGCCCCACCGGTTAATGGACAGCCTGTGCGGTCGTGGGGGAATTTCTCTGCATCACGGCGGCTGGCGCCGGGGCATCGATGATCTCGTTTTCGATCTGGCAGCTTTCGCTGATGATAAGGCGATAGATCGCCTCCACCAGATCGTTGCTCACCCCATGGGCCAGGCAGAGATCCTCGCAATGCCGCCGTACCTCCTCGATACGCCCATGCTGCATCATCGGAATGAACTGCTCTTTTTTCAGATGCGCGATCTGGCGGCAGATATCGAGCCTGTTACCGAGCGCTTCGATAATGCGCGAATCGAGCACGTCGATCTCGCGCCGAAAATTCTCAAGCGTATTCATGCGGAGCCTATGATTTACGATTGATAGTGTTGGATTGAGCCTGTTGACGATGCAGGATTTTCGATTGGCGATTAGACGAGATGGCGCGATTGCGGATCACCGCACATCCCCGTATCCGTATACCCGGCACCATTTCACACAGTACCGGAAACGCATCGCAATCCTTTATCCTGGTTCGCCTTAATTGATCTTTATTCCCTTGTAAAGATTGCCGAATCTTCGATACGCCCCCGTTCGGAAACGCATCATCACCCTTCATCCTCCTAGAGCGGGTTTCAGTTGAGTGTGAGGTAACGCACGTCAGAGGAATGGGCCGCTCCTCCGGAGCTTCCGAAGAAAACACTGACACCATAGCTACAGACGGGTGCTCCCTACGGGAGCCAGAACCGATCAAGTCAATTGAAAACCGCTCTAATGTTCGATTACCAGAGTTCATCTCTATTCGCGGTTATCATCCGTGAAGAATTCCAAATGTTCGATACAATTCCATTCGGAACCGCCCCGGCCCTACTACCAGAGTTCGCCTCTATTCGCGGTTATTATTCGTGAAGATTTCCAAATGTTCGATACGCCCCCGTTCGGAACCGCCCCGGCCCTGCTACCAGAGTTCGCCTCTATTCGCGGTTATTATTCGTGAAGATTTCCGAATGTTCGATACGATGCCATTCAGAACTGCGTCGGCCCCGGCTACCAAGATTCGCGGCCATTCGCGGTTGGGGGTGGAGGCCGATACCGAACCTGTACGAGCACTCGTCGAGATGTTCAGGGAGATATCCTCCCTCCTGCACCATGCAGAGGGGAACTCCCGGGCCGGCCAGCAGCCGCCCGACATCTTCCAGGATATCCGGCGGGAGATCCCATTTCCCGAACGGGTCGCCGGCGATGATATCGTAGCCAACCGAGACGACGATAGCCTCCGGGGCATCGCGGAGCGCGTGGTCCATCAGGCGTGTTATCGCTTCGAGAAACCCTTCGCGGCCGGGATCATCCGCCAGCGGGATATAGCACTGGCGATCGTGCGGCGGGCGGGTCTGGCGGTAGGGATAGCTGATGAACGTGCAGGAGTGCACCGACCCGAAGGAGATATCCTTCCGCCTTGCCAGCAGATCGGACGTACCGTTGCCGAAATGAAAATCGAAATCGACCACTGCCAGCTTTTTCATCCCCGCATCCTGAAGGGCCTGGAGCGCTATCACCGCATTGTTCAGATAGCAGTGCCCTCCCAGATAGCCGTAGCCAGCGTGATGTCCGGGAGGACGGCAGAGCGCGTAGCTGAAGGGCGCGCCCTCGGCAATCCGGTCGGCGGCGGCGATAGCCGTTCGTGCCGAGTCGCGGGCCACATCGTAGATCCCGGCCACGATCGGCGTATCGGCATCGATTCCGGCCGGCAGATAAGGGTGGAACATCACGGTTTCCTCCTCGCCGAGTTCCTCGCTCAGCCATTGCAGGCCACGGAGATATTCCGGGTCGTGCACCTTCACGAGCGTGGCATCGAGCCGCCTGTCGGAGATATCGGGGGAGGAGAAGCGTGTCCCCGGCAGGGAGCGCAACCCCTCGGCGATCCGGAGGATGCGAAGCTCGGTTTCGCGGCAGGGGATCTCGTTGCCCTCGTGATCGAGGATGTGCGGCAGCTCGCCGCTCAGGTCATTCTGCATCACCACTTCCAGTGCCGGCCGGGTCATACCACCTCCTTGCGCATGCGCGGTCCCAGCTCCACGAAACCATTCTCCTGATAGAAGTTGTAGGTACGCGGGAGGTTCTGGAACCGGAGGCTGGGCAGCCCCACCTCCAGGTTCGGCAGCTTGTGATCGCGGCAGTAGGTCTCCACCGCTCCCATCAGCGCTGCGCCCACGCCATCGCTGCGGTACTCCGGGTGCACCCAGAGATACTGGATCAGCGCATAGGAGCCGCCGAAGTGGATGGCATCCTGAATCGTGATGGAGAGAAGCCCCACGAGATGATCCTCCCGCCCGGCGGGAAAGGCGGCAAAGATCGTCCCGCGCGAGCGGCCATCGACGATCCGTTCGCAGACGGTGCGGGCCCCTTCCGGAAGCTGTATTCCCGGCACGCCGCGAAGTTCCTCCAGGAGCGATCGTATCCCTCCCAGCACCATGGGGATATCATCGCGCAGGGCGGGGCGTACACGGATGCGGCCGTTGGTTGCGGCGGCCGGCTCCTTCCGCTCGGTGGCTACCTCGCTCAGCCAGAATTCCGCGAGCGAGCCCGGTTGCGCCAGCATGGCATCGAACCCATCCTGAAGCGCTCTGGTGAGGGGACCGGGGGCTCCGTTGCGCGGCTCGTGCGACGCCACGGCGCTCACCGGGCGGATGCCGTGAAAGGTGCCGGTAAGAAAAATTTCATCGGCGGTGGAGAGATCCTCCACTGCCAGGATCGCCTCGCGCGAGGGGATGCCGAGCGACCGGGCGAGCTGCATCACCAGGTGGCGGGTGACCCCGTCGATGCTGTGCGGGGTGAAGGGGGTGAGAAGCTCCCCATCCCGCACCATGAAGATGTTGGCGCCGGTGATCTCGCAGACGCTGCCGTCGGTGTGGAGCACCAGCGCATCATCGAACCCCTGCGCCCGGGCTGCGGTGTGCGTGGCGGCATAGACGCCGTACATGCCGCTATGCTTTGCGCGGGGGAGCGTGGAGCCGGCCGCCGGACGGCGTATCGGAGAGATGCCCAGAGAGACCGGCGGCGCGTATCGCGCGCCGCTGACGCGCCAGGAGACGATGAGGATATCCGACGGGTGCACAGCCGGATCGAGCCGGGTGCAGGGGCCGGACGGATAGGCCAGAATCCGGAGATAGCCCTCCTCCAGATTGTTGGCGGCGATCGTCCGTTTCACCCCTTCCAGCACATCGGCCTCATCCACCGGCGCAAGGCCAAGCGCGGCCATCGTCAGCCGGAGACGCTCGAGATGTTGCGGCAGGCCCACCACCTTCGAGCCGGACGGGGTGCGATAGACCCGGAGCGATTCGAACGCGGCCGTTCCGTAGTGGAGTGCATGGTTGTCGGCCGGAAGGGAGGCCCGCTCCGAGGGGAGAAGCTTCCCGCCGAGGTAGGTCCATTTGCACGGCTCCAGAATGATGCTCATCGGGATAGGTCTCGCGATTGATTGAAGAATGGGGAGGCGTGGGGAGAGAGTCGGGGAGTCCGGGGGGCTGGAGCCCAGCGTCCGGGTTCCAGACTCCTGGAGTCAGCCGGAGCGGTCCATCGCCCCCTTCCTTCTCTCTGCTGCTAACTACCGGCTACGGCCGCCGCAGGGGCGGACTACGGACTATCATCTATGAGCCATCTCCGCCGCCGGCGGATGGGAGGCATCTCCCCGCGGCATTGTTATGCCGTCACCTGTTCGGTGCCCAGTATCTCGTAGCTATCCGGCTCGAATGCCCCCGTGGCCGTTCTGGTGATGGCATGGATCTGCGCTCTGGCTTTTACGAGCGTCTCCTCGAATTCATCCTCGGGATCGGAGAGCGCCACGATGGCCCCTCCCACCCCCATCGACGCCGATTCAGGCGTCATCACTATCGTCCGGATCACGATGTTCAGATCGGCCGAGCCATTGGCGGCCAGGAAGCCGATGGAGCCGGAGTAGATGCCCCGCGCCTCATGCTCCAGACGGTCGATGATCTCCATGGTGCGCAGTTTCGGCGCGCCGGTCATCGATCCCCCCGGGAACGCCGCACGCACGCACTCCACCGCTGATGTACCGGCACGGAGCCGTCCCCGGACCGTGGAGACCAGCTGGTGGACGGTGGCGTAGCTCTCCACATCCATCAGCTTCGGCACATGCACGCTTCCCACCTCGCAGACGCGTCCCAGATCGTTGCGGATGAGATCGACGATCATCAGGTTCTCGGCGCGATCCTTCGTGCAGGCGCGAAGTTCCTCCCGCACCCGCAGGTTCTCCTCCTCGGTGGCAGCTCTCGGGCGTGTCCCCTTGATGGGCTTCGATTCGGCCCAGCCGTCCCGTTCCACACGGAGAAATCGTTCCGGGGAGGAGCAGAGCACCGCCAGCTCGCCGAAGCGCAGGAACGCGGCGTACGGGGCCGGGTTGATAGCGCGGAGCGTGCGATAGAGCTCCAGCGGATCGGCATCGGTCTGTGTCCTGATCTGATTGGTCAGGCAGATCTCGTAGCTCTCTCCATCGTTGATAAGGGCGAGCGAGCGGTTGATATCATCCAGATAGGTTTCATGGTCCCGGCTCAGACGGAAGCTCACGGTATCCTGGCTGGTTCCCCCGGGAACCGGAGCCAGCGGGGGAAGGTCCGCCAATGCGGCCTCCATCTGGTCGAACCAGGTCTCGGCCAGGGTCTCCCGGCCAGCCGGGACCAGCGATACCAGATAGGTGGCCTCTGCGGCATGATCGAACGCGATGAACCGGTCGGCGAGGATGAGCGCGGCATCGGGAACCGGGGAGATATGAACCAGCTCTCCGCCGCATTCCCCTTTCAGCTCGTAGCCGAGATACCCCGCGAACCCGCCGTTGAAATCGAACGGGAGATCCGGTGCGGCTGCATGGCGCTTGCGCAGCTCCTCTTCCAGAAATTCGAAGATGCCCCGCGTGCGGTGCCAGGTTACTCCCCCCTCGGTGATGGAGAGATCGCGGGTATCGGTGTGATAGCGCACCACCATGCTGAACGGGCCGCCGGCATCGCCCATGTAGGAGAATCGCGAAAGCCCCTCCTGTACGCGGCTGCTGTCCAGCCAGAACGCGTCCCGCGCGCCGGCGAACAGCCCCACGAACGTTCTCTCGGTATCGAAGGCCCGGTCCAGCCTGCGGCTGCGGACCTGGAACGCTCCCGGCTCGGGCCCCGCGATATGCTCGCGGCGGATGCCGCTGGCAGGAAGTTCCTTCGAGCCGTGGCCGTCGGTCTTCTCGTGGCGCGTGTGCGGCCCGGCCCCGATTCCTCCCGCGAACGATCTACGGCCTGCCGTGCGATGGGTGATATCCCTGAAGTTGCGGAGCAGCGTGCCGCCGTGCTCGGTGCAGATCGATTCCGGGTGGAACTGCACTCCCCAGAGGGGACGGGTGCGATGGCGCAGCCCCATAAGTATTCCGTCGCCGGTCCAGGCGATCCCTTCCAGCGTTTCCGGCAGCCCCTCGGCCACGATCAGGGAGTGGTAGCGCACCACGCTGAATCCCTGCGGAATCCCCGCGAACAGCTCGTTGCCGTTGTGGTAGACCGGGCTGGAGCGCCCATGCATGGCCTCCGGAGCATGGATGATGCTTCCTCCGAAGAGATGGCCGATCCCCTCGTGTCCCAGGCAGACGCCCAGCAGGGGGACGCCTGCATGCAGTATCGCATCGCGGCAGACGCCGAAATCGCGTTCCACCTCCGGTCTGCCGGGGCCCGGCGAGATGACGATGTTGTCGAAGTTCAGCGCGCGCAGCTCCTGCCAATCGATGCTATCGTTGGTGAAGACGACCGGTTCCTCGCCGTTGGCCTCCGCTATCATCTGATAGAGGTTGAAGGTGAAGGAATCGTAGTTGTCGATAATCAGTGTCTTCATGCTGCTCGCTCCGTCTGGATGGAGATGGCACTGCCGCCGCTCCGCTGCTGGTCCTGATAGTCGTGGGCCGGTTCCGGGATATCGTATGGAGCCGTCCCGGCGGCGGGGCCGCCCCGCGATGTGCTACGTGCCGGATCGATAGTGACAGGGAGGGTTCCCGATCCCCTGCTGCTGCGCTCCGGCCGATGGTTCCTGCCGGGGCTCGCGGCGCCGGAAGGGGGTTGATTCCAAAGTTATCGATGGGGAGCGCATCTACCCGTAACTGTGTACGCATGACGGGGCTTGCGCGTGGATCGTTTGTGGTGCAGGCGTTGCGGCCGGTATGCCCCGCCGGATGTTGTTCGGTACATCCTCCGGCGGTCTGCGTTCACGGCCGGAGCCGGATCGGTATACAGAACGAACGTGCTGCAATAGCTTACGGGATGAAGATAATCCGTTGCGGTACCTAAAGCGGAGTACATCTTTGTGTACCCCCTTGAGGGTACCCCAGAGGTGGTAGGAGGGGTGGGGAAATCTCATACCGGGGGGCGGAGGCCGGCAGCCGAGGGCTTTTCCCGATCGGGGGATCGCCAGCCGGCACGATATGCATTTGTAATTGACTCCGGCCGGAGCGCACGGTATCTTGGCCGGCGCTCCTCCATCGCCCGGCTGGCCCTTCTGCACGGAACACAGGAACCGTAGAGGGAGATGCCCGCTCCCTGGAATGGATGAGACCGCATCGATGGCACAACCATACATCGGAGACGACAGGCAATGAATGTTCTATCCAGCTTTTCAGCGTCCGTGAGCATTGACGGCAGATGCGTTCAGCATCAGCAGTACCAGGTGGAGCAGGCGGACCGGAGGATTCATATACGGGAGTCGGGAACGTTTCCGGATCATCCATCCGTGACCGCCCTGTGCGAGTTCGTTGCCGAGCCCGAGGGCTATCGCTCCATCGGCATCGCTTTTCATAGCCCTGAAGGGGGGATGCAGGTGAGCGTCAACCGGGAGTCGAAGGATGAGGCTGCCGTGGCGATGAACGATGGGGCGCCCAGCCCTGTGCCGATAGCCGATGCCGATGGCATCATCTATTTCGACGGGCCGAATCCGATGTTCGACTACGTTAACGCCGTGCTGCTGATGGGGATTCAGGACGGGGAGACCCGTACCGTGGCGATGAACGTGCTTGAATGGGCCACCGGGGCGATCGTTCAGTGCCCCTACACGTTCAGCCGGAACGGCCGGGCCATCTCCATACGCAAGGATACCGGGGAGATCGTGGAGGCGGAACTGCTGCTCGAAAGCGAGGCGGGAGGGATAGGGGGCTACAGGCTCGGCAGGGAGCACTATAGCTTTGCTGCGGGGGCCGAGCCGGCCGGCTGAGATGCCCGGCCACGGATGGAAATGAAAAGGGGCTCTTGATGAGCCCCTTTTGCGTTGCGTGCCATCCTCTCCTTACTCCGCCTCGAAGTGAAGCGCCCCTCCGCCGTATTGGATGATAAGACCGGCCTTGGCGGAGCCCCCCTGCCATGCGGAATACTGGCGGGCGTTGCCGAGCGCCTCGTAGTACTCGGTCTCCATCGATCCGGTGATACCGCAGTTCATCTTGCTGGAAGCCAGATCGCTGATCGCCAGCGTGCTGGCATTTCCCAGAGCATACTCCCCGGCGTAGCCGTTGCAGTTCGCCAGGCCGGTGAAGCGCCCGGGAGCCCCGCCGTTGAAGGTCAGAAGGAATACCTGATCCTCGGGCACAATCTTCATGATGCGGGTATTGTTCGTGTTGTCGTACACCTCTATCTCCTTCAGCTTGAAGGTGACCCCGAGAAGCTCCGGAATGGAGGAGGGGGTGCCGTCGATAACTCCGCCGGTTGTCAGGGCGAAGTTCAGCACCCTGGTCCCGTTGCCGTAGAAGATGCGGAGCCTGTTCCCGTTGATCGTATAGCTTCCGGCGGCCTCCAGCGCGGCGATATATTCCCCTTCCTTGCTCTCCTCGCCGCAGTAGGCATCCGTGGAGATGAACGCCGACATGGAGATAACCCCGTTCGGCCCGAGGGTATAGCTGCCGCCGTAGCCGTTGCAGGAGGCGGTGCCGGACACCTGGGTGCCGTTCATGAAGGTGAGCACATAGCTCTGTCCCGCGGGGGGCGGCGTGACAGTTCCTCCCACCACTTCGAACGATTCCAGCTGCCACGACTTCCCTGTCAGCTGGCTGTCGTTGCCCTTGCCGTTGTCCGGTTGGTTGGGATTGAGATCGATCGGGAAGAGGCTTGTATCGCCGCAGGCCTGCATCGCCAGCGCCATGCAGAGGATGCCGATCATCAAGGGTAGTTTTTTCATAAAGGGCCTTTGCTTGAGTATGTGAGTTCGATGTAATCGTTTCCGTCAGATATGGGCCGCCGGCCCTGGAGGGCGGGTAACCGCCGGGGCAGATCCGCTGCGCAGCATTTCCCTTCCGATCCGCTCGTTCCCGGCCGGCGTTCGTTCCGGCATCATCTCCCCTAGAAGTGCACGTTCATCAGGTAGGTGATGCCGCTTTTTCGTGTGGAGTACCAGCTCCCCTGCAACTGGTACAGCAGGGCGGTCCCCTCAAATCCTATCGAGAGATCCACGCGGCTGCCGGGGGTGTAGGCAATCCCGGCGATCCCCTTTGCGATAGGCCCGGAGGGGGTTCCACCGAGCGTGGTCTGGAGAAACGGACGGAGATCGCCGAGCGATTCCATCCCCTCCGGTTCAAACCTGTAGACGCCGCCGGCCCAGGCCAGACGCGGCTCCAGCCACGATGAGGCTCCGTTGGAACGGTAGAGCGGAAATATCTCCTGTCCGGCCTCCACCCCAATCGCATGATGGCGCGAGATCCGGTAGAGCGCCCCGACGCTCATATTGTTGAACCAGGGTTGCGTTCCCTGCACCGGCGGCCGTTCCGGATAGAGCCCAAGCCCGGTGATGCCGCGAATCTGGAAGGCGAACCGGTAGTCCGGCTCGTCCCGGTCCGCCGGCGGGAAGGGCGTTGCCTCTCCCAGCGGCCCGGCTGCCGCCGCGATGCTCTCTGTCGGGATGGCGGTGCCGGCGGCGGGCAGGGTTTTCATGAGAGATGGCGTTGCGGCCGGGAGCGTTCCTTCCGGTGCCTCCGTCCGGCCGGACGCCTGCGGGGGAGCCTGCCGGGGGAATTGGTCCCGCCCGGCGGCGAATGCCGGAGATGCCGCCGTGCTCCCGGAGCCGGCTCCCCGTACGGCGTGCGGGGTACCATCGTGAAGCCTTTCGGGGATTGCTCGCTCCGCCTCTCCGCTGCCTGCACCGGTGCGGGGGGAGTGCGGCAGTGCGGAGGATCTGCCGGGGTTCTCCGCCAGGGGTGCCCGTTGTACCGTGCGTATCTGCCTCATCTCGCCGGCAACCCGCTCCAGGCGGCTCTGGTAGATTCCGGTCAGCAGCAGAGCGGTAAGCAGGGCGCTGGCGGCGGCCGAGAGCATCGGCGCGCCGAATCTGGCGAGGAAGCGCCCGAACGCTCCGGGGCCCGCCGCCGCTGCGGTTTCGGCGGCGGCGGTGGCAAATCCCGCCTTGCGGAAAAGAGCATCGGTAAGATGGGCCGGGGGGAGCGCCAGGGCGCGCTCCTGCTCGACCGCGCTGCGGATGCGGAGCGCCTCGGTGAACTCGGCCTGCAAGTCGCTGTTGCGGGCAAGCGCGCCGAAAAGCATCGAGTGCTCCAGGCTGCCGGCCTCGCCGTCCAGATAGAGATAGATCAGGTCCGAGAGTGCGTTGTTCTGTGAATCATCCATCGCTATGGGCTCCGAAAATCACTGACGGTAATCGGCGAGGTAGGGGGCGAGTATCTCGCGGATCTTCTGCTTTGCCCGCACCACGCGGTTGCGGACGGTGGAGACGGGGGCCTTGGTCACCTCGCCGATCTCCTTGTAGGAGAGGCCGTTGTAGGCTTGCAGGACGAACGCTTCGCGATATTCCTCCGGCAGCAGTTCCAGCGCCGTGCTCACCATCCGCTCCAGTTCCCGGTCCTCCAGCGGCGTATCCTCCACGGGCATCTGGAACTCCTCCAGCGGCACGGTTGCGTTCCCCATCTTCTTGCGATGATTCAGGCAGAGGTTGCGGGCGATGCGGAGCAGATAGGCCGGCACGTTGGTCATGATCCGCTCGGCTTCTGCGCTCTGCAGAAACCGCAGAAAGGTCTGCTGGAACAGATCCTCCGCCGTCTCGGTATCCCCCATCACCTTGCGGCAGTAGAGGTAGACCCTGGAGGAGTGCCGGGCATACAGCTCCCTGAACGCAACCTCCCGTTCGCGGGGTGATCCGCGAAGCATGCCGTAGAGCTTCTCATCGCTTTGGTAGGTCCTGTCCTGGCTCATGCCGCTCGGGTCGATTCCGATTTCGCTCGCACCTGGAGCATTCATCATCCTTGCAGGGGGAGTTCTCCCCGGTCCGAGAGCAATAACCGTCCTGCGCCGGGTTTGTTTCACCGCAGTGGATGGCATCCTCCCCCGGTGCTCCCGGCTTGCCGGGCGGCGGGTACGGCTCGCCGCATCCGGATGGTGACATCGGTGGTGGTTCCGGCCGGACGCTCCCGCTCTGTTCCGGCTGGCCGGTGCGCCCGTGCGATGACATACTTTGAGATGCTTTGATACCAGACGTAGTGCTCTTGCGTGGTGCAATCCGGTACCTTCAGCAGCGACAATCAGGAGACCATAGCAATGAGCGATTTTCTCTTTGCGCGCTCACAGATGGCGATGTCCCTGGCGTTCCACATCATCTACGCCGCGGTCGGCATGGGGATGCCCCTGCTGATGGCGATCTCCGAATGGCGCTATCTGCGCACCGGCGATGCCGGGTATCTGGAGCTCAGCAGGCGCTGGGCCCGGGGGGTCGCGATTCTCTTTGCCATCGGTGCGGTTTCAGGCACTGTTCTTTCGTTCGAACTCGGGCTGCTCTGGCCGGGGTTCATGAGTTACGCCGGCGCTATCGTCGGCATGCCCTTCTCGCTGGAAGGGTACGCGTTCTTCACCGAAGCCATCTTCCTGGGCATCTATCTGTACGGATGGAACCGGATCTCCCCGAAGATGCATTTCCTCGCAGGCGTGATAGTGGCCGCAAGCGGCATCGTCTCGGGGATGTTCGTTGTAACGGTGAACGCCTGGATGAACGCCCCGGCCGGGTTCAGGATGATCGATGGCAAACCGGTGGATATCGACCCCATCGCCGCCATGCTCAACCCCGCTAGCTTCCACCAGGTGCTTCATATGACGCTCGCCGCCTATGTCGCCACGGGATTTGTTGTCGCCGCCGTCCACGCATTCTTCCTCCTTCGCGATCGCACCAGCACCTTCCATCGCCGCGCGTTCACCATTGCCCTTGTCATGGCCTGCGTCTCGGTGCCGCTTCAGTTGCTGAGCGGCGATATCGCGGCCAGGCGCGTGGCGGAGCTGCAGCCCGCAAAGTTCGCGGCGATGGAGGGGCACTACAGGACCGAGAAGGGGGCGCCGCTGGTGATAGGGGGCATCCCGAACGATGAGGAGGGGAGGCTGGAGTACGGGATCGAGCTGCCGAAGACCCTCAGCCTTATCACCTATTACGATCCGGATGCCGAGGTGAAGGGGCTCGATTCCATCCCGCGCGATCTGTGGCCCAACACCCTGGTCACTCATATCGCATTCGATATCATGGTGGCCTGCGGGGTTGTCATGCTGGCCCTTGCGGTTGCCGCGGTGTGGCTCTGGTGGCGGCGCAGGGCGGTGCCGCTGGATCGCTGGCTGCTGCGGGGATTCGTCCTTGCGGGGCCTCTCGGGTTCATCGCCATCGAGGCCGGGTGGGTGGTTACCGAGGTGGGACGGCAGCCGTGGATCATCTACGGCATCATGAAGACCGCCGAGGCGGTGACGCCGATGCCGGGGCTGGTAACGCCGTTCGTGGGCTTTACCCTCCTGTACCTCTTCCTCTCGGTGGTTCTGGTCTTCCTTCTCCGCCGCACCTTCCTCGATACCCCGGAACCGAAGACATCCACCAAACCCGCGGAGGTCCACCATGCCGGTCTTTCCTGAGATTCTGATCCTGGCGGTGATGACCGCCGGGCTGGTGCTCTACGTGCTTCTGGGGGGAGCCGATTTCGGCGGGGGGATGTGGGACCTGCTCGCGTTCGGTCCGCGCGGGCGCGCGCAGCGCGAGGCCATCGCCTCGGCGATCGGGCCGGTCTGGGAGGCCAATCACGTCTGGCTGATCCTGGTGATCGTCCTCCTGTTCACGGCCTTCCCTCCGGCGTTCGGACTTATCATGACGGCATTGCATGTGCCGCTGACGCTTGTGCTGGTGGGGGTGGTGCTGCGCGGTACCACATTCGTCTTCCGGAAGTACGATGCGCAGGACGATGCGGTGCACCGCCGGTGGAGCACCATCTTCGGGGTCTCCAGCTTCCTTACGCCGCTGCTGCTCGGGGTTTCCCTGGGAGGGCTTGCCAGCGGCGATATCCGGGCGGAGAACGGAGTCCTCACCACCGGATTCTTTGCCGGCTGGACCACGTTCTTCGCGCTGGTGTGCGGCCTGTTCGCGCAGGGGCTGTTCGCGTTTATCGCGGCGGTCTATCTGACGATCGACACCCGGTACGACCCGGTGCTTCAGGATGATTTCCGGTTGCGCGCGCTCCTCTCCGGGTTGTCGCTCGGTCCGGTGGCGCTGTTGCTCTTCTGGCTGGCGCGTACCGAGGCCCCGCTCCTGTACAGCGGGCTTACGCAGTGGTGGGCGCCATTGCTGCTGGGCATTACCAGCGTTTGCGCGGTGTGGGCTCTGGTGGCGCTCTACAGGCGGCGCTACCGGCAGGCCCGGGGTGCTGCGGTCGCCCAGGTGTCGCTGGTGATTCTGGGATGGGCGTTCGCGCAGTATCCGTATCTGATCCCCGGCACCCTGTCGTATCTGGAATCGGCGGCGCCGGGCAATGTGCTCTGGGTGCAGTTCTGGTGCCTGATCGCCGGTCTGCCGGTTCTGGTACCCTCGCTCGTCTTCCTCTTCCGCACGTTCAAGTCGGCGAAAGGGGAGGTGTTCCTGGATCACTGAGGGGGAGTTCTTAGAGCTTGGTTGATAGCGCTTAGGAAGAGGGGAGGGATGCGGGAGCCGGGTCTGTTCTGTAGGAACGATGGAGGAGAATCTTTCTTTTGGGGACGGGAGATATCGCATAAACAATCAGCGCGTGACCGGCAACGGTACACGCGCTCATTGTTTTTGAACAGGAAACGATTGCAGCGATAAACGCCCATCGTTTTCCTCTCGCGCCGGCAACGACAGCCGCCGCAGGCGGCGTCCTGAAAACCGGGACCGGTTTCTCAGTAATCCTTTATCAGATTCAATGTGCCGTCGGTGACCACCACCGAATCGTTCGGATTATCCTCGTTCCATGCGGTAAAGGAGAATGTTCCCTTCAAGTGCGTGGTGTCGATGGCGGTGAGCGTCAGGGTGCCGGCCACCCGTTTGTCGCTTCTGGCGGTGGTGTAGGATGCGCCGGCGCCGGCGGGGGAATATTCTCCCGTCACCTCTACGCTGCCGTTGCCACCGATGACGTAGGTTCCCGGGCCGGTGATATTATCGCCACCGATCTCCACGGTCTCCTGGCCGATGCCGATATCAGGGCTGCCGGCCGCGAAGAAATCGGAGGTTCTGACGCCCCAGAAAACGCTGTTAAGTTTTACCGACTTGCCGTTCACTTTTGCCGTCATCGAGTCGCCGCTACCATCCGGGCCGTTCGAATCGCTGCATGAGCCTATTCCCAGGGCAAGGGCTGCCGCCAGGAAGATCATCTGCCTGTTGTTCATGGAACTGTTCAGAGAAGAAATGAATGGATCGCGTGTGCCGGATATACCGGTTCACGCCGATGCTGGTATGGGAAACGAAGTGCCGGAGTTGATGTCGCAAGCGACCCGTAAATATAAAAAAAACGGTGGGATTTATGCCCCGGCCCGCTCATGAGCGCTCCGCCGGTATGGCGCGGAAAATATCCGGGGGAATTCCGCCGAAGAGGCCGCTGATTTCCGGCACCTGTTCATAGGTGGTTCCGGTAAGAATAGCGGTGGTACGGGCATGCAGGGGCGGGATAAACCTGCTATGTTGAACGCGTGCGATGCCGGTGCATCCGGCTGATAATTCTCAAGAATGTATTCCGAACGCTCCAGTATGCGATTCCTTCCCATCCTCCCGATCCTTCTTCTCTCCGCTTCCGTCGCCGCCGCGCAACCGGCCGATACCGCGTTCTTTCGTGGTACGGTGGTGTACACCGCCCAAAGCCGCGCCGATTCCGGCTCCCTGGGAAATGCCCTGTTCCAGGCATTTGCCCCGGCCGTGCAGCGGGTGGCCTTCGGCTCGCGCGGGAGAATCCGCCTGACCGATGATGACGGCTCCTACACCGATGTCATCATCGATCTGCCGAACGATCGCCATTATCGCCTGAGCCATGAGGATTCATCCGCGCGGAAACTGGCCCGCACCGATTACGAGGCCTATTTTTCTCCTACCGTGCTGGAGGCCATGGAGGGGGATGAAATTATCAGCGGGCATCGCGCACGGAAATATCGCGTGGTCTCATCGCAGTTCGTACGCCGGGGAGCCGTTGCGTATGTGTGGGTGGCCGATGATGTGCGGCTGGTACGGGAGCGGGGGGATTATAATCACGAGGAGAGCGGGTTCCGTGCGCTGTTCCCCCTGCCGATGGTGCTTGGCGTAACCGAGGGGGCAGTGATGAAAGCGGAGATCACCGAACAGGAGGTGACCGTCACCTATACCGCCGAGCTTCAGCCGGGTGAGCCGGCCGATGAGATGTTCACGATACCGGCGGGATACCGGGTTGAATAAAGACTTCTGTTTCCGCTATCCCGCCCATGACATTATTCTCGGCTAGCGTAATTCCGTTCTGCGATTTCCCGCATCCTTTTCTGAAGTACTTCGGCAAACGTTATCTGAGATTCTGTTGTTGTGTTGTCGCGGAGTTCTACTGGGCGACCCCTGCTGCTATCACCGCGCACGGAGTGGAACTCCGTGCGAACAGTACCGGGGATCTCAGGAACCGTACCCGTAGGCATTAGATCCCTCAGGCTGTCGTAGATGATGAATTTCTCCACCACATGGTTGCCATAGTTTATCGTTGAAGGAAAATATGGCGAGCCATGCGGTCATTATTCACCGATGTTCCTGTATTCCCCCTTGTTGCTGGTCTATCCATGCCCGGCGAGACGATTTATCCGCATCCATCATAGATGAATTTAATTGTACGAGGCCGATGCGGAAAATCGCAATTGCCCCGTTCGTGCGATGCAGGATGCGGCTTCTATAGAATTCCGTTATGGTGCTGGCGGGCCCGCGCAACGGGTCTTCCCGCAAGCTGAATTTTTCGTGACTCTGCGAGGGAGCCGTAGAGCAAAGGATGAGAAACAGCGATGCGGATTTCAGAATCCTCAGTAGCATCCTGTACGGGGGTCAGAGAGACAATCCGGCCAACGCTGCCATCTGTGAAAGAATGTACATCGGCGGGCAGTATCCTCTTAACCCTCCCGCTCCGTATATTCGCCCCCTTCATACGGGGATGCTGTTCAACCTTCGATAGAGAGCATGAAAAAACTTCAGGATCGGGTGGCGATCGTCACGGGCGCAGCGGTGGGCAACGGGCAGGCATTCTGCCAGCGGCTTGCCCTGGAGGGGGCGCGCATCATGATCGCCGATATCGCCGACGCGGCCGAGGCCACCGAGCGGGTGCGCGAGATCGGCGGGGAGATCGAGACCGTACGGGTGGATGCAACGCAGGAGGACCAGACCCAGGAGATGGTCCGCAGGACCGTGGAGCGTTTCGGCCGGGTGGATATCCTGGTCAACAACGTGGGACTGTACCACGAGGAACCGTTCGAGCTGATCTCGTTCGAGGAGTGGAAGCGGATGCTCTCGGTGAATCTGGATTCCCTGTTCCTCACCACCAAGGCGGTGTTGCCGGTGATGAAGTCGCAGGGCTTCGGGCGGATCATCGCGCTCAGCTCCGATACCATCTGGCTGGGCACCCCCTATCTGGTGCATTACATCACCTCCAAGATGGGGGTGATAGGCTTTGTGCGCTCGCTGGCTGCGGAGGTGGGTAAATACGGCATCACCGTCAACGCCATCACCGTGGGGCTTACCGCCACGCAGCGCCCGCCGAGCGAAAAGCTGGTGGGGAGCATTCTGGAGCACCTGCTGCCGCAGCAGGCGGTGCACCGCGGCGACGAGCCGGAGGATATCGCCGAGGTGGTCTCCTTCCTCGCCTCGCCGGAATCCTCTATCATCACCGGCCAGACCATCAACGTGGATGGCGGGGTGGCGCGCCACTAGCCGGGCGCCCCGGACAAGCTGAACAAGAGTCGCGGTCCCATTCGATCCGACCATGCATACCAGGCGGCGTCCTCCGGTTTCCGGGGGGCGCCGTTCAGGATCAGGCAGATAGTTCTCCGGCAAATGCAACTATGGCGGCCGGTTTATCGTGCGATGCGTGGAGAAGGGGGATGGGCTGCCCGCCGGGTGTTTTCCGGCCGGTGCCGCGCACAGCGCCGCGCGCCCCGGCGTCCTCCTGAAATCCTTTACACTCAATCCATACCAACAGAATCATGATCAGCAAGAATGCTCTCGAATCGTCGATACTGCGGGAGTGCACCATCTGCAAGCACCTGTACGAGAAGATCCCCCAGGACGCGTTCGATTATCGTCCCTCCCCCGGCCAGCGCTCCACCCTTGAGCTGCTTCGCTATCTGGCGATAGTGGGCACGGCCAGCATGAGCGCCATGACCTCCGGAGAGTGGGGGAGATGGCGCGAGTTCTCCGCCAGAGTGGAATCGATGACGCCGGAGGAATTCCCGGCGATGATGGATCGCCAGATGGAGGAGATCCGGGAGATGTTCGCGGGGCTGGACGAGGAGGCCACCACCAGGATGGTGCGTTTCCCCACCGGCGTGGAGATGCCGCTCGGCGTGGGGCTGATGGAATCGCTGCTGAAGTGGTTTACCGGCTACAAGATGCAGCTCTTCCTGTATGCCAAGGCAAGCGGCGCGGAGCATATCTCCACCTCGAACTGCTGGGGGGGAATGGATATGCCGCAGAAGAAGGCCGAGGAGGCAAAGCCCGAGGCGGCTACCGCCTAGAGCGGGTTTCAGTTGAGTGTGAGGTAACGCACGTCAGAGGAATGGGCCGCTCCTACGGAGCTTCCGAAGAAAACACTGACACCATAGCTACAGACGGGTGCTCCCTACGGGAGCCAGAACCGATCAAGTCAATTGAAAACGGCTCTAAGCCGCCGATAGCAGGTGCACGTACGCCGCACTCAGGCGGCATCGCGAACGACCCTGGGAAGCTCCTGCTCCCCAGGGCCGTTTCGTTAATGGGGACTCAGGGAGCAGCGATACCGGTACGGCCGGCAGGTTCCCCGCATAGATGATGATGGAGATGGGTGGAATGGAATATCTGGCGTGGTGCCCATCGCCGGGCGGATATTAGGGGTCGCCGGCGAGAGTTAGCAAGGTAGAAGAAGTTTTGCAGGGGGCATGGGGGGTAGTTTTGAAGTACCAACAAACACCACCGGAAGCGGATTCGCCCACGCGCATCAGTCCATTCAATGGCTGGTTCACCGGCTCTTCGCCGTTCCGGTAGCATCCTTCAATCCATGCTCTTCCTGCCGTCGATGGCGGGCACCTCCGGGCTGATCGGCCTCTGCCGGTTACAGGGGCACCTGCGGGCAGGAGCATCCCAAATCTTTCAAGGGAGTACCAATGTTTTCAAGAGCACGTTCTTTTGCCCTCGCCTGCGGCGCCATGCTCATCGGTGGCTTCAGCATCGCCAGCGCACAGCTTGAGCAGTGCCGCGAGATCGTTCTGCCGAACGGCACCGTTCTGACCTGCACGGTTGACGCCAGCGGCCAGAAGGTCTACAGCGATCCGAGCGGCAACGTCTATCCGGCAACCACGACCGGCGCCGGCAACTTCACGGTGGTCAACGGCACGGTCAACCCCTGCACCGCAGAGCTGGCCGTGACCGGCATCTCCATCACCAGCAACAGCACGGTGCTCGGGACCATCACCAGCACGCTCGATGCCAGCCGGCCCTCCAGCCTCTCGCGCATCCGTTCCAACCAGGCTTCCAGCGCCTTCCCGGCCACCGAGGAGATCAACTTCCACGTGACCGCCACGGTCTCCAGCCGTCCGGGCCGTGTCTATCGCTCCATCAACGAGGTGAACCTCCTGAGCACCAACGTGACGTCGTTCAACCCGCATGTCAACGAGGTGTTCCGTCTGGTGCGCCCGGTCGCCTTCGAAGATGTGAAGGCCCCGGGCAAGGTTGCCTTCACGCTCGATCGCGCTGATATCCGTCTCGGCGGCCGCAAGTAAGATCCGCTGAGCGAGGAGCCTCTACACCTATGGCCCGTACTCTTCCATCCGGAGGGGGACGGGCCATTTTCTTGAACCGTAGCCGTATCGCCGGGGGACTGCGCCTGCCGGCCCTATTCAGCCGGAACTTTATAGGCGTGGGTGGCATGCGGCTTGCGCCCGCCTTGGCAATCGGATCACAGGGACTATTCAAGGAGAGGGCGATGGACGAAAACCAGAAGAACCAGCAGACGGTGCAGGAGCTGAACGCGCTGATCGAGACTCATCTCGATGCGGTTGCCACCGTCAAGAAGGCGATGGAGGGATTGATCGATACCAGACTCCAGCAGGATGCCGCCGATATGATGCGCGATCACGACGAGGCC
>JBMDXA010000088.1:0-5687 GCA_048594725.1 Candidatus Kapaibacteriota bacterium
AAGGCATTGGTTATGGGCGCGGGAAGGCATTGGTTATGGGCGCGGGAAGGCATTGGTTATGGGCGCGGGAAGGCATTGGTTATGGGCGCGGGAAGGCATCGGTCATCTTGCCGGTGGCGTGCTCTCTTTACAGATATCCAGGGATTTCCCACTACAGCGGATTGCATATCAATATGGCGGATCGTCGTTGGGGGGATGACTCCCGTAATGATGGCTCCGGAGCCAACACCTGTAGGTGGTAGCTGTCGATAGCACGTGAGTGTCGTCTCTTATTCCTCGTGGAAGCTCCGGAGGAGTGGCCGGTTCTCCCCCGGCCGCTACGGAGCATCACAGGTGAAGTCGGACTCCGGGAGACTGCTCCCATTGTAAATGGCTCAACTGCGATATCGTGATAATCCGGAATACCTCCGGGAATATCCGAATGCCAGCACGGAATTTGACTTCGTCAACTTTCTTCAGCTCCCATGCCGGATATATGCCCATGCGTATGGGCATCTGAAGAAGAGTGGGAGAACACGTTTGCACTGTTTCGGTATAGATGGCGGCACGGTGTTGGAGCGCGGAATTCCCGCCGTGGGCGACGGAATATTGACGAGGTACGGGTCCCCGCCCGCATCCGGTTCTCCAGCGCCCCGCAGCAGGGGCGAAAAAATTCACTATCCCCCTTCAGGAGTAAAAAAGACCGATTGCAGATGAGCACGGAACGCTGTACATTCGTCCTTGTTGCGGGTCTTTCCCGTCTTCAAATTCACACATGCCGCCATGACGCCGTTCCCTCACGCGCGTTGGCTTCCGGCAGATCTCGTACCGCACTATTCCGGCTTCTGCCATCCTCTCCTGCTATGCCGGATCGGCTATCTGGCCGTGCCATCGGCTTGCTGTTAGCTACCGATGATTTGATAGTGAAGACCGCTTGTACTATCATTGAAGGTCCGAAATGTCCTTTCATGGAGGATGGAATCTATGCCACGACAGTCACGCAAATCGCAGGCGAACGTCGAGGAGATAACTGAAATGCAGACCACACCACCATCCGGTGGCTCCCCCGGAACCTCTGGCGTCCCGGAGCATATCCTCAAGTTTCTGAATTCGCTCCCCATGACGGGGGATGCTCTTAAATGGATTGAAGGATTTCGTGAGGCGTTGCGCCTGGTGCTCGGCGATGTCGATCGGATCTCGGTGAAGATCAACACCAATTGTGATCTGGCGAATCCGGATCGGTCACAGAATATGCTGGAGATCAACCAGCATATGGTGAAGGAGAAGAACGCAGTTGAAACTTTCGAGGTGACGACTGCAGATAAAAGCAAAGTTGGCGAGCAGGTCATCAAGGAGTTTCGAGAGCTCGGCCATCCTATCGACGACTACCATCCTCCCCACTACTTCGATTATTACTACGAGGGGAAGGCCTATCTCGGCACGCTATTGTTGTTGCGTGACCGCTCCAAGACGCCGATCTCGGAGAAGACCGTGGAGACGGTGAAGGCGCTGGAGCAATTCATTCTCTTCGCCCTTTCCGATCTGGTCACCCGGCACTACTACGCACGGCCGATCGACCGGGTGTTCTACGATCTGCTCCTGAATATGGTGAAGGAGGCGGGGCTGAGTTCCCAGGATATGCGCATCCTGAGCCTGATGCTGCTCGGCTACTCCTACAAGCAGGTGGGGGACAAGATGGAGGTGACCATCGATACGGTCCGGAAGCATATGAAGCGTATCTACCGCAAGACCCGGACCGGGAGCCTTGCCGAGCTGTTCGCCAAGTACTTCACGCCGCGGCTGGGTATCCAGGGGCTCGGCGAGGAGGACAGCCTGTAGGGGAGGATTCACCGGAATCCATCTACATGACCCTATCGCTCTACCGGTCAGGCCCTGATTCGCTGGCAGTAATCCGGCGCTGACATGCTTTACCAGGATGCGCTTGTAGATTGTTCATGCCATCCTGAGCCGCAGGGGAAGACTCATAGAGCTGCGTAGCGCATCGCACAGAGCCATCCCCTGGGGGACGAGATAGGCTACGGGGCCCGTTGAAGCCCCGCTTCGTTCCATCATAGCCCGGTATCATGTTCCCGGTGTCCGATTTCCGGAAACGGGAGCGTCGCGGGCTGCAATAGTACCCCTCCATCACATCACAATTCCCCCTTCTCTCCTGGCAAGGGCGGGCTCGCCGCACTATAGAGCTGTGGCGGACGCTACAATGCGTTTTCTTCGCGATTTGGCCGATTTTCCGGTTGCATCAGGAAGAAAGGGGATAAAGAGAAGAGCGCGCCGGGGCGGTTTTCGGGGAGGGGGGGGTACACAAAGATGTACTGTCCGTCCCCATCCTCTTCATCGTAAGTTTAGGCGATGTCAGGCAGGTCCGTCGGCTCCTCGGCAGGGGGAGGGTTCGTGCCACTACACACTTCAATACGAACCGGGCGGCGGAATGCGGACAGGCAACCCCATCCCTTAACAGCATCAACATCATGCGTCTATCACTACCCACGCTACTACTTTGTGCGATCCTGCTCTGCACCACAGCATGGTCGCAAACCGCAGGCGGCCCGGTTCACCCGGAAGATCCCGCCGCGGAGTTCCTTGGAACAATGAAGCTACATGTCTCTCTTCAATCCGAGGTGGAGAGTGAGAGATCTACTCTGTCGGATGATTTGAGGAATATCGCCGGCAATATCGCGGTCTTCCGCTCCGAGGGCCGTATCGACTACTGCATCGACGCCGAATCGATCCAGGTGATCGGCGAGGGGGGCTGGCTGGATGGCGTCGCCACGAAACTGCTGTTCGACCTGATCGCCCGCACGGCGATTCTCCAGGGTATCACCGAGGGTTACTCGGTGTGCCCCTCGGCCTGCTCGCAGAGCGCTGCAAGCCGCGTGTACGCCGATGCCTGCGTAAAGCGTTCCGGCAACGGATCATCGACCAAGCTCACGCGGTGCGATCCGAATTCGACGGCCTCCTCCATGCGGGAGTATTCGGTCTGCTGTCCTCTGGGATTGCCGGTTCCGGTAATCACCATGCTTCGCAGCACCGGGGTTCCCTGCGATCAGGGAGGCAATTGCGAGTCCACCAATCCGTAGGGCTCGCGCATCCTGAAGTATTCATCTCTGTTCACCGGACCGCTGAGAGGCGGATCTCTTCCATCAGCGGCACTTGTCTGGCAACGGCAGGTGCCGCCGGCTCGCGCAGAGGGGTCGTACCGACATGGTGAGGAGATCCGGTCCGGTGTGGTCGTCTAGTCTCCCCCTCCCTTCCCGCCGGGAGGGGAACGGGGAGGAGAAGTCATGAGAGGAGGGGGCGTATCTCCAGGAGGAGCATCTCCCCCGTCGTGATGCCGCCATCGTGTTTTCGCCGGCCAACAGTTCCAATGATAGAGTGACTCTCCCGGATGCCCGCAACTGCATGGAGGGAGAGCTGCCGGGGAGAGGAACGGCCTTTCCCGAAGGGAGCTGTTGCCGGGGGAACGAAAACGCGAATGGCGCCAGCAGTTGGTTTCCCATCGATAGCGCTGCTCCGGTCTGCCGGCAGCGGCGGTCGTAACAAGAGGCATGCGGGAACCGATGGCAGGAATCATACGGAGGCCGGTGGTATCAGAGACCATCCTGACCCCCCCCGTATGTGGGCATTTCTTCCATCACTCTGCACTGCATATCAAATAGAATCGGCGGTCGGACGCTTCACCATCAATTGCATGTATGCGCAATAAAGGACGCCGCAGGCGAGGCACACCCTGTGCCCGGCCTCGACGCGGCACCTGACCGGCCGCCAATCAACAGGGAATGCTTGTATGATGAAAGGCGCTTTGTACTATCACCAAGAGTCCTATACGAGAAATAATTCGGTCCGCTTTGCCGGATTGATAAATACGGTACGGTCATCGGCGGAGGCCTTTGCTCGCAAGCTCTGCCACTCCACCGAGGAGACCAAGGATCTTATGCAGGATGCCGCCGTAGTGGCATGGCGGTACTTCCCGCAGTTGAACGACGAGACCCAGTTCGGCACCCTTCTTTTTCAGATCGTCAAGCAGCAGTATCTCTACCGGAAGCGTTCGGAGGAACGGCACCGTCCCTATATCGGCGAGCTGCCGGAGCGGGAGGGTCTGCCGCAGGAGAAGGGGGATGGGGCGTGGCTGGAATCGAACATGGATCTGCATGAATCGCTGAAGGCACTGAAGGGGGAGGAGAGGGAGCTGGTGCTGCTGAAATGGGCGGGATTCACTCTCGACGAGCTGGCGCAGGTCTATGGCTGCAAGCTCTCCTGCGTGAATATGCGCCTGCGCCGGGCCAAGGAGCATATGCGGAAGTATCTGGCCGGAGGGGCCGCCCGGCATAATCCGGCCGCGCACGCCAACGAGAATATCATCGACGAAACTACCCGGCTGGCGCAATGGGCCGAGCTGCGGCTGGCCGAATCGGCCGGTATACGGCGCGGAGAAGTCAGAACCGACGGCTAGAGCCGGAGTATGGGGATTGGAAACCCGCGCACGGCAGCAGGAGCATCACTCTGCCGCAGGCGGGAGAAATCGGCGTTTATGAGGCCGGGAACATGGTTCCCGGCCTTCGGCGTACAGACAAGCCGAGGAGCGGTCTCTGCTGCTGTGCTGAACGGGAGATGGACGCGATGGGCGGGATGATCCGCCGGTGCCCGCATATGAATGAGGATGGACGGAACGGTGATCCGGTCGTGCAATGGAGGGACTATCCCCCTCCGTACAGCTGCGCGGCGGGTGGGCCGGCCTTGATACCTGGAGGCCGGAGAGTGGGAGTCAGGACGGGAGACCGGGGAGCGCCATGCGCCCCGCCGGTACTCCGGGATGGCTGAGAGGATTCTTACGCGTTCGTGGTGCCAAAGGGTTGACATTGCCTTGCGGTCCCCCTACTCCGAACCGTATTATCGGCGCACTGTGTGATCCGCTAGACAATGACAAGAAGCGCACAACCATATCTCCTTCATGTTCTGGTGGCGGCAGTTGCCGCCCTTGTGCTCCATGCGGCCTGCGTGGCGCAGCAGGGGATTCCTCTGACCCCCACCCCTCCCACAACGCTGTATCCGGGTCTCAACGGCACCAGCATCAATTTCTCGTTCGCCCAGGCATTTTCATCCAACTGGTATATGGGGGAGGAGAACTTCTTTGCGCTGCGCCTCAATACCCGCACGCGCGACGAGCGCCGGGTGGGGCCGCTGCTGTTCCGCAATTACCTCACCGTGGCGATCGGCGCCAATTACCAGGATGATACCGTCGCGGAGAATATGATCCGCGTGGGGGATAACGATCTGTTCGGCGAGGTGCTGATAGCCTACCCGGTGGCCTGGAAGGTCGATCCCTATATCGCCGGCAGCCTCCGGACATCCATCACCGAGTCGTTCCAGTATTTCTACGGACCCAGAACCAGGGTCTCCAGTCTCTGGGACCCGGTAACCTCGCGGCAGAGCACCGGCTTGCAGTATGGCGTGATGGGGACCGGGGGGATGTTCAACACCCGGCTCGGGGTGGCGATCCAGCAGATACGCGCCAAATACAACACCAACCTCACCGACGATTATATGACCTTCAAGGAGAAGGAGGCGTATCGTCCCCAGTCGGGGATAGAGTTCGTGAACGAGGCGTGGCTGCGGGGGGATTCCACGCTCAACTACACCGGGCGCTTCACGCTGTTCGGAAGTTTCGAGGAGATGGATGTCTGGAGCGTGCG
>JBMDXA010000089.1:0-9343 GCA_048594725.1 Candidatus Kapaibacteriota bacterium
CTTCTGATGCTTGCGGGAAGCGGGCCCCTGCTTCGGGCCCAGGATGATACCTGGCAGGTCACCGATGCCAGGGGCACGATCATCACCCCGGTGCGTTCGCTGGGGACCGCCGGCGATAGCATCGTCACCATCCTGCTGACCACACGTGTGAGGCAGTGGGGCGATTCGGCGATCGTGCATCGGTTCTACGAGCCGAAAAGAGTCCCGGTCGACGGGCTGCGGGAGCTGAGGGATGCGCGGCCCGAGCAGATTCTTCAGGGGGCTATCATCGGGGTGGGGGCGGGAGTGCTCGTTTCGGGGATCGAATATCTCTCCAGCGGCGAGGATTCCGACCCGGTCCTTCTTGCCGTGCCGCTTCTGGCCGGGCCTCTCATCGGGGGTGTGGCCGGTGGGATCATGGGAATCGACGAGGTGCATGATCTCGATCCGCTGAGCCCGCAGGAGCGCCGTGCCCTGATAGCGGAGAGCATTCCGCGCGCCAGCGCCGATGAGCTCGGTATCCGTACGCTCGACAGCACCCTCGTGGTGGGGGAGCGGGATCTGGCGCTGGCCCGGAAGGGGAGGGAATGGCGGCAGTGGGATATCAGTCTGGGGACGGGACCGGGGGTCTGGAGCCGGAGCCAGGCGGGAAGGGGGATGCTGGCCTCCAGGCTGGCGCTCGCCATGGAATCCTCCGGGATTCTCTTCACCGGCGGCGTCACGGTTTCCTCCACCCGGTGGTCAGATCGCGCGGTATACGATTTCCTGGCGGGAAAGCAGTACGTCTGGGATGATTTCAGGATATCGGCATCCGGCGGGGTGGGATTCGTTGTGGCGGAACTATCGCCGATGCCGGACCGGAAACTGCCGGCGGGGCTGGACCCATCCATCGAGCACGGATCGGCGGTGGGGCTTTCGCTCGCATCGGAGGCGACATTCGTTCTGGGGGATTTCTGGGGGCTCTCGGCAGTCGGATATTCCAGCATTTCCAGGAAGGGGACCATGCTCGGCCTGGCCCTTTCGGCGAAGTTCGGGGCGCTGCGCTAGGGGGTAATCGTATGGAATCGCAACACCGCTCAATGGAGACGGGGGCGATTCGTCATCCAGCCGTGGCAGCCGCGGCTGGATAATCCGGTGCAGTCCCCTATATTCGACCTCATTATGTCCGATCAAGTCCGTCTGATGTTCTCCGACATCTCCGAGAAGTACGATCTCGGCAACGATGTCCTCTCCTTTGGCGCTCACCGTCTCTGGAAACGTACCATGGTACGGCAGGCCCGCGCTCCGCGTGGCGGCCGGGTGCTGGATCTGGCTACCGGCACCGGCGATATCGCTCTTCTCTTCACCGAGCAGGTAGGCCCGGAGGGGGAGGTGCTGGGCGTGGATTTCTGCCCCGACATGATCGGGCAGGCCCGCGCCCGCCAGAAGAACCAGCTGCCGAACCTCTCGTTCGAGGTGGGGGATGCGATGAACCTTCGCTTCGCCGACAACTCGTTCGATATCACCTCCATCTCCTTCGGCATCCGCAACGTGGATGATCCGGTGAAAGCCCTTTCGGAGATGCGCCGCGTGGTGAAGCCGGGGGGCAGGGTGGTGGTGCTGGAGTTCGGGCAGCCAGGGGGACTCTTCGGCGTCCTCTACCGGTTCTATTCCAACCACGTCCTGCCGATCATCGGCGGCATCGTCAGCGGCAACCGGGAGGCGTACAGCTATCTGAACAGAACATCCGCCGCGTTCCCCTGCCGCGATCAGTTCGTGGATCTGATGCACCGCGCGGGATTCCGCCGTGCCTCCTGGCGCGGGCTGTTCGGAGGGATCGCGTTCCTGTATATCGGCGAGGTGGAATGAGCATCGACAGCCCCCCGCTTCGGCCTTCGATCACCGTCGGGGTCTCCGGCAGCAGCGGCTCGGTGTATGCCATCCGGCTGCTTGGCATCCTGCCCCGGTACTACCAGCGGGTCAATGTGGTGATGTCCAGCGCGGCACGCCAGGTGATCGCCCAGGAGACCGCCGTGGAGGCCCCCTCGTCCGGGATCTGGCGCCTGCCGGGAGCGCTCGCCGGGGAGGAGGAACGGGTGATCGTCTGGAACAACCAGAACTACAACGCCCCGTTTGCCTCCGGCTCCAACTGCGCCGAGCAGATGGTGGTGATCCCCTGCTCCATGAGCACCGTGGCCTCCATCGCTCATGGCATCGACCAGAATCTGCTGCATCATGCGGCCGGGGTGACGCTGAAGGAGCGTAAACACCTCATCATCGTCCCGCGCGAAACGCCCCTGTCGGCAGTGCATCTGCGGAACATGCTGGCGCTGGCCGAACTGGGCGTGTCGGTGATCGCGGCCATGCCCGGCTTCTACGGCGGCCAGAGAACGTTCGATGATCTGGTGGATTTCGTGGTGCAGAAGGTGCTCAACCAGTTGAAGATCGATCTGCGGCTCTCGCCGAAATGGGGCGATGCGGATGCCCCGCCGGCTGCACTCAGTTCTCAATAGCGACCGATTACTCTAGTTATGTCAATAAAGCTTATACACCGCGTCCGCTCGCTCAGCGAGCGGGGAGAGAGGATCGCGACGGCCGATTGCCGCGATCTGTTCCAGGTAAAGGATCTTACGGCGCTCGCGAAACTGGCCCGCCTGCCGCGCGAGCGGCGGTTCGGAGTGCGCGGTTTTTATCGCGCCGCCCATATCGCCGAGTACGCCGGGGAGAGCCCGGAACTGTTCATCTCGGAGATCGATACGGTTGCCCCGCCGGAGGCCGCCGAGCTGCTGGTGCGCTGCCGCTGGCGCGGTGGCGAGCCGCTGGCGCTCTGGAAGGAGCGTCTTGCCGCGTTCGGCCGCGGCCGCCTGCCGGTACGGGCCGTGATCTCGGCCGGGTTCGTCGCCCGTCTGGCCTCCTACGAGGGGCTGCCGCACGCGGAGACCATAGAGGCGCTGCGCTCCTTTGCGCCGCTGGTGATCTCCGGGGAGGAGGCCGAGCTGTTCGACGGCGATTTCCGGCTTGCCCATGTTCCCGGCGTGATCTCCTCGGAGGAGTGGCTGGCCGTGCATCGTGCCGCGCACCGGCTGGGCCTGAAGACCACCGCCGCGATGACCTACGGCACCATCGATCGCCCGGCGGAGTATGCCGCTCATCTGGAGGCCATCCGCGGGCTCCAGGATGAAACCGGCGGCTTTATCGCCTTTGCGCCGATGGCCCTGCATAATCGTGGCGTGGAGGATTTCTATCTGGCGGCCCCTACCGCGGCGCAGACCATCCGGGCCACGGCCATCAGCAGGATCGTGCTGGATAATATCCCCCATATCCTCGCCTCGCCCGCGCTGGTCACCCTGGAGATCGCTCTGGTAGCGCTCAGCTACGGCGCCGATATGATCGAGACGGCTATCGCCGGGGATGATGTGCGCGCCTCGGAGTACGAGTCCGGAGCCGGAAACGAACTTCCGGTGTTCGATGGCTCGGTGGCCGCCGGCATGAGGCTTCCGTCGGTGGAGAAGCTCCGCAGCCGTATCGCCGAGGCCCGCTGGACCCCGGTGCCGGTGGATGCTTCGTTTGCCGAGACCCCGCAGGGGATGGTTGTTACTGGTTGATAGATAGTGGTTGGCGGATGGTCGTGGATAGCTAAGAGATAGCAGGTAATAGTTGATGGATTATTTGTTCCTGGCAGGGATGAGATCAATCAATTAATGATATGATTAATTGATTGCTGAGCGGGCCGGTACGTTCCGGTAGTTCATCCGCTGCCGGATATCAATCAATAACCGCTACCGTATATCCGCTATCCGATCCCTCCGAAGTTTATTCAGGAGAATATCATAGATGGTCACGCAAGCTCCTTCCCGTAAAAAACTCCGCGTCGTTGCCGCGGACTTCCTGAACTCCCTGCCGTTGACGGTGGAGATGGCGGAGGACGATTTCTTCGATTTCGAGTATGTGATCCCCAGCGAGGGGGCACGCCGGATGATGGAGCAGGAGGCGGATATCGCCCTGCTGCCGGTGGCCGCGCTGGCCGAGATCGGCGGGCTGGAGGTGGTGCCGGGCCCCTGCATCGGCGCCAACGGGCGCGTGGAGTCGGTGGTGATCGTCAGCGATGCTCCGCTGGACCGTATCGAGCGGCTGTATGTGGATAACGCCAGCCGTACCTCCGTGGTGCTCGCCAAGGTTTTCCTCGACTCCATCGGCAAGGGATCGGTTCCGTTCGTACGCCGCGCCGGCGCGGAGATCCCGGCGCATATCAAGGGGAACGATGCCGGCCTTCTTATCGCCGATATCGCCTTCAAGGAGTCGAAGCGTTTCAAGTACCGCCACGATCTGGCCGATGC
This sequence comes from Candidatus Kapaibacteriota bacterium, assembly GCA_048594725.1. GTDB lineage: Bacteria > Bacteroidota > Ignavibacteria > OLB7 > OLB7 > JAFDZV01. The sequence goes on from JBMDXA010000089.1 coordinate 4,296, forward strand.
CTGGAAACGCCTTACCGGCGAGCCGTTCGTCTTCGCGGTCTGGGCCGCGCAGCCAGGCGTGCTCACCCCCGATCTGGTGGAGCGGATCAACCGCCGCTTCTGGGACGGGCAGGCGCGCAAGCATGGCATCATCGAGGAATGGGCGCGCGAGCACGATATGCCGAAGAACGAGGTGGCCGATTATCTGGATGAGCGCATCCAGTTCAATCTCAACAAGTCCGCCTGGTACGGCATGCAGGAGTTCTTCCGCATGGCCGGCAACCTGAAGATGCTTCCGGATGCGCGCGTGGAGTTTGCCGGGATCGAGGGGAACGGCGCGGCCGGCAACCAGCTCAATACCTTCGGGCTGTTTACGCCGGAGGTGGTTCCCTACAGCAAGACCTACGGCATCGACCGCATTCTGGCGCGTGCCGATGCCGGGCGCCGCATCTCGCTGCACGATGCCGAGCGGCTCTACGACGAAGCCAATCTGATCGAGCTTGGGGAGGTTGCCCATAACATCCGCACCCGCATGAATCCTGGCGAGCGCGTCTCCTATATCGTGGCGCGCAATATCAATTACACCAACGTCTGCAACGTCGATTGCAATTTCTGCGGCTTCTATCGCAGCCACGATCCCAAGCGCAAGGGCTACGATGAGGGCTATGTGCTCACGCGCGAGGAGATCCGCCAGAAGATGAACGAGCTGGCCGATGCCGGCGGCGTGCAGGTGCTGTTGCAGGGAGGGGTGAACCCCAATCTCCCGCTGGAATATTACACGAGCCTTTTCCGCTGGATGAAAAGCGAATGGCCGCAGATCCAGCTGAACAATCTTTCCCCGGACGAGATCCTCGGCCTGTGCCCGAACAAGCGGCCCGATGAGATCGAGCATGTGCTCCGCGAGCTGCGCGATGCCGGCCTGGATACCCTTGCCGGTGCCGGTGCCGAGATCCTGGTGGACCGCGTGCGCAAGCGCGTCTCCTACAAGAAGAGCCGTTCGTCGATCTGGCTGGAGGTGATGCGGCAGGTCGGGAAGATCGGCATGAAGGCGTCGGTGACGATGCTCTACGGCATGGGGGAGAACACCCGCGACAAGTTCGCGCATATGGCGAAGATCCGCCAGTTGCAGGATGAGGTGAACCCGTTCATGGTCTTTATCACCTGGCCGTACCAGAAGGGAGAGGGACAGAAGCTGAAGTCGTACGATCAGTCCGGCGCCACCTATCTGCGCGTGCAGGCCATCTCCCGCATCTTCTTCGACAACATCCAGCATATCATGTGCTCCTGGGTGACGCAGGGGCCGGATATCGGCCAGACCGCGCTCTATTACGGCGCCGATGACTACGGCTCGGTGATGTTCGAGGAGAATGTGGTCTCCGCCTCCGGCACCACCTACCGGATGAACGCCGACTCGATGGAGCATAATATCCGCGAGGCCGGTTTTATTCCCTTCCGCCGCAAGGGTGATTTTTCGCCGTGGGACCCGGAGGAGCACGAGATGCTGAAATCCAGAGGCGTGGTGGCCGTGCTGGAGCCGGGGATGATCTAGAGATTTTCGATTGCCGATTTTAGATTTTCGATTGAAAAGATGAGATCCGGCGAGCGCGGGCTCCGAATTTCCGGTCGGAAGAAAAGGGAGGAGCGGGACTTGAGGGGAGGGCCGGGAGCAGAGTATAATGATGTCCCCTGTGATAATTCCGGGGGACATCTCTATTACCGGGAATTTTTTCTCTTCCTCTGCGTCATTCCCGCATTCTCAGGTCACTCATCGTGAATGGCCGGGCCGGGCGCTGCCTGCCCGGAGGATATTGTGATAAATCGGCGTGCCGGGGAATTTCCCGGAAAACGTTATCTATGTTTCATGACGACGGACAACATCGTTTCAAATCCCCGGATCAACCTATGATGCTGCGATATAGCTTCCGGCTTCTGGCCTGTTTTCTCTTCGCCCTGATGCTGATTGCCTGCTCGCAGGAGGGGGCGGGGAAAGGGGGGCAGATGGGAGCCAGGGAGACCGAGCCCACCGAACAGGTGGAGCGGGGAAAGGTGATCTCCTCGGAATTGATCGGCGAAAAAACGTTCCGGCAGGTGAGCCTGGAATTTCGGAATAACGAGATCCGGGAGGAGCCGCGCTACGGCGTGAAGCTCTACAAGATCGTCTATGAAACCATCGACGTGCAGGGGCGCAGGACGGTGGCATCCGGTGCGCTGGCGATACCGCAGGGAGCCACCGCGCCGCTTCCGCTGATGAGCTACCAGCATGGCACGGTGGTCAATAAACATAGCGTGGCCTCATCCTACGGCTTCGATCTCTCCAGCATCGTCTTCGGCGGAAGCGGCTATGTGGTCGCCAGCCCCGATTATCTGGGCCTGGGGGAATCCCCAGGGCTGCACCCGTACGTGCATGCTGCCTCGCTTGCTACATCGGTTGTCGATATGCTCCGCGCGGCGCGCACGTTCTGCGGGTCGCAGAAGACGGCGCTCAACGGCCAGCTCTTCCTGATGGGCTATTCCGAAGGGGGCTATGCAACGGTGGCCGCGCACAGGGCGATGGAGCTGAATAACCCCGATGAATTTCCGGTGACCGCATCGGCACCGATGGCCGGCCCGTACGATATGTCCGGTGCGATGCGCCAGCTCTTCATGAGCGATGCGAGCTACAACAATCCCTTCTACATGCCCTATGTGATCCTGGCGTTCAACGAGGTATATGGCCTCGCCGATTCGCTCGGGATGCTTTTCAGGGAGCCGTACGCCGCGCAGCTCCCGAGGCTGTTCGATGGCACCAACGAGGGCTTCACCATCAACTCGCAGCTTCCGCGCGTTCCCAAGGAGATGCTGAACCCGGAATTCCTCCGCTCGTTCGAAACCGATTCCACCAACCCGCTCCGCCGGGCGCTCGTCGATAACGATCTCTGGAACTGGACTCCCCGTGCCCCGATGCGGCTGTATCATTGCACCGCCGACGATCAGGTCCCGTACCGCAATTCGGAGGTGGCCTACGAGCAGTTCCGCAAGCGCGGCGCGGCTGCCGTGGAGCTGGTTCCGCTGGGCCACGGCGGGCACGCCGCATGCGGATATCCTGCTATCATGGAAGGGAAGAAGTGGTTTGATTCGTTGAGGCGTTAGCGGAGGATCGTCAGTGTAAGCCCGCGCGCCCTGCGCGCTGTCAGTGGTCGCTCGTTGTTGCTCCCTGAATCTACCAGCGTGATGATGTACTTCCGGTAGAACCGCGACGGACTTCTTTCATCAATCGAGAATCAATCGAACATCCCCCATGCTGTGTCGTGCCGCTACACGGCAAGGCACCCGGCCCCGCACGTTCACCCCCAATCGAACAGCCAAAATCGAAAATCCCATATGCCGTGTAATTCCGTTAGAACAGCAACGGACTACTGACCACTGACCACGGACTCTCATCCCAATCGAAAATCCAAAATCGACAATCCTACAGGTCCACCACCTCTATCCGTTCGCCGCTGACCATCAGGCGCACGTTTCGTTTCACCAGCGGGGGGGCTATCGCCTCTCCCTGGTTCGGGCCCTGGGGCTGTGCGCAGGCGGCCACCTCCAGGATATAGGAGCCATTTTTCAACTGGGGAAATTCCAGGCGCAGGCGGCGATCCCAGAGAAGCGAATAGTTCCGCACATTCGTGGCAACTTCGCTTCCGTTCTCACGGCGGATCATCGCGGTGAGGGTTCCTCGATAGGCGCCGTTGCCGAGCCGCCGGGCATCGATCAGTACCACCGTTCCCTGCTCCCTGGCGTGCAGGCCGGCGGGCGCCCCCTTCATCCGCGGGATTGCCAGGATCGCCCCCAGCTCCAGCCCGCTCGTCACCTCCCCCTTGCGCACCATGATCGGCACGCTCAGATCCCGTGACTCCTGTATCGAGGCGAATGTGGTGGAGCTGTCGGTGCTGGCGATGATCCCGTTTCCGCCGGCATCGCTCGTCAGCACCAGGTTGCCCCAGAACTCCCCGCTGGAGAGGGAGCCGGGGGAGGATATCTCCACACGGAGCGTCCTCCAGCTGTTCGCCGGCAGGGTCAGTTCGCGCGGGGCCACCTTCAGCCACGCCGCGCAGGAGCGCGACATCTCATCCCAGGTTGCGGCCGAGTCCGGATAGAGGTTGCCATAGGCGTCCGAGCGGATCACCCGCGAGACCACCCCCACCTGTACCCGTGCCGGCCGGGAGGCCAGGTTCTTCACCTTCAGATCCACCGCCCAGCGTCCCTCCGTCAGCTCCACCACATTTGGCGTGGTGCTTACCAGTTGTGCCCGCGTACTAACGCTGATGAGCGGCAATAGCAGCAGAACGGCCCCAAGTATGATGTGCTTCATCGCGTGCTTCCCATCGAAAAGTTCATGAAAGAGGCCATGCCGATCGCCGGTTCGCCGTTGATGCGAACCCATGCTGCTGCGTGGCGCCATCCTTCCGGAGAGGATGGTTGTATCGGGGAAATCCGGATCATCATACGTAAGAGAGCTGTGCCGCTGCATGCCGCAACGGGGACTGGGAGGGAGTTACTCTGATCGGGGCCGGGGTTGGCCGGGTTATTATGATAGGCTTATGCTCAAGGTCAATGGATGTGCCGCGCGGGGTGGGGGAGATGGCACGAAAACAATCGCGGCCGGGCCCGGCATTTCCATGACCGGAGGCGGCCATTACCGGTATCTCCCCGCATCCGGCATCTGACTGGTGCGGCCGGAGAAAGGGGGAGCCGGGCTGCAATGTAGCTCTTGAGATGATAAGAAACGACTCCTTTGCCGGCATGGATTTCGATAACGGTGATAAGCCAAACGGGCGGGAGCCGATTTGGTTAGCGGGGGCGAACTTTTATCGCTCCGCATGCAAACTTATCCGTACTTTCACCCGATCATCCGTTCCCGGGTGAAGAGCCACCGGCGAGTGGCAGGGCCGATACGCGGCATGATGATCGTTGTGGTCTCTGTGGCATGAAGCCCGATCCAATTCAAGAAATTTAGGAGTATAGCAGCAATGGCGGTGGCAAAGAATGGCGATGCCGTGAAGATCCACTACACCGGCAAGCTCGACGACGGAACGATCTTC
>JBMDXA010000009.1:0-10255 GCA_048594725.1 Candidatus Kapaibacteriota bacterium
AGCCCAGGAAAGACCCTGAATGTTTGTTCTTCCAGGAAGCCTTAAAACTACTAAATCGAACACGCCCCGCCAAGCCGCGTAATGTCTCAGTTTGCCGAATTGTCATCGCGGAAGGAGCCAAGACCCAGAGGGCTGCGGAGCGCCTCCGGCAAAACCGGTTGTGCCGCACGGGATGCGACTGGTAGCCGTTCGGACCTTCTCCCACGGCTCCGGACGGCAGCGCGATGCCAACTCGAATCCAAACACCACGAAACAACGGCCCATAAACCCATCCAGGCGAGCTCCGGCACGGCATTGGTCTCCGGCACGGCATTGGTGTCCATTCCCGGTGATATTCCAGTATCGAATCATCCAAATCAGTACAGGAGCAGAACAGATGGCAGCACTCGAATCGAAGTATAGCGGGCTCATCAACACCGCCCGGGAGCTGGGAATCCAGCTGAATCAGGTAGCAGAAAACAATGGGAAGCTCCATATCCAGGGCCTTGCCCCGTTCCAGATGCAAAAAGATGAATTCTGGGACAAACTGAAGGCCCAGGGCGCCCAGTCGGAAGTGGAGGCGGATATCAAGGTGGGGAACCTGGATTATTATGGCGACTACACCATTAAGAGCGGCGATACCCTCAGCGCCATCGCTAAGCGCTATCTGGGAGATGCCAACAAATACCAGATGATCGTGGAAGCGAACCCCGAGAAGATCAAGGACCCGGACCGCATCAACGCCGGCGATACCATCCGCCTGCCGATGGCTGCGGCCCTGCACTAGCAGGAGAAGTCCGGGGCGGTTGCGGCATCCGCGCATTGCGGATGCCGGCCGGCACAGAGTCCGTGGTCGGTTGTCCGTAGCGAGAAGCGGCGCAATGCAAGGGAGAGGCGGTAATGGCATCTTGTTCGAAATCTCCCTATCATAGTCCGGTTTCTCCAACGATTATTCGGATAACGGCCACGGACGACGGGCTACCCCCGGACCGGCGTGGCACGTGGACGGACCACGGACCTTTTGTCGATTTTACAGCAAGTTCACCGTGCATCATCAGGAAGAATACAGCGGATTCGAGGCGGACCCAGGAACGCTGACCATCACCGACGTGCAGACGCAGCGCCGCAACGAGGTGCGCCGTTCCATCTTCGTCAATGGTGAATTCGCGCTCGGGGTGAGCGAGGAGATCTACGTCAAGTTCGCCCTCTTCAAGGGGCGTGTCGTCAGCCGGGAATTTCTGGAGGAGGTGCGCCTCGCCGATGAGCTCTACCGCTGCAAGCAGACGGCGATCCGCTATCTGGGGCGGCGTATGCGCAGCACCCAGGAGGTGGAGCGGAAACTCGCCGAGAAGGGATTTCTCCCGGAGCCTATCGCCGCAACGCTGAAGTTCCTCGATGAATACCAGATGCTGGACGATCAGGCGTTCGCCAGAAGCTTTATCAACGACCAGCTTCTGCGCCGTCCGGTGGGGCGCCGCAGGCTGAACGCGGAGCTGCGCCGCAAGGGGCTGGGCAAGGATGAGATCACCGAGTCGATCTCCTCATCGGTCGGTGATGAGGATGAACTCGCCAACGCCTTTGCCGCCGCCGCAAAGAAGGCGCCCAATATCCGCCACGACGACCCGCGCAAATGGGACCGCACCATGGCCTCGTTCCTGGCCGGACGGGGCTTCGGCTGGGATGTGGTGGAGAAGGTGCTGGCGCACTACCGGAAGGAACGCAAGGACAGCAATGCGGATGCGCCGGAGGAGTGATTTTGGATTTTCGATTGGCGATTTTAGATTTTCGATTGCAGGAGAGGCTGATCCGCTGGGGAGATAGCCTAGGGATAGAAAGCCTTCCGGGAGATGCGGACTTGAGTGGAATATGGCAGCATGGAATATGGCAGCGGGAAGAATCAGAGCAGGAGAAAGAATCAGAGCAGCGGGAAGAATCGGAAAAGATAGCCGGAATAGAATAAAAGAATAAAGGACGATGATGATGAGCGATGAAATGAATGATCTCGATCCCTGGCTGGATGGGGATGGGGCCGATGAACCGACCGTAGCCCTCTTCGGCGAGCTTACGCCGGTCCCCTATCTCTGCGCGGCCTGCGGCGAACCCAACGAGACCCAGTTCGATCTGAGCGCGGGCTATAATCAGGAATATACCGAGGATTGTACCGTCTGCTGCCGCCCGAATCTCCTCACCATCTCGGTGGATTACGAGACCAATGTGGTTACGATCGTGAATGAACTGGAATACTCCTAACCGCGAATCCGCGCGAATCTTGGCTGGCGGGAGTGATGGGTGATGAGCTCGATCGCTCGTTGAGGATGAAATCTTCGCGAATGGGAAATGGGATCAGGTTGAAGGTTGGCTGTTATGATGAAAATCGTACCGAATTTCCGGGCACGGATCTTCACCGATAGACCGAATAATCTGCCAGCCTGTGTGGCGAACCTATATCCAACATTGCGGAACTCGCTTCCCCAATCGAAAATCTAAAATCGCAAATCGAAAATCCCCCCTCTCCTCCCCCAATCGTCAATCGTACATCGGCTCATTGCATCGCGTAGGCGGCTACCAGCCTGGTTACCTTGTCGAGCACGGCATAGGTGACGCGGTCCGGAAGATCGCGGCCGGTGTGGTACGTGGGGTTGCGGGGGGCGCGCCCCTCGTCGCGCCAGGGACGGCAGCTCTCCATGAAGAGAACGGCGGGCAGGCCGAACCGGTCGAACGATTCGTTATCGCTGTTGCGGCAGTTGCCGTAGACGCGCGGCAGTTCCAGGCTCAGTTGCAGATACTCCTTGTGGGCGGCAAGCTCCCTGGCAAGCCACTGCGAACGTCCCGATGCGAATAATCCCACATAGGTGGCGCGAGGGTTCCATCCCACCATATCCAGCACGATGATTCCCCGTACCCCCTTCCCCTCCCGTTTCAGGCGCTGCGCCAGATGCAGGCTGCCGAGATGATGCCCGTTGCGGCGTGCCTCCCCGGCGTAGTCGGGGTTTTTCTCCTCGGCATTGCATCCCACGAACATCAGCGTATAACGGGGTTTGCTCCGCGAGTGCGTGCTCACGTTCAGAATCTCCAGCAACGCGGCGGCCCCGGTGGCATTATCGTCGGCGCCGGGAGCCGGCATCGTACGCCAGTTGCGTCCCCATCCGGCATCGCGGCTGGCGGAGGCATCGATATGAGCGCAGATCACCAGCAGCGAATCGCTCTGGCCGGGAACGATCGCCACCGGGTTTACCAGCGGATATCGCCCCCCGCTCCGGCGCTCCACATAAAACGTATCGGCGCTGACACTGGAGGTGATCTGGCGCATCCGGCGGAGCATATACTCGGTTCCCCAGCGATTCCCCTCGGTGAACACCACCCGCGAGCGATGCCCTCCCGCCAGCGCCAGCGAGTCCACATGAGCGCGCAGGCGCTCGGCGAAGCCTAGAAGAAGATCGGGATCGGTGCTTGATAGGGATGGTTCGGAACGGGTGTAGGCCCCGGAAGGCTCCGACGGATCAGGCTCCTCTCCCCCGCCGCCCGCATCGGCGGCGCGGAGCGCATCGGCGGCGCGGAGCGCATTGGCAGCAGGGAGCGTATCGGCAGCGGGAAACGCATCACCGGCAGCGTGCTGCGCCAGCTTCCCCGGCGCGGGCTCCTGCTCCGGAGAGGTCTCCGGAAACCGGGTCTGTACCAGAAACGCAAGGCAGAGAGCCAGCGCCACAGCCGTCACCGAACAACGTTGAAGAATGCGCGCCAGCATGAGATGAACCTTTTCGATGAACGGCCGGTTACGACCGGAGGATATTGAGCACCGGCAGTGCGATGGACCGTTCCGTCCCTGCGGCTCCCGCGCCGATCTCCCCGGCGATCTCGGAGACCGCATGGTTGCCATCGAACTTGCCGACCCGCACCGGCACGATCCGGTTTTCCAGGACCGACTGGTAGGGAACCGCCACCCGGATATAGTTGTCGGTAAGCCCATAAATCATGCCATCACCGGCCCCATGCGCTCCATGTTCGAACAGCACAGGCCGCACCTGGCCGCGATGCGCAGCGGCGAACGCGCCCCGTTTCTTCTCGGAAAGCGCCCGGAGCATGCGCGTGCGATTGCGCCGCGTCTCCACCGGCACGGCCGCATCGTATCCGGCCGCCGGGGTGTTCTCCCGCTCCGAATAGGTGAAGGCGTGGAAATAGGCCACCGGAAGCGCGTGCAGAAAATCATAGGTCTGCCCGAAATGCTCGTCGCTCTCCCCCGGAAATCCCACTATCACATCCACGCCGATGGCGGCATCCGGCATCTCGGCAAGCACCTTCTCCACCCGGTCGCGATACAGGGCGCTGCGGTAACGGCGGCGCATCTTCCCCAGCGTGACATCCGCTCCGCTCTGCAGCGGCACATGGAAATGCGGCAGCATGATGGGCGAGCGGGCCGACAGTTCGATGATCGGATCGGTGAGGAGGTTCGGTTCGATGGAGCTGATCCGCAGCCGGTCCAGCCCCCGCACCTCGTGCAGGGCCACCAGCAGATCATAGAGCGTTTCCCCCCGCTTGCGGCCGAAGTCCCCCACGTTCACGCCGGTGATAACGATCTCGCGGAAGCCATTTGCCACAAGCTCCCCGGCCTGGCGCACGGCCGCCTGGATCGGCTGGCTGCGGCTGGCCCCGCGCGCAAGGGGAATGGTACAGAACGAGCAGTTGTAATCGCATCCGTCCTGCACCTTCAGAAACGCGCGGGTGCGGGCATCCTCCTCGCCGCTGTAGGCCGGCCCGAACGAATCCTCCGCGATCTCTCCCACCACCACCTTCGGCACATCCCGCTTCCGGAAGTTCTCCGCCAGCTCCAGTATCCGGAACTTCTCGGCCGAGCCGAGCACCATATCCACCCCGTCGATAGAGGCGATCTCCTCCGGCTGAAGCTGCGCATAACAACCGGTCACCACCACGAACGCATCCGGGTTTGCTCGCAGGGCGCGGCGCACAAGCTGGCGGCACTCGCGGTCGGCATTCTCGGTGACGGTACAGGAGTTGATGACGATCACATCGGAGGGGGCACCGAACTCTATAATATCGAAGCCCTCCCGCCGGAAGCGATCACCGATGGTGCTGGTCTCGGCGTAATTCAACTTGCAGCCGAGCGTATGGAGCGAGACGCGCTTGTTCATAAAGGGTTCCAGATGGAATAACCGGCGCAGACGGCCCATACCGCTCTGCGATGGGGTCATGACGATAAATATACGAGCGTGCGTGTTTTCCGGCACCCATCGATTCGGCGGCCGGCGATGGGAACAACGAGGGGCGAGCCTTGCAATTCAACGAAAGAGCGTTTAAACTATCAGAGGATGTTGAACGCAGTATACTGAAGAGGTGTTACCATGAGCGAGCTGACCCTGGAGATGTTTATCGGAGCGCAGAGGGACTACGAAGCCACCCAGTTCACGATCCTGAACGGCCTGCGGAAGATCCGCCAGGACTTCACGCAGAACAAGATCTACCCCCCGCTGTCCGATCTGATAGAGCTGTATTATACGTTGAAGAAGATCACCCAGTCCAGCCAGAGCCTGAAAGAGGAGCTGCCGAGGAGGATCAGGGAGATAGACCTGAAGGGGAAACGGATCATCTACGAACCGCTGGACCTGGACGGTCTGGCCCCCATAGAAGACCTGATAGGATGGGCGCTCCCGGTGATCCAGAAGGCGATCGAGGAGGGGCAGACCATCTTCAACTTCGTGGATGAGAATATGAAGGTGGAGGAGGTGGGCATCCTCCCCTCCTACATCGAGGAAGGATATCTGCTCCTGCCGGAGTTGCGGCGCGGTCTGCTGCATGTGATCCGCTACGAGATCTCGATCTTCAGCGGGCCGGACCAGCAGTACCGGAACCTGAAGACCACATCGCTGAGCAGCATGGCGATCTCCGAACTCGGATTCTCCCCCGGCAGCGTCAAGCTGGATCTGATCCGGCAGCACCGGGAGCTGCCGAACCCGGCCACCTACTTCTTCTCCACCGATCTGGATTTCCCGTTCAACGAGACGATCCTGCCGGTAGCCAAGCGGAAGCTGCTCCGGCAGATCTACTCGTGAGAGTTGTGATTTGCGATGTTGGATTTTCGATGAGGGCCCGCACGGTGCGGGCCTTCGCCGTTCGGGGGGCTGCCAGATATCTCACCGCCATCACCAGATGCTTGCCCAGTTTCGCCGTATGCTGATCGGCCGTTGCCACTCTTGCTCCGACAGGCGATTTTCACCCCACGAGTACGGCGCAGCTCGTCAACGCTCCTCTCACCAACAATTGGAGAATCGCTATGCTACGAGCAACCCAGATCCTGAAGTCCGGCGCACTCTGCGCCCTGTTCGCACTCATCACGGCGCTGGCACCGGCAAAGGCATCGGCGCAGTGCTGCGATCTCATCGTCGATATAGCACCCAATATCCCATGCTGCATCAACATCATCAATACGTTATGGTCTGACGGCTGGCACCCCGGGGGAGACTACTGCAATCCCATCATCCCCACACGGATATCGGTTCCCTGTCCGAACGAATTTCTCGGGATGACCATTCAGACGGCGTCCGGCCCCCTGTTCATCGCCGCCGAGGTGGCGCAGTATCCCGTGAAGATCAGCGATAACTGCTGTGTGCACGTATTTCTGGCAAAGAACCTTCCGTGCAATCTCATCAGCATACGCCCGGTAGCCTGCTCGTAGGTACCACGGTAGAGCTCTCACCCTGAGCGAAGCCCCGCAGAGCTGCGGTGCGCGCCTCGCAACCGCGAGATCCGTCAACCCGCCCTGCTCGTTCAGGATGACAGAAGACTATCACAGGAACCATCGATCATCGAAGACGGATAAAAAAATCGCCGCATGACTCCTGAACATCAGGCATCATGCGGCGATCGCACTTTCATCGGCCTTCGGCCCCCCTGCACTCTCCCCCAATCGAAAACCGAAAGGCGATTATATACCTGCTAGACCCAACCATGGCAGATGCATCACGCAAAGCCGCGAAGGCGCAAAGAATATGTCTTTCTTTGCGCCTTCGCGGCTTTGCGTGGGATTCTTTAAAGACTGGCTACTCAGGGCCGCTCAAGTATATAGTTGCCAATCGAAAATCTACTTGTCCGCCTCGCCCATCACCGGATCGATGGAGCCGATGATCGCCACCACATCGGAGATCATCGAGCCCTCGCACATCGGCTGGAGGGTCTGGAGGTTGCAGAATGACGGGGAGCGGATCTTCATGCGCCATGCATGGCCGGTGCCGTCGGAGACGATATAGAAGCCGAGTTCCCCCTTCGGCGCCTCGATGGCCGAGTAGATCTCTCCCGGCTCCGGCATCGTGCCGAAGTTGACGAGCATGAAGTCATGGATCAGTTCCTCCATCTTCGTATAGATCTCGGTCTTGCCGGGGAGCACATGATGCGCCTGGTTTGCCATGGTCTCCCCTTCCGGGATCTTGCCGAGGAGCTGGCGGACCAGCTTCACCGACTCCTTCATCTCCGCGCCGCGCACCAGGTAGCGCGCAAGGCAGTCGCCATCGTTATGGGTGATGACATCGAAATCGAGTTCATCATAGAGCAGATACGGCTCATCGCGGCGCAGATCGTGCGGGATACCGGAGCCGCGCAGGCAGGCGCCGGTCAGCCCCAGCGAGATGGCATCCTCCGCCGAGACGATGCCCACGCCGGAGACGCGCTCTACGAAGATGCGGTTGCGGTTGATAAGCCCCTCGAAATCCTTCAGGTTGCCGGGGAACTCATCGATGAACTGGCGGATCATCGGCACCACTTCCGGCGGGAAGTCGTTGGCAACGCCGCCGATGCGGGTATAGCTGGTAGTGAAGCGTGCGCCGCAGAACCGCTCGAAGATATCGTACAGCTTCTCGCGCTCGCGGAACGTCCACAGCAGCATCGTCACCGCGCCGCAATCCATCGCCATGGCGCCCATCGCCATCAGGTGGGAGGAGATGCGTGCCAGCTCGCAGATCATGGTACGAATCCAGGCCGCGCGCAGCGGGATCTCGATACCGGCGGCTTTCTCCACGGCCATCGCAAACGCCACATTGTTCGACAGCGGCGAGAGGTAGTCGAGGCGGTCGGTATGCGGGAGAAACTCATGATAGGTGATGTTCTCCCCCAGCTTCTCGTATCCGCGATGCAGATACCCGAGTTCCGGCACGCACTTCTCCACGGTCTCGCCATCGAGACGCAGAAGCACGCGGAGCACGCCGTGGGTTGCCGGATGCTGCGGCCCCATGTTCAGGATCATCGTGTTCTCCAGCGGGTCGCGCCCCTCCAGCGTGATCGTCGTATCCTTGTCGATGATCTTGCTGAGGATCTTCCGCTGGCGGACGTCATAGACGCGATCGAGCGTCGCCGTCGAATTTATATTCATGATAGTGTGTCAGTAGTCCGTGTCGCTGGTTCTTCCTGCGGATAGTACTTAGACGCCGCTTGCGGCGGCTGTAGTGCTTAGTTCCTGGGAAGTGTTGGCAGTTAGTAGATAGTTGCCCGCAGCGGAAATGCCTGCCACAGACGAATAACGACTAACCACCTTCATTCCGGTAGGAACTCTAAGTACTAAGTACTAAAAACCAATCACCAACCCTCAGTTCCTCTCCGGCAGCGGGAGCGATCCCGGAACCCCCATCATCGGGAAGTCCTTGCGGAGCGGATACAGAGGGTCGCCCGTGTTCGGGTCCACGAAATCCTCCGGCATGTACATGCGGCGCAGGTCCGGATGCCCGTCAAAGAAGATGCCGTGCATATCGTAGGTTTCCCGCTCGTACCAGTTGGCCGATTTGTAGAGCGCGGTCAGGCTCTCCACGTGGGGATTTTTCTCCTCGACGAAGCACTTCACCCGCAGGCGGAGGTTGTTATCGCTCGACCAGAGGTTGTAGATCAACTCGAAGCGCTGCTTGCGGCGGTTCCAATCCACCGCGCAGACATCCTTCAGGAAGTTGAACCGGATCTCGGGCTCATCGCGGAGATAGCCGATGAAATCGATCAGCTGCTCGCTCGATACCGAGACCGAGAGTTCGCCCCGGTGTTCGGCATATGTGAAAGCGTCCTCCCCGAAATGCTCGGTGAGCTTCGGAAGGACTTTTCCCTTTACTCGTTCTAGGCGTTCTGCAAGTGTCATAACAGGGCAAACTTACTGAAAACTCCCGCGCGGGAAGTGTAAAAGGGCGTTTGATGCAAAGATTTCGGCCGGGACGCTACAACCGTCCGGAGTAATCGTTCAGGAACTTCTTCTCCTCATCGCTCAGCGCGGTGTAGCTCTTCTCGTGGATCTTGTCCAGGATCATGTTCAGGCGCTCCTCATCGGAGAGTTCTCGCGGGACCGGCTTCTGGAACGGTATCCTGACGCGCACCTGCTGCTGGGTCATCGCGCGGCGCGGCGCCTGTGCCGGACGGGGCGCCACCGAGGGGTAGCGGCCGAACCCGGCCATCCGCTCCATGCTCCTGATCGGACGCAGCAGAAAGGGATATTTCTGGAATCGCGCATGGAAGTACAGTCCTCCCAGCAGCAGCCCTATCCCCCCCTGCGCGAAGAACGGCCAGAAGCTCCCGCCGGAGAACGCAGCCATCAGCCCCAGGCACAGAAGCGCGCCGGCCATGAACGCCAGCAGCACCCAGCTTCTGATATTGAAGAACAGGAGCCGCAGCTCGCTGTTCGGGAACAGATAGACGAACCCGACGAAGGAGAAGATGGCGGGATTCCCGACGCCGTACAGCTCGGTATGTCCCCGGTAGAACAGGAGCATATGAAGCGCCGCGGCTATCAGCACCACCCCCAGCAGCAGCAGGCCGTAGCGCCGCCCCCCGATCATCCCCTCCAGCTCCTCTCCCGGCACCGTAAAGGTGATCACCGCGAACAGGAGCCCGAACCATCCCGGCACCAGCGTATAGGTGAGCACGCGCCAGATCTGCAGATCGGGTATCACCCTGGAGGGCTCCAGCACAAGCGCCCCGGTCATCACCCCGGCGGTCAGAAAATGAACCGCCACGAGAATAACGACCGCTATCAGAATCTTTCGCGAAAGGGATGCTGCTACCATGACGTACGTGCCCTCCTGCTACATGGAACCCCGGACTCATTCATATCAAATCACGCAACACGAGAGGGAAAAGTAGCACAAGGAGGGCTCTTCATGCAACGGTTTCCCCAGCTTGCGGGCATCGGCCCATGGGGGCCGCCCGGCGAGACTCCCCTCCCTACCGGAAGATCGTCACCACATCCGGCGCCACCAGTATCGTTGCCAGCATCCCCCCTATCGCCCCGGCCAGATGCGCC